>DBIU01000088.1:18820-20153 GCA_002304735.1 Ruminococcaceae bacterium UBA794 | reverse complement strand
GGAGCGCGGAGCGCGACCGACTAAAGCAAAGCGCCCTTTAATCCTCAATATAAACTCTTTTCATCTTTATATCGCTAAGCGGGCGGTCATTGTAGTCGGTTTTGGTTTCGGCGATTTCGTCAACCGCGTCCATACCCTCTACAACCTTTCCGAAAGCCGCGTACTGACCGTCGAGATAAAGCGCGTCCTTATGAACGATGAAGAACTGGCTTGAAGCGGAGTTCGGGTTTTGCGCTCTCGCCATTGAGATAACGCCGCGAACGTGGTTAATATCGTTCGGGACGCCGTTCGCGAGAAATTCGCCTTTTATTTTATCCTTTGCGCCGCCCATTCCCGTGCCTTGCGGGTCGCCGCCCTGAATCATAAAATCCTTGATTACCCTGTGGAATATAAGTCCGTCGTAGAAGCCGTCTTTAACGAGCTTTTCAAAATTCTCGCAGGTTATGGGCGCTTTTTCGGGATAAAGCTCAATTTTTATCTTATTTCCGTTTTCAAGTTCTATTACTACCATAATTTCCTCCGTAAACTACTTTTCGTTAATCTGCACAAAAATCACTGCAAAATACTGCAAAACGCGCTGTTTTTCCCGCTTTTTCAAACGATTTACTTCTTTTCGCCAAGCTCGTACGCGCGTTTTGTGCAGGCTTCGCAGGCGCGCACCGCGTCCTCGGTTACAGTTCCCTTATACAGCTCCTCAAGACCCGCGAGCGTTGTTCCTCCGGGACTTGAAACCTGCTTAATAAGTTCGTCGAGCGTCATTCCGCTTTCGGTCATCATTTTTGCCGAGCCGATAAGCGTCTGCGCGAACAGCCTCAGCGCCGCGTCCTTGTCAATCCCGACTTTCTCGGCGTACTTAATAAATCCGAGCGCATAGACGTAGATAAACGCGGGCGAACTTCCGTTTATCGCGATAACCTCTTTCATCTTATCCGGAGGGACAACCTCGGTTATTCCGCATGAGCCGATGATTTTTCTTGCGAAATCAAACTCTTTCTTCGACACCGTTTCGTCGCAGCTTATCGCCGAAGCGCCAAATCCGAGCATCATCGGAGTATTCGGCATTACGAGAACGACTTTTGCTTTTGCAAAGGTTCTTTCGCGGATATATTCGGCGGAAATTCCCGCGCAGATTGAGATAAGAACGAGATTTTCGTTGCCCGAAGCCTTTATTTCCGCGAGAACTCCGTCAAGCTGCTGCGGTTTTACCGCGAGCAGAATATAGTCGCATTTTTTTGCAAGCTCGGATATGCTGTCGGCGGCGGTCGCTCCGAGAACGCCGATATTCTTCAGCTTTTCGGGGTTGCTGTCATACGCGAAAACCGCCGTATTTCCA
>DBIU01000088.1:17985-18770 GCA_002304735.1 Ruminococcaceae bacterium UBA794 | reverse complement strand
GAAAACCGCCGTATTTCCAAGCTTTCCGTTCGCGCCCTTTATTATCGCCGCGCCCATATTTCCGACGCCGATGAAACCTAATTTATTCAAGATTTTCTTTCCTTTCTGATAGCTTTTTGTTCCTTTTGAATACAGCGCTGTATGCGGTTGAAACAATCGGCAGAACAGCGATTAGCATAACGCAGTCGACCGGATATTGAATCGCGTTTTTTATTAAGCGTTTGGGGTAATCCGTCAATACAGAGCCGTATACAAATTGACCTGCTTCCATGGAGTTTGAAATTATTAGTGCAATAGGGGTAAGTATCAAATTGCAGATAACCACCACCGTGAGCTTTGCCAATACTATTTTAACAAATGCCTTAAAATTTTGCTTTTGAAGCGATTTATCGCGGATTTCCTTCCTTGACAGTTTAAGATTATAAAGAAATAATCCGAAAATCATAGGACTTAACGCTTCAACAAGTGTAAATAGTGGCGAAAATGCACCCGTGGGCTTTATTAGGTAACCGATTATGTCCGACAAAAAGCCTTCGATAAATCCCACCGTAGGACCGTAAATCATTCCGACCGACGCTTTTGCTAAAAAGGCAAATGATATTTTTAGGTTCGGAATAACTGTAATGGATAAGGATTTAATTGCCAAATCCAATGCAATAAACATCGCCGTTACAGCTATGCATTGAATATTATCCAGTTCCATTGCAGATATTTTGAAAATGCGAAAAGGGCGAGCAATTCGTTTGGCTGCCCGCTTAAAGATATCAAAAAAAGCCATAATTTCT
>DBIU01000088.1:0-17928 GCA_002304735.1 Ruminococcaceae bacterium UBA794 | reverse complement strand
CAGTCTGTTGCACACAAAAGAATAATATGGCTTCTTATTCAATTTATGTACAGCGAGATGCGAGAGCTTCACCGCAAGCGATGGATTTCTCCTGCTTTTCGTCCGCGGGGCAACTCTCCGTCCCCGCAGCACTTAACGCGAAGCTCTCTACTCTGTTTTTTGTTTATCAGAAATTGATTTCGTCGCAAATCATATAGCGGCGCTCGTTGAACGGCTTCTTCATCGAAAGAGCCTCCTGAATGTCAACGTCGTAAATCTTGCCGTCCTTGAAGCCGACAACGCGGTTTCCGATGCCCTTTTCAAGCAGCTCTACCGCATAATAGCCCATTTCGGAAGCCATTACTCTGTCGCGAACCGTCGGGCTGCCGCCGCGCTGAACGTGACCGAGGATTGTTCCTCTGGTTTCAATTCCGGTTTCTTCCTCAATCTGCTTTGCAAGCTCCATAGTTCCGCCGACGCCCTCTGCGACAACGATAATGAACTGCTTCTTGCCCATTGCGCGGACTTCTTTAATTCTCTTGATAATCTGCTCGATATCGTGAGGCATCTCGGGAACGAGAACCGCCGTCGCTCCGCACGCAAGACCCGTCGCAAGCGCAATATGACCCGCGCGGCGGCCCATAACCTCTACGACTGCGCAGCGCTCGTGAGAGTGGCAGGTATCGCGGAGCTTGTCTATCATCTCGACAACGGTGTTCATCGCGGTATCATAGCCGATTGTGTAATCCGAGCACTGAATATCATTATCTATAGTGCCGGGAATACCGATACAAGGGATTCCCGCCTTGGACAAATCCGCCGCGCCTCTGAATGTTCCGTCGCCGCCGATTGTGACAACGCCGCACATATTGTGCTCCTCGCAGATTTTCTTTGCCTTTTCGATGTTTTCCCATTCCTTGAACTCGGGGCAGCGAGCCGTATAAATTGCCGTACCGCCGCGCTGAATTATATCGGAAACGCTTCTCACGTCGAGGTCAATAAACTCGTTGTGAAGCAGACCGTTATAGCCTCTCATTATTCCCAGAACCTTAAATCCCTTGAAGATTGCGGTTCTTGTGACCGCTCTTATCGCAGCGTTCATTCCGGGGCTGTCGCCGCCGCTTGTCAGGACTCCGATTTTCTTCTCCATGATTAATCTCTCCTCTTTCGTGATATTTTTTGCCGGAAGCTATTTTTTATCATCTTATATTTTACTACAAAACCGACCGTTTCGTCAAGACTTTTTTTAATCTTTATTAATTAAAAGCAATAAAAAGCCTTTTTAGACAAATTTTGCGGGTTTTGCCGAAAAAAACTGTACAAATTTACCCTTTCGATACAAAAAAAACAGCCCCCGATTACATCGCAGGCTGTCTTATTTTTGCGTTTTCCGATTATTCAGCTATTTATTCAGCTTTTTATTCAGCTTCTTATTCAGCTTCCTTGGCTACAACAACCTTGTTCTTGTAATAACCGCAAGCCGGGCAAACTCTGTGTGCGAGCTTAAGCTCGCCGCAGTTTTTGCAGCGTGAAAAATTCGGAGTTTCAAGCTTCCATACGCTGGAACGTCTTTTATCTCTTCTTGCACGAGAAACCTTTCTCTTCGGTACTGCCATATCTTACACCCCCTTGAAAGCTAAGAATTATAAGCGAACGGCTCTATGACAGACAAAACCGCCGCGTGTTAATCAAGCAAAAGTTATTATAACACAAAAAATTCGTTTTGTCAAGGGTTTTTTTGAATTTTATGAAAAAATTTGTATTATCTCGGCGAACAGACCTAATCCGTCCGCCGAATTTTTCTTACTTGAAGTACTCAACGCCGCTCTTGAAGATAGGCTGGTCCTTGTTTCCGTCAACGTTCTTCGCGACGAAATCCGTAAGGCGCTCCGTATGACCCATTTTTCCGAGAACGCGGCCGTCCGGCGAAAGAATGCCCTCGATTGAACACATAGAAAGGTTCGGATTATATCTCACGTTTCCGGAGGGATTGCCGCGAAGGTCGACGTACTGCGTCGCAACCTGTCCGTTGTCAATCATCTTTCTGATAACGTCGCCGTTTGCGACAAATCTTCCCTCGCCGTGTGAAATCGGTATTGCGTGAATATCTCCGACCTTGCAGCCCGCAAGCCACGGCGACTTGTTTGAAGTGATTTTCGTGTAGACAATCTGGCTTTGGTGTCTGCCGATTTTGTTGTAGGTGAGCGTCGGGCTGTCCTCCGTGAGAGGCACAATGTGACCGAACGGCACAAGACCGAGCTTTATGAGCGCTTGGAAGCCGTTGCAGATGCCGAGCATAAGTCCGTCGCGCTTGTGGAGCATATTCTCGACTTCTTCGGCGATTTTCGGATTGCGGAAGAACGCGTTAATGAATTTCGCCGAGCCTTCGGGTTCGTCGCCGCCCGAAAATCCGCCGGGAATTGCGATAATCTGCGCGTCTGCGGCAAGCTTTGCAAATTCGCCTACGCTGTCCTCGATATCCTTTGCCGAGAGGTTTCTGATAACGAAAATCTCGGATTTTGCGCCGTATCTTTCAAACGCGGCTGCTGTATCATACTCGCAGTTTGTTCCGGGGAATACGGGAATAAGCACCTTCGGAGCGGCGAGCTTCGGTGAAATATGCGTTGTGAGCAGCTCGCAGCCGCCTTTGTATTCAACCTTTTCTGCGTCGGGCAGATAAGGCATTTTCGCTCTGAAAACAGGCTCGAGAACGTCGTCCCATTTCTCCTCGAGAGCCGCGATATCGAGCTTTACGCCGCCGCAGGTTATCTCGTAATCTGCGATTGTTTCGCCGATAATTCTTACGTTTTCATCGCCGAAATCGTCTTCAAGCTCGAGAATAAACGCGCCGTAAACGGGAGTGAAAAGCTCCTCGTCCGTGAGATTTTCAAGCTTTGCGCCGATATGGTTGCCGAGCGTCATCTTGAAAATACCCTCGGCGGCGCCGCCGTTTGCAACGCTCCATACGGAAAGCGCCTTTTTGCTTCCGATAAGCTTCTCGACCGTCTTAAACACGCTCTTTACGCTCTCAAAATCGGGCAGGCCGTTTGCGTTGTACTTCGGCGCGATATAGCCGATTTTGCTGAACGGGCATTTGAATTCCGCGGAAATGATATTGTCAGCCTTATCCGCTGCGATTGCGAACGAAACGAGCGTCGGCGGAACGTCGATATGCTCGAAAGTGCCGCTCATCGAGTCCTTGCCGCCGATTGCGGGCAGACCGAGCGAAAGCTGCGCCTCATAAGCGCCGAGAAGCGCGGAGAACGGCTTGCCCCAGCGTTCGGGCTTGCCCTGAGTTCTCTCGAAGTACTCTTGGAACGTCAGACGGCACTTGTCGTATGCGCCGCCCGCCGCGACAACCTTTGCAACGCTCTCCACAACCGCGCAGACAGCCCCGTGATAAGGCGACTGCTGAGAAACGGCGGGGTTGAAGCCCCAAGCCATAATCGAAGCCGTGGTTGTCGTGCCGCCGAGAACGGGGAGCTTCGCCGCCATCGCCTGAACGGGCGTCTGCTGATAGCGTCCCGCGAACGGCATAAGGATTGTTCCCGCGCCGATTGTGCTGTCGAATCGCTGAACAAGACCTCTCTGCGAGCAGACGTTGAGGTCGGTGACGAGCTTCTCCCAGCCCTCCGCAGTGTTGCGGATACCGGTTGAATAGCTTACGTTTACATCGGGAACGGAAACGGTCGTGTGCTTTTCCGCGCCGTTTGAATTGAGAAATTCACGCGAAACATCAACGATAGTCTTGCCGTTCCACGTCATTTTGAGGCGCGGCTGCGCCTTAACCTGCGCGACAATCGTGCTTTCAAGGTTTTCCTTAGAAGCGAGCGCGCAGAACTTTTCCGCGTCCTCGGGAGCGACAACAACCGCCATTCTTTCCTGCGATTCGGAAATAGCAAGCTCCGTTCCGTCAAGACCGTCGTATTTCTTCGGCACTTTGTCGAGATTTATTTCAAGACCGTCCGCAAGCTCTCCGATAGCGACGGAAACGCCGCCCGCGCCGAAGTCGTTGCAGCGCTTGATAAGGCGGGTCGCTTCGGGATTTCTGAACAATCTCTGAAGCTTGCGTTCCTCGGGAGCGTTGCCCTTCTGTACCTCCGCGCCGCAGGAGTCGAGCGACTCAACGGAGTGCGCCTTTGACGAGCCTGTTGCGCCGCCGCAGCCGTCGCGGCCCGTTCTTCCGCCGAGAAGAATGACAACGTCGTCGGGAGCGGGGCGTTCTCTGCGGACATTTTCTGCGGGAGCAGCGCCGACAACCGCGCCGATTTCCATTCTTTTCGCCATATAACCCGAGTGGTAAATCTCGGAAACGTGACCCGTTGCAAGACCTATTTGGTTGCCGTAGGAGGAATAGCCCGCAGCGGCGGTCGTGGTGATTTTGCGGGGCGGGAGCTTGCCCTTAAGCGTCTGTTCAACGGGGAGAAGCGGGTCGGAAGCGCCCGTAACTCTCATTGCCTGATAAACGTAGGAACGTCCCGAAAGCGGGTCGCGGATTGCGCCGCCGAGGCAGGTCGCCGCGCCGCCGAAAGGCTCGATTTCGGTCGGGTGGTTGTGAGTTTCGTTCTTGAACATCAAAAGCCAGTCCTCGTCCTTGCCGTCAACGTCAACCTTAACCTTAACCGAACAAGCGTTGATTTCCTCGCTTTCGTCCAAATCATCAAGCAAGCCGTCTTTCTTCAGCTTTTTCGCGGCAAGCGTCGCGATATCCATAAGGCAAATCGGCTTGTTCTGCCTGCCGAGGTCTATTCGGTGGAGCTGATATTTATTATATGTATCGGCAATATAGGACGGCTTGATATCCGCGCTGTCGATAATCGTGCCGAAAGTGGTGTGACGGCAGTGGTCGCTCCAGTAGGTGTCAATCATACGGATTTCCGTGATTGTGGGGTCGCGGTGTTCGCTCTTAAAGTAGTTTTGGCAGAATTTAAGGTCGTCGTTGTCCATTGCAAGACCATATTTAACGACAAAATCCGCAAGCTCCGCGTCGCTTTTCCCGATAAAACCGTCAAGCGTTTCAACCTCGGTCGGAACGGTATAGGAAACCTTGAGCGTCTTTTTCTCCTCGAAGCCGCACTCGCGCGCTTCAACCGCATTTATAAGGTAGTGCTTGATTTTCGCGAACTCCTCGTCCGAGATTTTACCCGAGAGAACGTAAATCTTCGCGTATTTCACATCGGGGCGGTCGCCCTTGCAGAGCATCTGAATACACTGCGCCGCGGAATCGGCTCTCTGGTCGAACTGACCGGGCAAAAATTCAACGGCAAAGACGCGTTCGTCCGCTTTTGCTTCGGGAAGCGCGAAATAAACGTCGTCGACGGGCGGCTCGGAAAATACCGTCGGAAGCGCCTTTTTGAAGTTGTCCTCGGAAATTCCCTCGACGTCGTAGCGGTTGATAATTCTCACATTTGTGACCGACTTAACGCCGAGAGCGGTGTTGAGGTCGTCGAGAACCGCGCCGCCTTCAACGGCAAAGAGCTTTTTCTTCTCCACATAAACACGATAGACCATTTTTTATCTCCTTTTATTGAGCGGCTTTCGCCGTATTTAACCTTATTTCTGTAAAATTCTTCCTATGCAATAGCCCTTTTTCGCGCCGATAATCTCGACTTTAGCGAGCGTATGGCGCGGAATTTGCTCGTTTAATATCCGCACGGGCGTGTAATTCTCGGTAAATCCCTGCGAATACAGCTCCGACTGCGGCTTTTCGATAAGCGCGACGCCCGTCTTTCCGCGCTGCGCCCGCAAAAACGCGTCCTCAAGCTTCTCGGCTTCCGCGAGAAGAACGCGCGAGCGCTCGGTTCTGACGGAGGGCTGAATTTGAGGCATTTCCGCGGCAATCGTGCCTTTTCTTATTGAATATGGGAAAACGTGGATTTTTGCGAAACCGATTTTCTTTGCAAAATCAACGCTTTTTTGAAAATCCTCGTCGCTTTCGTAAGGAAAACCGACGATAATGTCCGTTGTTATCGAACAGTCGGGGAAAACCTCGCGCAGCTTTTCCGCGATATGAGAAAACCGGTCTGAATTGTATTTTCGGTTCATTTTGCGCAGAATATCGTCGCTTCCCGATTGCAGAGAGAGGTGGAAATGCGGGCAAAGCGCGGGAATTTCGCCGAGCTTTTCGATAAGCTCGTCCGTCATCATTTCGGGCTCGAGCGAGCTTAAGCGTATTCTCGGAACGCCGCTTTCGGAAACTGCCTTAACCGCGTCAAAGAGCGTTAAGCCAAGCTCCCTGCCGTAACAGCCGAGGTTTATTCCCGTGAGGACAATCTCCTTGTGACCGCTTTCAAAGCAGTCTTGCGCCTGTTTTGCGATATCCTCGCAGGAAAGCGAGCGAACGCGCCCTCTCGCCGTCGGAATAATGCAGTAAGAGCAAAACCTATCGCAGCCGTCCTCTATTTTAATGAAAGCGCGCGTCCTGTCCTCGTCGGGAACAGCGCTTTCTTTGCAGTATTCTCTTGAAAGAGGGTTGACTTTCACAGTTTTTACGCGGTTTTCGATGTAATCTCTCACATAATCGGCGAGCTTGTCCTTGTCGGAATTGCCGAGAACGATGTCTGCGTCGAATTTCAGCCCCGCTTCTTCGGGATAACTCTGCGGAAAGCACCCGCAAAGCGCGATTATGCCGCGCGGATTTTCCCGCCTGAACCGCGAAGCCGCGTGGCGAGCCTTTGCGACCGCCGTTCCCGTAACCGAACAGCTGTTTATGACAAACAAATCCGCGTTTTCGCCCTCGGCGGCGGAAAAGCCGTTTTCAAGCAGGCTCTTTTCAATTGCCGCGCTTTCGCAGGCGTTGACTTTACAGCCGAGCGTAAGTATATTGAATGTAATAATCTCGTTCATACATTAAAAATCCTGTCGGAAATACACAAAAAATTTTTTCACTACACTTCTATTATACTTGAAAACTACAAATTTTGCAATAAGGTATTGACTATTTTTTGAAAAGTTGTTATATTAATTATCAAGAACCGGCAAAAAATAAAGAAAGAGGTAAGAATATATGAAGGAGTACACTGTAAAGCTTAATTCGATTAACGAGGTTAAGGAATTTGTCGCACTTACAAACAGATGCGCGTTTGACGTCGACCTTATGTCGGGAAAATATGTTATTGACGCGAAGTCGATTATGGGAATTTTCAGCCTTGACCTTTCAAAGCCGCTGAAGATGATTGTTCACGCGGACGGAGAGCAGGCGGCGGATTTTCTTGACGAAGCCGCGAAATTTATTGCAGATTGACCAAAAAGGCTTCGAGCCGATTTGCAAAATTAGGCAAAAACAATATTGACAAAGGGACGGAATTGTGATACCATTTAGATAGAGAACGGCATTATAATTACAGAGAAAGCCGTTGATAGTTGAAGAAAGGAAGATTTGTTATGACAACAGCAAAAATTCGCATCAACACAATCGAGGACGTTAAGAAGTTTGTTTCCATCGTTACGGGCTGCGCTTATGACGTTGATATCGTAAGCGGCAGATATGCAATCGACGCAAAGAGCATTATGGGTATTTTCAGCCTTGACCTTTCAAAGGAGCTTGAGCTTAAAATCCACAGCGACGACTGCGCTGATTTCCTTGACGATATCAAGGATTTCATCATTGCCTAAGGCAAACGGATAATTGAAAAGTGAGCCGATAAGAGATTATCGGCTTATTTTTTTGCTGATAATTTTCAACGCTGTTGATTATTTTTGTTGATTATGCCGAGAAAAAGCGGATTGCGGTTTTTAGTAAATCTTACAATAAGTTTTCTGAAAATTTACATAATATGCCATTTTTTGCGGGCAATTGAAAAAGGTTACAAAAAGGTTACAAAATTATTTTGTGAAAACTGCACAATTTCAACAGCTCCATTCTGTTTGACATTTACGAACGAGTCGGCTATAATAGGCTTACGCGAACGAAAAAGGGATACGCCGCGCGATTTCGTAAGGCGTTGTCCAAGAGAGATTTTGGAGGCAAATACCCAATGAAACCCCAAATAGTTACAGAGAAAATGAAAAAGCTTGTTATGAAAAGCCGGATTGTTAAAGCGGCGGTTTTCGGAGTAATAGCGGCGGCGGCGCTCCTGCTTACGGGCGCGCTTTATTTCCGCGATACGGTTTATATCGAGGATAACGGCGCTGTAAGAGAGATAAAGACAAACCTCACGGACGTTTACGCTATTCTTAGAGAAGAAAATTACGAGCTTCAGCCCGACGACGCCGTTGTAATCGAAACGGACGGCGAAAAGCGCAAGCATATCACAATTAAGCGCGCGTTTGACGCGACGGTTGTCGCGGACGGCGAAACGCGGCTTCTCGGAATGACGGAAGGCACGGTTGCGGAAGCTCTCGAAAAGGCTGACATAACGCTCGGAAACGACGATATCGTAACTCCCGCGCTTGAAAGCGAGCTTTTCGCGGGAATTGAAATCACCGTTCAGCGCGTTGAGTATAAGACGAGAAACATCGAAAGTATGCTTGCCGCGGAGGTTGTTTACAAGGATAACTCAAATCTTGCAATCGGCACGGAGAATGTTCTCGAAGAAGGCGAAAACGGCGCTCACGTTGTTACATACAAGGATAAGTACGTTGACGGAAAGGCGGTTTCCACGGAGCAGATTTCCGAGGAAATTACAAAGCAGCCCGTTTCACGCGTTATCGAGCGCGGAACAGCCTGCGCCGTTCCTTATGCGAAGCTTGACGACCCCGAAAAGGTAAGCCTTGTGAACGGTATTCCCGAGAATTACACGCGCGTGGTTTCGGGAAAAGCGACCGCTTATTCCGCGAGAAAAGGCGCTCTGACGGCAAGCGGACGTTATGCCGTTGTGGGAACTGTTGCGGTTAACCCGAACATCATTCCCTACGGAAGCGAGCTTTACATTGTCGCGCAGAACGGAAGCCGCGTTTACGGCTACGCGATTGCCGCGGACACCGGCTACGGACTTATGGACGGAACCGTCGCGGTTGACGTGTTTATGGGAAGCTACGAGGATTCGTGCAGATGGGGCGCGGTTTACGTTGATATCTACGTTCTCTCCGAGGGCGACAACAGATACATCTCCGCCGCCGAAAGATAATCGGATAATTTTCAGACAGCCCGATTTTCGGGCTGTTTTTTGTTTGCAGCGCAAAAAATGAACAATATGCACAAAACTTTTTATATATTTTACATAAAATTGTCGCCAAAACTATTGACGAATGAACCGAAAAATTATATAATAAAAGTAGCTAACCTTTTTGGCTTCGGAAAATGTCAGAAAGCGCTTTTAGCGTCAAAAGGTTACTTTTTGAAAGGAAAATACTATGATTTGTAGCAAGTGCAACAGCGAAATACCGGATTCTTCAAAATTCTGCACAAACTGCGGCGCTACGGTAGGCGCACCCACTGAAAATAAGCAGTTTTGCGAAAACTGCGGTCTTGAGCTTCCCAAGGGAGCAAAATTTTGCGCGGTTTGCGGCGCTCCCGTAAACAAGGGCGCTTCGGCTGAAGTAAAGCCCTTTGACGTTCTTTCGCCCGTAACGCTCGGCGCGCCAGTTTCCGCTTCGACGGAGGCAAAAACGGAGGCGCTTTCGGAAACCGGCAATCCCGAGGTCGTTCCCGCCGAAAACGTTGAGTCGGGATATTCAATTCCTATTCCCACAAGCGATACTTCGATGCCCGCGATAGATAAGTCGGACGCCGCTCCCGCTCCCGCAAGCAAACAGCCGTGGGGCAACGAGGGAGAGCTTCTTTGGCAGGCTGCCGAGAATAAAGCCGCCGCCGTTTCCGCGCCGACAAACCTCGAGAGCAGCGAGGCAGGCTGTATTCCGGAATCCAATTTCAGCGAGCAGCCCACGGGATATTCCGCAGCTGCGGCGAGCTATTCCGCTCCCGCTCCTACACCCGCTCCTATGACTGCGCCTGCGTATACCGCTCCTACACCCGCTCCTGCGGCTGTTCCTCAGAATAATCCTATGGAAAATCCTTTCGGCGATTACGGAATGGGCGCTGCGGCGGCTGTCGTTAAGCCTATTAAGAAAAAGAGCGTCGCAAAGTACATACTTATCCCCGTTCTTTCCGTTATCGGCGCTGTTTTGATAGCGGCGGGCGTGCTTTTCTTCGTAAACAGGTCGCTTTTCTTTAACATTATCCTCGGCAACTCAGGCTATGCCGCGATGGTTGAGGGCAATTCGATTAAGGAAATTACAAATAAGATTGATATGGCGGCGCTCTCGGACGGAATTAAGAGCGCGACAACAAGGTCCTCCTCCGCGTTTTCGGGAGCGATTTCCGGAATGGGCGGCGCAGGCTATGGAATTACCCCCACCCGTTCTTCCTACGGAATTGCAAATTCCGTTGCTTCCGGAATTGACGCAAAGGCTATGATTGAGTCCGTGAATAAAGCGATGAGCGAAAGCTACGGAGTAAATTCCGTCAAGGTTTCGTCAACGCTTAACGTTGAGCTCACCGACAGCTTTAAGGCGCAGCTTGCGGGACTTATGTACTTTACGGATAACGATATCGACGAATTGCTGAAGATGATTAACAACTTTGGCTTCGTTGTCGACTTAACTTCAAGCGAAAAGGCTTTAGAGTGTGGATTTGAAATGAACGCCGACGGTCTTAAGCTTAATGCAAAGAGCATTGTCGATGAAAACGGAAACGTTTATCTTATGCTTCCGTTCGTTTCCGACAAGGCGTTTATGATGAATATCGGAACGGCTTCCGCTTCACAGGCGGGTCAGGTTAACACGGTTTGTCTGGAGCTTGACGAAAAGGAGCTTAAGAGAATTACCGAAAAGCTTGTCAACACTTATCTTGACGTATACAAATCCTGCGAAATCAAGGTCGAGGACGGCGAGATTATCGTTGCGGGCGCAACCGCAAAGGGCAAGTACATCAAGGTTAATTTCACCGGCGCGAAAATGGCGGAGTTTGCGACGAAAGCCTGCGAAGCTATCGCCGACGACAGCTATCTCTGCGGAAAACTCGCGGCATTTTTGACGGACTGCGGCGCTTCGATGACCGAGGAACAGCTCAAGAACGCAATCAAGAGCGTTTCGGGAATGTGGGATAAGGTTATTCCCCAGACCTGCGGACTTGTGATTGAAACCGTTACGGACAATAATTGCAAGGTTCTTGCAAAGAGTTACAGCGCTATTAACGGCAGCGAAACGGCAGGAAAGGTATCCTTTGCGGGCGATTTTAACGTTTCGACAAAGGGCGGCAAAACCGCGGCGCTTGCTCTTGAAATAGAGGAAAAGCCCGTGTTTACGCTTTATCTTGAAAAGACAAGCGACGCCGACGGAAGCTGCAAAGTCGCGGTTTACGACAACAACAAAAAGATTTCTCTTACCGCAAAGTACAGCGAGGTAAAGGAAGCAACCTTCTGCGGAAAGCCGATTACAGAGGGCAAAATTGAGATTAGCGTCGACGTTCCCGCCGATTTTACGGAGGATAACGCAAGCTTCGGCGATATTTCGGCGGTTATCAACACGGCGAAGATAATAGTTTCCATAAAAACGGACGGCGACGGAAAGGTTATCGAGGAGTTCGCTCTCGACGTTCCGCAGTACGGTAAAATCTCGATGAACGCGGAGGTTACCGCCGAGAATAAGTCGGGTGAAATTTCCGTTCCGAGCGACGTAATTGATTTCACGGATATAGGCAAGTCGATGGACGAAATTCCCGAAGAAATGCAAAAGGAAATCATTGCATATCTCAAGGATATGAGAAGCGCTGTTAAGGGTCAGAACGCGGGCGAGCTTGGCGACGCTCTTTCGGCGGGTCTTGATATGATTATCGGAGTGGCTGAAAGAGGCCCTTCCGCTGACAGAAGCGATATCAGAGAGCTTATGGACGATATTGCGGATATGCGCAGAGAAGTTGGGAACTTTGACAGTCAGTACAACAACACGGACGAGGTTCTTTCCGCGAGGGCGAACGCGCTTGCAGAAGATATCGGAAAGCTTTATTCCAACGTTTCCCAAAAGGGTTACAATATGACCGAGGACGAATATAACGCGTTTAAGTCCGAATACAGCAGATACAGCGCGGTTAAGGAGTCGCTTGAGCAGGAATATGCCGCGGGAATGGGCGGACCGAAAGGATTTGGCACGAGAGCCGATGACGTCGCGTTTAACGAGCTTGATATTGATTCGCTTACAATCATTATGCTTGAATACGCTTCGAGATACAGCGCTGCCGTTAGTATGGCTAACAGCGCGACGGGCTTAAATATGAGCGAGATTAACGCGCTTTTAGACGATGCCGACGAAAAGTATGAAACCGCTGCTGAGGACTTTGAAAATCTTTATGAGCTTTACGATTCCGGAACGCTTAATCTCTCGTTTTTGAGAAAATCGCGCAAGTCTACAAAGATATTTGCGTATGCGGTTGAAGCGCTTGAAAACGCTATTTCCCCGTCTGTTTGAAAAGAATAACGCAAAATCCCGCAGTATTCCTGCGGGATTTCTTTATGTAAAAAGCTGCCGAAAATACGCGGCAGCTTTTTTAATGCAAATTAATGCAAATTAAACGTAATAGGGATTTGGCTTTGTAAGAATAGTAATCCAATCGACAAGCCAGCCTATGCCGAACATTCCTCCCGTAAGCAGCCACAGGATACCCGTGCCGATTTTGCCCTCGTAGAAGCGGTGAACGCCAAGAACTCCGAGGAAAAACGCGAGAACGAACGCGACCCATTTGTCTATGCGCTTTCCCGTCGGCATAATCATCGTTTGCGGCGCGGTGTTTATGATAACCTGCTGATTTGGAACGGGAGCGCTCTGAAGCTGCTCGACCTGCCGTCCGCACTTTACGCAGACAACCGCGGCGGCGGGAATTTGCGACGCGCAGTACTTACAGTATTTCATTCCGGGCTGAAGCGCGGCGGGAGCGGGCTGAATTGCCGTGTTTTGAGGATAAACCTCAAAGCTGTTTGATGTGAAAACGGGATTTCCCTGCGGGATATTCTGCGCGGAAAAATTTGATTGCTGAATATTAACGGGCTGCGGAATAGGCTGCGCGGAATACGGCTGAGAAACCGCGTTCGGGTTTCCGCCGGGATAGATTTCACCGGTAACGGGGTCCGTCCAGCTTTTGTTTTCTTCCTTTTTAAGACTGACGCGATGAGAATTATCGTTCATTCAATTTACCTCCAAACAGTGCTGATAAGCTGATAAATTTTTGTCGGGATAAACCTTGCCGTAAAGCTGTCAGCCGCAAGACAAAGCCCGATAATAACCGTAAATGCCGAGAAGAACATAGCCCAGCGTTTTTTGGCGGAAAGCTCCGTCTGAACGACGGGAACCTTGTACTTTTTGATTTTTGCGATTTTGAAGCAAGCCATAATCAAACCCACTCCTGCCGTGAGCAGCATAATGCAGCAAATTATGATGTAAATAACGACTGCGGGAGTCATTTCGCCGGTTTGTCCCGATTGCGTCCGCATAATGAAATCGGCGACAGATTTATTCGTAAGCAAAAGCAGAATTGACGCGGAAAACGAGTTAAAAATCGCGTGAATTACGGTCGTTGTGACGACGCTTCTTGTGGAAACGGCGATATATCCGAGGAAAACGCCGAAAATTGTCGCGTAGAAAAACTGCGCGAAATTCGCGTGAGTTAGCCCGAAAAGGAACGCGGAAATGAAGATTGCGACGCCGTTTCCATAGGGGCGCAGGCTCTCAAGCACCATTCCGCGAAACCAAAATTCCTCAAAAAGCGGCGCAAGAACAGCCATTTGCACGAAAAGAATAACTCCGCACGCGGTATTCGGCGCGGTAAG
Organism: Ruminococcaceae bacterium UBA794; assembly: GCA_002304735.1. Classification (GTDB taxonomy): domain Bacteria; phylum Bacillota; class Clostridia; order Oscillospirales; family Ruminococcaceae; genus CAG-115. Next base: position 4,189 of record DBIU01000088.1, on the reverse strand, counting down.
CTCGTTTACCGTGTTGAACGAGTCGTTGAAATTCGTGGTTTTGACGAGGCTCGTTATCCACATTGTGAGAAGATTTGCTATAATCGCGAGCGAGTAAAACGCGGGGAACATTCCGAGCGCGCTTCCGAAATATTTCGGCTTTTTGTAGATATCCGCGTTCATTTTCTTCACGGGAATTTTAAGCAGAAGCACGGTCGCGGCAATCGGTATCGCATACAGAAAAACGAGCGAAAAAGCCGTTTGAATGAGATACGCGGCGGTTACGCTAAGCCACGAAATCGACGGTTTCAGCAGCGAAAGCAAAACCGAGCAAATTCCGCGCGATGAAAAAATCACGATTATCATAAGTCCGAGCCGCAGACAAAGCTTTTTGTAGCCTTCCTTCAGCGGCATTGCGGGAGTTTCGTTTTCAGGCATTTCGCACCTCTTTTGCGCCGATTATTTTGTGATAATCCATAATTTCCGCGACAATTTGCTCTGTGGTTTTCCCGAAGCAATCGACGGTAACGTCGGCATATTCCTCGTAAAGCGCTTTTCTGTGCGCGAAAACCTCGTCTACGCTTTCGCCGGGACGCATTGCTATACCGCGCGTTTTGATATTGCCAAGGCGCTTCAAAAGCTCGTCCGTTGGCAGCGAAAGGTAGTAAATAACCGAGCTTTTCTTTAGAAAAAGCATAGCGTCCCTGCTGTAAACGGCGCTTCCGCCCGTCGCGATAACTGCGTTTTCCGTCTGTTCAACCGACATCACGGCGCGTTCCTCGCAGATACAAAACCTGTCAAGCCCGTCCTTGTCGATAATTTCCTGCAAAAGCTTGCCCGTTTGCTTTTGGATAATCAAATCCGTGTCTATAAACTCAAATCCGAGCGTTTTTGCGAGGATGACGCCGATTGTGGACTTCCCCGCCGCCGGCATACCGATAAATACAATATTCTTCAAAAAAGTCACCTCGACTGCAAATTGTTCTTTATTTCGCTTATCTTCTCCGCGGCGCTTTTAGCCTTGTCAAGCCCGCTGTTATCGCTTAAATTCTCGTTTAAGCCGTCGAGATTAGCGGAGATTTCCTGCGCCCTTTCCGCCGCCTCGCCAACCGACTTAATCTTATTCCCAAATTCTTCAATCTCCCGCATTTCGCGTATTTCACCGACCAAAACGGTAATCTGCGGATAAAGCAAAGCAAGCGCAACGACGCCCGCAGCCGCGTAAATCAGCGCTTTTTTCCCTTTGGACAATTGCGGCTTTCCGTAATTTTTGAGTTCTCTGCAATAGAGATACCAAGCCCTTCCGAACGGCGTGAGCCTGCATATCACAAACGCATAAAGCAGCAGAACCGTTATTCCGAGAAGCGCCGCGAAAACGATTGTCAGAACGCGGGTTTCCGTGTATTTATCGTAAAAATCGCGCGGATAAGCGGATTTTATTTCGTCGTTTTTGTCGAAGAAAATGACAACCTTGTCGCCGCTTTTCAGCTCGCAGTCCTCAAGACCAAGCCGATTTGCGGAAACAAGCTTCTTTTCGCCCTGAACATAGCTTATTCTGCCGTCATTTTGAACCGTTCCAACGCGTTTCGTGCCGCTGTCGAGGAACGGATTATTCAGTATAATAACGGCTGCAAGCGCCGCAATCAGCATAACGCAAAGCGCGATTGTCCCGAAATAAACTCTGCGGAAAGCGGCGGCGATTTTGCGTTCTTCGGGAGAAGCAGCCGTTTCGCAGAGCGCTTTTCCCGCAGCCGTCACGCGTCTGCCGTTCATTATGAAGATAAGCCCCAAAAATCCGTTCATTTCGTCACCAAATCACCTTGTCAAGCCGCATTGTCGCGTATGCGTTAAGGTCGGTTTTCGCGATTTTACCGCTTTGATACTCATAAAAAGCCTGACTTCCTATCATCGCCGCGTTGTCGCCGCAAAGGGAAATCGGCGGGATAAAGAGCGTCATTCCGTTTTTGTCCGCGGCGGCTTGAAGCGCGGCGCGAAGCCCGCCGTTTGCCGCGACTCCGCCCGCGAGCGCGATTTTGTTGAAGCCGTTTTCGCGCGCCGCTCCGACAAATTTATCCGTGAGAATTTCGCTTACGGTTTTTTGGAAGCAGGCGGCAAGGCTGTTTATATCAAGCGTTTCGCCGCGCTGTTCGGTGTTGTGGATAAGGTTGATTACGGCGGTTTTCAGCCCCGAAAAGCTGAAATCATAGGGATTTGCGGTATGCGGCTTCGGGAGCTTGTACTTTGAAGCGTCGCCCGTTTTCGCGGCATTGTCGATAAAAGCGCCGCCGGGATAGGGAAATCCCATTGCGCGCGCGGACTTGTCGAACGCTTCTCCCGCCGCGTCGTCAACCGTCTGACCGACAATCTCGAAATCCGTGTAGCCGTTCACTTTAACGATAAGGCTGTTTCCGCCCGAAGCCACAAGGCACATATACGGCGGCTCGAGGTCTTTGTGCGCGAGATAATTCGCCGCGATGTGACCGCGAATGTGGTGAACCGGAATAAGCGGCTTGTTTGCGGCGAAGGCAAGTCCCTTTGCGAAGTTTACTCCGACAAGCAGCGCTCCGACAAGCCCCGGCGCGTAAGTCACGCCGATAGCGTCGATATCGCCGAGCGTCGTCTCAGCCTTTGCTAGAGCCTCGTCAACGACAGCGTAAATGCTTTCACAGTGCCGTCTTGAAGCGATTTCGGGGACGACTCCCCCGTATAAGCGGTGTTCTTCAATCTGCGTTGCGACAACAGAGGAAATAATCTCTCGTCCGTCGCGGACGACAGCCGCTGCTGTTTCGTCGCAGGAGCTTTCAATTGCTAAAATATTCATTTTATCTGTCCTGTAAATTTATTTTTCGCGGGGGTTTCTTGGGCTGCACCGCATAATTGTGCAAAAAAGGCGCAAGCCGTTAATTGTGCGATGCCTTCCTTGACGTAAGAAACTCGATTGCGCGCTCGATAGAGCTTCTGACGTGCGCCATATCCTCGTTGTGGAGCTTTCCCGCGTTTCGATAGTCGAAGCTGTCGCAGAACGCTTTCACGTCCTCATTGAGCGTTTTCGCGTACTTTGCGGCAAGCGCGTCCGTCGCGTCCTGAAAAGCCTTGAGGTCGTCCTTTTTAAGCTTGTTCGGAGCGGCGCTCATAAGCCTGCGATAGTGCGGCATACAGAGATATTCCTGCTCGGAATAGAGCTTTCTGAAGCTTTCCTCGTTCTTGAACATCGTGAAAACCGTTTCAAGCATATGGTTAACGCCCCAATCGACCTTTGAGCAGACAAAGCAGGTTTCTTTCTCCTCGGAAAGCTTTTTTGCCTTGCTTTTCCCGAACATACCGTCCTTTTTGTCGAGAACCTCCTCGCGGAGCTGCGCGAGATGCGTGTTGAGCATAAGCGCAAGCGAAAGGCGGTTGTTTTGTTTGAGGAGCATATCATAGTGCGTAAGGCAAAAGCCGAGCGCGTTTGTTTCCTCGCGGACGTCGGGTTCCATCATCGCCGCGCCCATTATGTACTCGCAGATGTGTTCCTCGACGGAATTTCGCATAGCGCACAGCGGACAGCCGCATTTCGGCTCGAAAACCTCGTTTATCGGTATGGTAAGCAGACTTTCTCTCATATTTCCTCCGCAAATTTATTGTTTTGGTGTTGGCAGCACCGCACAATTACCGGCTGGCGCCTTTTTCATTTGCTTGTTTGATTATTTTCCGCCATATTGCCCAAAAATTCCTTGAAATACATACAGTATTCCTGCGTCATTTTTGTACAATCTGACGAAAAATCTTCTGCACAATCAAACGAAAATAATTATGCGGTGCAGCCTATTGAAATCTTACTTCTATTGTATTATAATTAAGATAAATAATCAAGGGGTTTTTGAAAAAATTGAAAATTAAAATTAATCTGAATGAATTAAATCCGCGAAAAACGTTCTTCTGCGGACAGTGTTTTCGCTGGATTGAGGAAGAAAACGGCGTTTTTTCGGGAATTGTACGCGGGAAACGCATAATTGTGCGGGAAAACGGCGATTTCGCGGAAATTTCGGGATTTACCGAAAGCGAAGCGCGCGAGTATTTTGATTTGGACGCGGATTATTCCGAATACATAAAACGGCTTTCCGCGGACAAAACTCTGAAAGAAGCCTGCGAACGCTCTCTACGCTCGTAAGCTTCATTATTTCGCAGAACAACAACATTCCGCGCATTTCGGGGATTATCGCGCGGCTCT
>DBIU01000007.1:9047-16436 GCA_002304735.1 Ruminococcaceae bacterium UBA794 | reverse complement strand
CGATTTTGGCGGCTCGACGCCGCCAAAATCGACCAACTCGGCAAATCGCAAACTTCCCTTTGACTGCGGCGGAGCAGTCAAACGGAACGCGTTCGGCGAAAAGCGGGCAAATCGCAAACTCCCCTTTGACTGCGGCGAAGAAGTCAAACGGTAAGATTATGGCGAAAACTCGCAGCCGCCAACCTATTACAGACAAAAAAAGAGCCTTGAATATCAAGGCTCAATTTTTTATGAAATTCGTAAATCAGTCAGCCGCTCTCTGAACAAAACCCGAGCGCAGGCAGCGAGTGCAGGCATATACTCTGCACGGTGTGCCGTTTACAACCGCTCTAACCTTCTTTACATTGGGCTTGTAGGTTCTGTTGCTTCTTCTGTGGGAGTGGGAAACCTTAATTCCGAAAGCGACGCTCTTGCCGCAGATTTCACATTTAGCCATTATAATACACCGTCCTTCCGATAGATTTATGACAAAAATTGTGCGATGTTGCCGTACAATTCAACACGTTACAAATAATATTTTAACAGAAAACGCGCAGAATTTCAAGTACTATTTCAAATATTACCGAATTTTTGTTGTTTTCAACAATAATCTGCCCGAAAAACCGCGAATTTTCATTAAAACACAACAAATCCGACTTTTTTCTGTACCTTTGAAAGCGTCTTTCGAGAAGCCTTGAACGCCTTTTCCGCGCCCTTTTTCATACAATCCTCAATGAAAGTCTTATCCGTGGAAATGCGCTTGTACTCGCTCTGAAGCGGAGCCAAGCTGTCCGCAACAGCCTCGCCGACCGCAAGCTTGAAGTCGCCGTAGCCCTTGCCCTTGAACTCAGCCTCGATTTCCTCAAAGCTTTTGCCCGTCACACCGCCGTAAATCGACATCAGATTGATTATTCCGTCCTTGCCCTCGCGCGCGCAAACCTCGGTTTCGCTGTCGGTAACGGCGCGCTTGAACTTGCGGATAATCGTGTCCTTGTCGTCCAAAATCCACACGGAAGCGTTCGGATTTTCGTCCGACTTCGACATCTTCTTCGTCGGCTCCTGAAGCGACATTACCTTCGCAGTCGCCTTTGTGATATACCCCTCCGGCATCGTGAAAACGTCGCCGTAAATGCCGTTAAAGCGCTGTACAATGTTTCTCGCAAGCTCCAAGTGCTGCGACTGGTCAACGCCAACCGGCACAAGGTCCGCCTGATACAGCAAAATATCCGCCGCCATCAGCACGGGATAGGTGAAAAGTCCCGCGTTTATGTTGTCGGGGTGCTTTTCGGATTTGTCCTTAAACTGCGTCATTCGCGACAGCTCGCCGAACTGCGTGTAGCAGCTCAATATCCACGACAATTCCGCGTGGTTCGGATTGTGTCCCTGAACAAACAGCGTAGATTTCTCGGGGTCAAGTCCCGCCGCGATAAGAAGCGCATAGCTCTCCTTAATCTGCGCACGGAGCTTCACAGGGTCCTGCCTAATCGTTATCGAGTGCAAATCCGCTATTCCGAAAAAGCAGGTGTAGTCGTTTTGCAGCTTAACCCAGTTCTGCATCGCGCCGAGATAATTCCCGAGGTGAGGCGTATTTGTCGGCTGAATAAGGCTCAGCATTACCTTTTTCTGTTCTTCCATTGCGTTCTCCTTTATTTATCAGCATTTTACTGCAATTCCTGCAATTTCTTCAGACCAAGAACGGTCGCGGGTATCTTATAGCTCGGCGCTAAATTCGACAGCACGACAACCGCCGTTCCCGTCTTTTCGCAAAAGCCGAGATAGCTGTTGTAATCGCCCGTGCCGCCGTTGTGCCAAACAAAGCCGTTTTCGTTGTCGATAAGCCAAGCCGCGCCGATTTCGTCCATATTTATGCCCATTGCGCGGTAATTCTCGTTCACCGTATCAACTTTGGCAAGGCTCTCGTGATTTTCCTCAAAGCCGTCAAGCTGCGCCCGAGCGTATTTCAGCATATCCTCGATATCCGACAGAACCGCGCCCGCAGACATATATGTATCGCCCGCCTGCCAATCCCAGAGCCGTCCGAGGTCGCCCTTACCGTCCGAAACGCGGCTGTTTTCAAAGCCGAGAGTATCGCGCATATAGTCCTCGCAGAGCGTTGTAAACTCGGTTTCCGTAACCTTTTCGAGTATCAGACCGAGCGCCGCATATCCGAAATTCGAGTAATCAAACCTGTGCTTTTCGGCGGAAATCGCGGTATTTTTCAGCGTGTTGTAAACCGCGCTGTCGCCGATTGTGTAAAAGCTGTTCTTCCCGCCGAAGAAATTCCCTATCATCGCGCCCTCGAAGTAATACGCGCTGTAACCCGACGTATGCGTCAAAAGCTCGCGAATTGTCGGATAATGCTCGCGCGCGGGAAGCTCCAGATAATCCGAAATCGGCGCGTCAAGCCGCATTTTCCCCTCGCCGACAAGCTTCATCGTCATAGACGCGGTTATCGTCTTTGTAAGCGAGCCTATTTCGTAGGTGTGACGCGCTTTTTCAAGCTCCGCGCCGTCCTTTCCGTACACCGTCCAGTCGGCTTTCCCGTCCTTGATAACGCCAACGGTTATCACGGCGCGGCCGTTTCCGGCGGTCGTGTATTTTAGGCAGTCGTCGAAGCTCATCGCGGGGATTTTGCCCATCTGAATTTTGCCGTAAATCATAAATCCGACAAATCCAAGAGCAACCGCCGCGACAACGATTATCGCTATTATCAATATCCTGCGCGAACGCTTCTTTGATTTCATACGAGAAGCTCTTTCGCGCACTTTCCGAGAATTTCGCAGCCCTTTTCAATCTGCTCGTTTGTTGGAGTCGAGAAATTCAGTCTGAACGAGTGCGAAACGGCGCTTTCATCGGCGTTGAACGCGTTTCCGGGAACAACCGCAACCTTTCTCTTTACCGCTTCAAGGCAGAACGCGTTCATATCGTACTTATCGGGGAGCGTAGCCCAGATAAAAAGTCCGCCCTGCGGCTCGGAGAGCTGAACGAAATCGGGGAGATTTTTCTTCAGAGCGTCAGCCATAATGCGGTATTTTTTGCGGTAAATCTCCTGCAAGCCCTTGATGTGAGCGTTGAAGTCGTTTTCCGTTACAAATCTGTAAGCCAAAAGCTGCGCCCAGATATTTGTGTGAACGGTTGACGTCTGCATACCGACAACAGCCTTGGAAACAACCTCCGCGTCCCCGCAGAGATAACCTATGCGCAGTCCCGGCGCAAGAACCTTTGAGAACGTTCCCGCGTAAAGAACGTTTTTCCCGTCGTCAAGCTCCTTGTAGCACGGAACGTCCTCGCCCGCGAAGCGCAGAGCGCCGTAGGGATTGTCCTCGAGAACGTAAACGCCGTACTTCTTCGCAAGCGCGAGAACCTCTTTTCTTCGCGAAAGCGTGGTGGTGTTGCCCGTGGGGTTCTGGAAATTCGGGATTGTGTAGATAAATTTTGTCTTGGGGTTAGCCTTGAGGACAGCCTCAAGCTCGTCGGGCTTCATTCCCTGCTCGTCCATCGAAACGCCGATAAGGTGAACGCCATAGCTCCTGAACGAGTTCAGCGAGCCGATAAACGACGGATTTTCGCAGATAATCACATCGCCCTCGTTGCAGAGGATTTTCGCCGTAACTTCAATCGCCTGCTGTGCGCCCGCCGTTACTATCAGCATATCGCCGTCCTTGAAGATGTTCTTGCTTCTGAGGTCGTCCTCGAGCCACTTGCGAAGCTTGGGATAGCCCTCGGTTACGGAATACTGAAGCGCGTTAATCGGCTCGTCGCGGAAAATCTCGGCGGAAATTGCCGCGATTTTGTCCGTCGGGAACGCTTCGGGAGCGGGATTTCCCGCGGCAAAGCTGATTACCTCCGGGTCAGCCGTGAACTTTAGTATCTCTCTTATCGCGGACGGAGCAACGCCCGCAACCTTGTCCGAAAACGGTTTTAACATAATTTTACCTCTTTTCAAAGATTAATATACTTTATTATTATAGCACAATTCGGCACGGTTGTAAAGAGGGTTAGCAAAAATCCCCGCGATTGCTCACGGGGATTGAGATTATGCCGAAAAAGCGGGGAAATTAAGCCTTGTTAAGTCTTTCCTCAATCATATCAAGCTCTTCGTAAAGCTTCTGAGGAACGTTTCCGCCCTTCGCCTTGATATCGTCGTTGTAGTAACGGCGCATCTCAGCGATTTCCTTCTTCCAGAGGTCGATATCAACGGAAAGCAGATGCTTTTCAACTTCGGGAGTTACCTCGTCCTCAATGCCGGTGAGGTTGATGTCGCCAACCTTAGGCAGGTAGCCGATAGGAGTTTCAACAGCGTCAACCTTGCCCTCGCAGCGCTTGATAATCCAATCGAGAACGCGCATATTGTCGCCGAAGCCGGGCCACATAAAGTTGCCGTTTTCGTCCTGTCTGAACCAGTTTACGTTGAAAATCTTGGGAGCCTTATCGCCGAGCTTCTCGCCCATTTCAAGCCAATGTGCCCAGTAATCGCCGACATTGTAGCCGATAAAGGGCTTCATCGCCATCGGGTCGTGACGGAGAACGCCGACTGCGCCCGTAGCGGCAGCGGTTGTTTCCGAAGAAACCGCAGAACCCATATAAGTGCCGTGCGCCCAATCAAACGACTGATATACAAGCGGAGTTGTCGAAGCGCGTCTGCCGCCGAAAATCATAGCGGTTACGGGAACGCCCTGCGGATTGTTGAACTCGGAGGACAGGCACGGGCAGTTTATAGCAGGCGCGGTGAAGCGAGAGTTCGGGTGAGCGAGCTTCTGCGGCTTGCCGTCAGCGCCCATAACGGAGGTGTACTCCTTACCGTTAACCTTAGCGCCCTTCCATTCCTCAGCGTTCTCGGGAGGATTTTTGTCAAGACCTTCCCACCAAGGAGTCATATCGTCGAGATTAAGAGCAACGTTCGTGAAGATTGCATTCTTCTTCGTGCACTCAAGAGCGTTGAAGTTGGACTTCTCGTTCGTGCCGGGAGCAACGCCGAAGAAGCCGTTCTCGGGGTTGATAGCGTAAAGTCTGCCGTCGGGACCCTGCTTCATCCACGCGATATCGTCGCCAACGGTGAATACCTCGTATCCTGCGTCCTTATAAGCTTTGGGCGGGATAAGCATAGCGAGGTTCGTCTTGCCGCAAGCAGACGGGAACGCAGCCGTGATATACTTGATATCGCCGTCGGGCTTCTTAACGCCGAGGATAAGCATATGCTCAGCCATCCAGCCTTCCTTCCAGCCCTGATAAGACGCGATACGCAGCGCGAAGCACTTCTTGCCGAGAAGAACGTTTCCGCCGTATGCGGAGTTAATCGACCAAATCGTGTTGTCCTCGGGGAACTGAACGATATATCTCTTTTCGGGGTCAACGTCAGCCTTGGAGTGCAGACCGCGAACGAAATCGTTGGAGTCGTCGGGGAGGTTCTTGAACGCCTGAGCGCCCATTCTGGTCATAATGTTCATATTGAGAACAACGTAAATCGAATCGGTAAGCTCAACGCCGACCTTTGCGATAGGCGAGCCGATAGGTCCCATAGAATACGGAATAACGTACATCGTTCTGCCCTTCATAACTCCGTCGTACATAGGAGTAAGCATCGCGTACATTTCCTTGGGGTCCATCCAGTTGTTCGTAGGACCTGCGTTTTCCTTTTTGCGGGAGCAGATAAAGGTTCTGTCCTCAACGCGCGCAACGTCGTTCGGCTTGGTTCTGTGATAAAGGCAGCCGGGGAACTTCTGCTCGTTAAGCTTTCTCATTTCGCCCGTAGAAATCGCCTCTGCGGTAAGCGCGTCAAGCTGTTCTTTCGAGCCGTCTATCCAAACAACCTTATCGGGCTTGGTGAGGGCGGTCATTTCGTCAATCCATTTCAACACATTGGGGTTATTGGTGAGTGCCATAATAAATTATCTCCTTCTGACTGATTTTCCGAGAGTAAAATAACTCTCTCCACAACTACTATTATACACGAATAAAGTCAAGTTGTCAAGGGTAATTTTACTTTTTGACGCATTATAAGATTGACAGTCGTATCTAAAAATGATATAATGATTATACCAAAAGTGGAGGCATATTATGAAAAAATTTCTGAAGAATTTCTGGTTTCTGATACCGCTTATTTTAGCGGCGCTTATGTACTTTTTGCTGCCGTTTTTCCCCGAATTTACGGAATATGCCGTGTCGCGCGGGCTTTTCAGGGTAATAACCGTGCCGCTCGGCTTTATCACAAGCCTAATCCCGATTTCGCTCACGGAGCTTGCCGCCGTGCTTGCGCTTCCCGCGGTGATTTTCCTTATCGTGCTGTTCATCATAAAGATGAAAAAGAGCGAAAACCGCGGCAAAACCGCGCTTAAGGCGGGACGCGGAATATGCATATTTTTATCGCTCGCGTGCTTTATTTATATGAGCGGTCACGGCGCGAATTTCTACCGCGTGCCGCTTGAAAAGACGATGAACCTCGATACCTCGCAAAAATCCCCCGAGCAGCTTCTCAAGGTCTGCAAAATCCTCGCGCGAAACGCGGCGCAGGCGGAGCGCGAGATTTCCCGCGACGAAAACGGTCTGATGAAGCTTCCGAAAAGCGATTTCGACGAGCTTACGCGCGCGGGAAACGGCTATGAAAAGCTCGCCGAGGACTATCCGTTTTTGTGGACGGCTGTTTGGCGGCAAAAGCCCGTTTTGCTCTCGGAACAGTGGTCTTACACGGGAATTTCGGGAATGTACTTTCCTTTCTTCGCCGAGTGTAATGTGAATATCGCGCAGCCCGACTATCTCATTCCGTTCACCGCGGCTCACGAAAGCGCTCATTCGCGCGGAATTGCCCTCGAAAACGAGTGCAATTTTCTCGCGTTTCTGTCGTGTATAAACAGCGACTTCCCCGAATACCGCTATTCGGGCTATATGGCGGCGCTTACATACTGCTCGAACGCGCTTTTCGCCTATGATACGGATATGTGGGAGGAAATGCGGGCGCTCGAAACCGAGGGTATGATTGCGGATTTCGCCGCGAACAACGAATATATCTACAATCACGAGGGTCACGACAACGAAGTTATCGAAACTATCCACAATGTTTCGCAGGCGGCGAACGACGCGTTTATACAGGCGCAGGGCGTTCCGGACGGCTCGCTGAGCTACGACAGGGTGACTGAGCTTATTCTCGCGTATTATTCGGATAAGGGCGAGTTTTTGTTTGATTATTTTGCGTTCTGAGGGGACAAACGCACAAACTCGGATAACGCACCGCGAAGCAGAAGCGTGCCGCTTCACCCTTTCGCTTCGCGGCGCATTACCAAACTGCGGCGAAAGACCGCCGGTTAAAATCGCCGGCTGTTCAACAAACCAAAAACGGGCTGAATTATCAGCCCGTTTGTCTGCCAAAAAGTCAATTCTGCCCGAGAAGCGAACATTTTAATCCGTTTTTTGCCT
>DBIU01000007.1:0-8943 GCA_002304735.1 Ruminococcaceae bacterium UBA794 | reverse complement strand
CCGACAATGAGTGCGGGCAGTGCGGATGCTTCGGCGGAAAAGTCCCGACGGGACTTTTTCGACGTTCTCTTATCTGTGCCGTCCGCCGCCGCCTCCGTGACCGCTGCTGTGACCGCCGCCTCCGCCGCCGCTTCTCGACGACGAGCTGCTTACGGTTACGCTTGTCGTGTACTCGCGGATAAATGCGTCAACCGCGCGCTTCTGCTGTATGCTTCTCCTGTCGAGATAATTGCTCGCGCTAAGCGGCTTTTTCTTCTTATACTTCGATTTCGTGCCGCCCGCCGCCAACGCTGCAATTATTATCGCCACGACAATCGCCATAAGCAGCTCGGCAATATGCTCCGCGACAAAGCTCCCGACCTTGCCCCAGAAGCTGCTGTACGTTTCGAGTGCGCGGCAGAACTGAACGCAAGCCTGATAATACTGCGCGGAGCTTGTTCCCTTGTACACGTCCTTCATCGGCGTGCCGACGGAAGTCGCGTTTACGTCGTCAAGACCATTGTAAATTCTCGGGAAAATACTGTTCTCGATAAGGCTCGTGGGAAACCGCGATATAGCCGCGCCCGCCGTTGAGATTTCGTCCGTCGCGTTTGCGTATTCGGGCTTGTCGTGAGAGTTCACCATCACAAGCATAACCGAGTCCGAGCCGTAACCGAAGTTCTCGTCAAGCCTGTAATCCGAATAACGCTGATGCGTCATTCCCTCGAGGTCCGCCGTAATGCAATAACCCACGTTAAGCTTGATTTTATTTGCAGTCTGCTGCATTATCTGAACGAGAGCTGCTTTTTCGTCTTTTGTAAGGCAGCTGTCGAAGTCCTCGACGATAACTCTGTATTCTCCCGCCGCAGAAGCCGTTACCGTCATAAGCGCCGAAAATAGCGTCAAAACGGCGAAAATTATCGCGGGAAGCAATTTTTTACATTTTTTCATATTTTTACCTCCCGTTATTCACCGAAAAACAAAGCCAGCAGAATAAACGACAAAACGAGCGAAACAAGGAATATTCCCGCGCCGAAAAGGAACAGCCTCAAGCGGCTTACGGGGAGCGTTCCGAACGTCGTTCCCGTCTGACCGTTTATCGCAAAGCCATAGTCCTTGCCATTATATGTATAATTCAGAAACCACACCGGCAAAAGCGCGTAAGCGTATTCCTGCGTGCGATAGCCGATTGTCGTGCTTACGCCCTCAAGCGCCGTATAGCCCGAAGCCATACTCCGAAGCTCCGCTTCCGCGCCCTCGCGTATGCGCTGGTCAATTCTCTGAGCCGCTTCTTCCTTGGTTACGTCGTATTTTTCCGCCGCGCAGCCGGAAAGATAGCTCATATTAAACGGCTTTATTCCCGTGTAAACAAACGGCTCGATGCTCTCCATAAGGCTGTCGTCAATGCGTTTTGAGCCGTCGCACGGCACTCTTACGAACGTCATCTCGGCTTCGCGCTCAACGTGATAAACCTTTGTGTGAGTATAACGCTTGTCGCCGCTGCGCCACGTTCTGATGATTTTTCCCGTCGCCGTAAGCGAACCGTCGATGCGCCCGCTCTTAAGCCAATAGGGAACGTAAAGCGCGGAAATATTGCTTATCTGCGCACTGCTTCTGAAGTCCTTCGGAAGGAGGAATTTTCCCTTCGTATAGGCGCGGAATTTGCGCTCCGCGTCCTCGCGGGTATTCGCGAACGGAATAATAAGGTCGGGCTTATACTCGCCCGAAAGTCTGCCGGACAAAATAACGGGAGTATGGCAGAAATGGCATCTCGTAGACGCCGTTAGCGTGTCGCAGATAACGCCCGCGCCGCAGTTCGGGCAGCTGTAAAGTGCGCTCTGACCCGAAAATTCTTCGGTGACCTTCTGGTCCTCGGTAAGCTCGGGCTCGTTTGTTTCATCGAGGTTAACCGCTTGGTCGCGCTCCTCGAAAATCTTCTTCATTTCTTCTTCGGTAAACTCGCCGTCGCAGAAAAAGCATTTGAATTTACCCGAAGCGTTGTCGTATTCAAGCGCCGCGTTGCAGTTCGGGCATTGATACGATAAAGTATGTACCTTATCCATTTTCCTTCCTTTCACAGACAATTTTGCTCATAACCTCGCCTATGCTGTCGTTTATGACAAGCTCGGCGTTATCCGAATTTATCTCGCTCTTGTTGATAACAACAAGGTGCTTTCCGTTAAAATAGCGCACAAGCCCCGCCGCGGGGTAAACGACAAGCGAAGTGCCGCCGATTATCAGCGTATCCGCAGCCGAAATCGCCGAAACCGCGCGTTCGATATCCTCGGTTTTGAGGCTTTCCTCGTACAGAACGACGTCGGGCTTTATCGTCCCGCCGCACCCGCACTTAGGAATACCCTCGCTTTCGGTTATCGCGGAAAGCGGGTAAAATTTCCCGCATTTCATACAGTAATTACGGTGAACGCTGCCGTGAAGCTCGATTACGCTTTTGCTTCCCGCCGCTTGATGAAGTCCGTCGATATTCTGCGTCACAACCGCCGAAAGCTTCCCACATTCTTCAAGCTCCGCGAGCTTTTTATGCGCGGCGTTCGGCTTTGCGTCGGGGAAAATCATCTTGTCGCGGTAAAAACGGTAAAATTCCTCGGGATAACGCATAAAAAAGCTATGCGATATTATCGTTTCGGGCGGGTAATCATACTTCTGATTGTAAAGCCCATCAACGCTTCTGAAATCGGGAATACCGCTCTCCGTGGACACTCCCGCGCCGCCGAAAAACACGATTTTTTCGCTGTCGTCAATAATTTCCTGCAAGCTGTTCATCTAAACAATCCTCCCGTCCGAAATCCGCACAAGCCGCTGCGCCCTGCTCGCGGTTTTTTCGTTGTGAGTAATCATCACAATAGTCTTTCCCGCGCGGTTAAGCGCCGCGAGAATACCGAGAATTTCCTCGCCCGAAGCGCTGTCGAGGTTCCCGCAGGGTTCGTCCGCGAGAATAATCTCGGGGTCCGCCGCAATCGCCCTCGCAATCGCAACACGCTGCTGCTGTCCTCCCGAAAGCTCGGCGGGTCTGTGAAGCGCTCTCTCCGACAGCTTCACGCTCTCGAGAGCCGCAAGCGCCGCTTCCTCGCGCTTTTGCTTCGGAATTTTGCGGTAAGCGAGCGGCAGCTCCACATTTTCGAGCGCCGTAAGTCCCGCGATAAGGTTGAAGCTCTGGAAAATAAACCCTATTTTCCTGCTTCGGATATCCGAAAGCGCCCTGTCGGACAGCGCGGACGTGTCCTCGCCGCAGAGAAAGCAGCTTCCCGAAGTCGGCAGGTCAAGACAGCCGAGAATATTCATCAGCGTGGATTTCCCCGAACCGGAACTCCCCACGACCGTCACATACTCGCCGTCCGCGATATCGAGCGAAACGCCGTCAAGCGCGCGCACCTCATTCCCGCCGACCGTATAAATCTTCCTCAAATCAACCGCTTTAATCGCCATAATCGTTCCCCCAAAACAAGCTTTTCCGTCTTATTTTGGGAAAAAACGCGCCGATTATTCCGCTTTTTGCGCGTCAATGTTATCGATAATATAAGAATATTCGGGGAAGTCCCGATTTATCCTCGCGCGGCACTTTTCAACGAAATCCTCACGAAGCGCGGGATTATCGCGCATCGCCTGCTTCGCGCCCCAGAGATGCGTGAAGTCGCTCTGCGGAAAGTGCAGGCTGTCCTTGTCGAGCAGCGTTTTTACGGGCGTTCCCGTATACTCGGCGCACATCGCCGCCATTCGCTGTTCCGCGAAAACCATATATTTGAGGTAATCGCCGCAGTCAACCGCGGACTTCATAAACGAAATCGCCTGCGACGTGTAAAACCGCTTGAAATCGTTGTCGGGAACGTAGAAAAAAGCCGTGTTGAGCGGCAAAACCGCCTCGTCGAAATCCGGCAGCGCAAGCCCGTTTTTCACGGCGAAAAAGCCGAGAGGCGGGTAAATCTCATCGGAAATGTCCTCTCGATGCGCGGCGATAATTTCGCTTCCGAACGAAAGCGTTCTCCACACAATGAAATCCGTATCAATCATCACGCACGGCGCGTTCATCTCGCGCAGCGCAAGCAGCTTCCCGCCAGCCCAGAACATCGCTGGATTTATTCCCTCGAGGTCGTCCGCAACGTTAGCGCGAACCTCGTCCCAGAGCGGAAAAAGCCCGATTTTTTCGTAATATTCCGCAAACGCGTTATCGCAGCAGAGTGTGATTTTCCCGTTGAATTTCCGCCAAGCAAGCGCGGAAAGCGCCGTGCAGTAAAGGTCGAAATCCTCGGCGCAGACAGCCGTTTTTCCCTTTTTCCGCGCGGGCGCGAAAGAAGCGATATGAAAAGCGTTCATCAAAATCTGCCCGTTCTGACTTTTCTTATTATGAAGAACGCAAGCCCCACAAGACCTATCACAGTTCCGCCTGCTCCAATGCCTATCATCACGCCGGAATTGTCGTTCTTCCAGCTTCTGATAACGAAAGGCGCAATAACCGACTCCGCCTCCGACTCGCTTACGTCGAAGTTGTACGCGACGATTTCACGGAAAAATTTGAGATAATCGCCTTTCAGCGCCTGAACCTTGCCGACAAAGTGGATTTTTGTGACAAGCTGCTCGTCGTTCAAATAATAATCGCCCGCTTCTTCCGTCATCTTATCCAAAGCGCGAAGCTCCGCAGAATCTCTCGTGCAAACCGCCGCGAACGTGTATTTTTGGTCGTAAAACGACGTTTCAAGCGGGAAATAATAATAGTGGTCGGTAACCTTTTTGTCGTGTTCAATTCCCATCGTGGACTTCGATTCCTCGGTGTACGCAAATTCGCCCCAGACCTCGTAAATATCGCCCTCGACATAGCGTCCGTTATAGAAATCTTCCGCTCTCATATCTTCAATCTTCATTCGCGGTTTGTTTATTTCGATATTATCCTTAATACCGATAATGAGAAAAGCAATTCCGCTTACAAACAAAACCGCCGCGATAATCATAAGTCTAAGCGCTCTTGACATAATTCACCTCATAAAGTCAGATATTGTGTATTCCGTAGCCGAATTGATTTAGCGGACAGCCGTAAAGGCTTATCAGCATAATTCTGTCGTATTCATCGAGATTTGCAAGAAAATCGGGCAGTTTTTTCCCGACAAACGAACCGTTTTTCATTTCACCGAGCAAATTTAACGAGAACGAGCCGAAGCTCCCCGCTCCAAACGAGCCGAACGAGCCGTATTTTTTCAGCAGAGCAAGCATTGCCGCGTATCCCGAGCCGAACGCGAAGCTTCCCGCTCCGAACGAGCCGAAAAATCTTTCCCACTCCCATTCCCATTCGTAAATCCCGCTTCCGCTGCGAAACGAACCGCCCTTGAAGCTGCCGAAATTACCGAAAAAGCCGAGTTTTCCGCTCCCGAACACTCCGAAAGAGCCGCCCGCGCCAAAGCCTCCGAGCGAGCCGCTTCCCGCCGAGAACGAGCCGCCCGCGCCGCCTTTTCCCGCCGAGAAAAAGCCGCTTCCCGAACCGTTTTTCCCGTGAAACGAGCATTGCCCGCCGCCCAAAGCCGCCTCCGCCGTATCGGAAGCGCCGCCTAGAGCCTTGTATCCCGCGGGTGCTCCGCCGAAAACCGCCGCGATTTTCACGAGAATATCGGGGGCGTCGGGCGAGAGAAGCTCCAGCTTGTCCGCGAAATCCGCGCCGCCGTGGCAGCGAAGCCACTCAATAAGGCTTCCCGCCGCAAAATATCCCAAAAGCGAAGCGGCGTCAAGGTTATCCTTTATTTCATCGGCAGAAAAAACCTTCCGCCGATTAAGCCATAAGGCACATTCCATCGACGCCCTCCTCTCGGTATTTTTATTTCATAAAAGCCACTCAAAGGCATTATTTTTCACTTTACACCTATATAGCATTATATCATAAATGTAGAAAATTTTCAACACCTTTTGCAATATTTCTTAGCGATTTTACAAATAATTAGCTTGAAATATTTAGCAAAAACGGTTATAATAATAGATAAGGTTTGTAAAAACAAGCCGAAAGAAAATTATTATGCAAAATTAATTTATAAAAGCGCGGACGGCGGCTTATCGTCGGCTCACCGTGAAAAGAATTTGCTGAAAGGAACGAAATTATGAGAAGAACGAAAATTGTCTGCACCATGGGTCCCGCAACCGAAAACGACGAGGTTCTGCGCCAGCTTATGGAGAGCGGAATGAACGTTGCGCGCCAGAATTTCTCCCACGGTTCTCAGGCGGGTCACAAAATCACTCACGACCGCGTTGTAAGGCTCGCGAAAGAGCTTGGAAAGCCGATTGCAACGCTTCTTGACACGAAGGGTCCGGAAGTTAGGCTGAAGAAGTTCCGCGACAACAAAAAGGTTGAAATTAAGGCGGGAAGCACGTTTATCCTCACGACTTCGGACGTTGACGGCGATGAAACGCGCTGCTCAATCACATATAAAAATCTCCCCGACGACATTGAAATAGGCACGCGTATCCTCATCGACGACGGAAACGTTGCGGTGCGCTGCGCCGACATCAAGCGCAACGACGACGGAACAGCCGATATTATCTGCACGGTTATCAACGGCGGCGTTCTCTCAAACAACAAGGGCGTGAACATTCCCGGAGTTAAGCTGTCGATGCCGTATTTAAGCGAGGTCGATATCTCGGATATACGCTTCGGCTGCCGCGAAAGCTTTGATTACATCGCCGCTTCGTTCGTAACCTGCGCGGACGATATCCTCGAAATCCGCAAAATTCTCGCCGAGGAAAACCGCCCCGATATCCGCCTTATCGCGAAAATCGAGAACGAAGAAGGAGTTAAGAATATCGATGAAATTCTGCGCGTTGCGGACGGAATTATGGTTGCGCGCGGAGATATGGGCGTTGAAATTCCGTTTGAGGAAATTCCGCAGCTCCAGAAAATGCTGATTAAAAAGGGCTTCAGCGCAAGCAAGCAGGTTATCACGGCGACGCAGATGCTCGAAAGTATGATTCACAATCCGCGTCCGACAAGAGCGGAAACAACGGACGTTGCCAACGCGATTTACGACGGAACGAGCGCGATTATGCTCTCGGGCGAAACCGCCGCGGGAGAACACCCCGTCGAGGCTGTAAAAACGATGGCGCTGATTGCCGAAACGACGGAAAAGGCTATCGACTACAAAAAGCGCTTCCACAAGCAGGAGGCTCACGACGGCACGAACGTTTCGGCGGCGATTTCTCACGCAACCGTAAGCGCGGCAATGGACCTCGGCGCGGCAGCCATCGTCACCGTGACGAAATCCGGCACGACCGCTCGTATGATTTCGCGCTATCGCCCCGAATGTCCGATTATTTCGTGTACGACAAGCGAGGTTATCTGCCGTCAGATGGCGCTTTCGTGGGGCGTTATCCCGCTTATGTGCGAAGAAACGATGACAAACACCGACGACCTCATTCACCTCGCCGTTGAAAAGGCGGTTGAAGCGGGTCTGCTCAAAAACGGCGACCTTGCGGTAATTACGGCGGGCGTGCCGCTCGGAGTTTCCGGCACGACAAACCTGATGAAGGTTCATATTGTGGGCGACGTTCTCGTTTCGGGAACGGGCGTAAACAAAGGCTCGACAACAGCAACGGTCTGCGTTGCCGCAACGGACGAGGAAGCCGCCGCGCGCTTCGCCGCAGGTCAAATTCTCGTTATGCCGAAAACGTCGAACGCGGTTCTCCCGCTCCTCAAAACCGCCGCAGGCATCATTACCGAGGAAGGCGGCGCGGATTCTCACGCGGCTATCGTCGGAATGACGCTCGATATCCCCGTTATCGTTGGCGCGAAAAACGCGGCAGCCGTCCTCAAAAGCGGAATTGCAGTCACAATGGACGCGGAAAAAGGGCTTGTTATGGCGGGAAGGCATAACTAACGAGTGCAGAAAAAATAACCTTTTTTGGAGGTCTAAGGCAACACCGCATAATTATTGTCGTTTAATCGCGCCGAGGTTTTTTCGTCAGAATGGACAAAACGACCGCAGAAATACTTGATGTATTTTAAGGGAGTTTTGGACATTACGACGGAAAAATATCAAGCGAGTGAATGACAAAGGCGAAGCCGGTAATTGTGCGGTGTTGCCATAAGAGCCTTTTTGGAAAAGGCTTCTTAGACGCCAAAGGCGCTTTTATGCCCGAAGGAAGAAAATATTTGATTTTTTTTGAAAAAGCCCTTGACAAATGGGGAAAAAGATGATATAATAATAAAGCGTTGAAATGCGGGTGTAGTTCAATGGTAGAATCCCAGCCTTCCAAGCTGGTCGCGTGGGTTCGATTCCCATCACCCGCTCCATTGTTTCAAAGGGCGCAGATTTGTTGAGCCGACGGGAATTTGCTTGTTGAGTTGACGAGGGGTCGGTTTGCGAAATCGGCTCTCTTTTAGTTTAATATGAGCGCCATTAGCTCAGCTGGATAGAGCAACCGCCTTCTAAGCGGTAGGTCAAAGGTTCGAATCCTTTATGGCGTGCCATATGGTGGGCATGGCTTAGTTGGTTAAAGCGTCGGATTGTGGTCCCGAAGACCGTGGGTTCGATTCCCACTGCCCACCCCATTTGATACTCAGGAGGTTAGAAGCGAGCGTTTTCTAACCTCTTGTTTTACGCTGGGATATCGCCAAGCGGTAAGGCAAGGGACTTTGACTCCCTCACTCGCAGGTTCAAATCCTGCTATCCCAACCAGCAGCTTAAAGCTGCACCTTTATCGCCCCTAGTTTCCGCTAGGGGCGGTTTTTATGCCCGCTTGGAGTTTTGATGAAACGTCATATTCACATAAAAATTGCAAAAGCCGCGGTAATCCACGGCTTTCTTCTGCTTTGAGCAGTTCGCTTTAGTTCACCTTAACGCTCGGCAGGGCGCCGAGTTCGTCTTTCGCGCTCGGCAAGGGGGGCGGGAGCGGCGGGCTTTACCCGAGTTCGCTCGTTTGACTGCTCCAACGCAGTCAAAGGAAAATTACTTCTCAACCTACAAAGTCGTTTTCGTT
>DBIU01000041.1 GCA_002304735.1 Ruminococcaceae bacterium UBA794 | reverse complement strand
CAACGGGACTTTTTCGACGGTCTCACGGGAGAACGCAAATTCTCCCGTTTTTCATATCAAGATACAGCGCAAGCCCGACAATTTCTCCGCGAAGCTTATTACTCATTACGCGCAATTACGCGCGAAAGCCTTGCCACGGGCAGCCCCATCACGTTGTAATAATCCCCGCCGATACGCTTTACAAGCAGCGCGCCTTTTCCCTGAATACCATACGCGCCTGCCTTGTCCATAGGCTCGCCCGTTTTGATGTATTCAGCGATTTCGCCGTCCGAAAGCGGATAAAACTCAACCTTTGTTTCCTCGAAAAACCGCTTTTTCTCGCCGTTTGGGAAAATCACGCATACTCCCGTAAACACCTCGTGAACGCGTCCCGAAAGCGTTTTCAGCATCGAAAAAGCGTCCGCCTCGTCGCGCGGCTTTCCGAGAATTTTCCCGTCAATCGCGACAATCGTGTCCGCCGCGACAATAATCTCGCCCTTATTCTCGGCGAAAATCTCGTCCGCTTTTTGCTCCGAAAGCGCAAGAACCGCGTTTTCGGGCGAAATTTTTTCGGGGAGAATTTCCTCGCCTTTTGCGGGAATTATCCTAAAATCTTCCGTTATAAGAGAAAGCAGCTCGCGCCTTCTCGGACTTTGACTTGCGAGAATCACTTCAATTCTTCTTTCTTAACGCCGTTTTCATAGACTCTGTTGTAGTTGTCGATGCACTGCTTGATAATTTCAACAGCCTGCTTCTGTCCCATAACCTCGTTAACCGCGGTTTCCTTGCCCTCAAGCTGCTTGTACACGCTGAAGAAGTGGCGCATTTCCTCAAAGATATGCGAAGGGAGCGCTTCTATGCCGCGATAAGCGTTGTAGGTCGGGTCCTCAAAGGGAATTGCGATGATTTTCTCATCGTTCTTGCCGTTGTCGAGCATTGTGATAACGCCGATTGCATAGCACTGCACAAGAACAAGCGGGTCAATCGGCTCGTTGCAGAGAATAAGCACGTCGAGCGGGTCGCCGTCGTCCGCGAGAGTTCTCGGGATAAAGCCGTAATTCGCGGGATAATGCGTCGAGGTGTAGAGGATACGGTCAAGGCGGATAAGCCCCGTTTCCTTGTCAAGCTCATACTTTTTCTTGCTTCCCTTTTCTATTTCCACAACGGCGAGAAAGTCGTATGGAGTAATTCTTTCGGGGTTGACGTCGTGCCAGATATTCATAAATTTTGTTCCTTTCCGTTTTTTCTTCCTATATTATATAATATTTTTTCGATTAAAGCAATACCTTTTCACTAAACTTTTTTAATTGCATAGAATTATAACGGGTAAGGAATACGAGAGGAGCATTTATGAAGATATTGTGTATCGGCGGCGACGCGAGAATGTTGTACGCGGCGGATTATTTGTCTGCCGAGCGCCTTTTTATGGGGAATTTCCCCGAGCCTGCGGGGAAATTTGAAGCGGTTGCGCTGCCCGTGCCGCTGACGAAAGACGGCGAGAGCATAAACGCGCCGCTTGCGAAAACGTCCGTTACGTTTAATATAATCTTGCAGTACGCGGAGAAAAATGCGCGGATTTTCGCGGGAGGAAGCTGTGAAAAGCTTGAAAAGCTCTGCTGTGAGAGCGGCTTTGAGCTTGTTAATTACTTTGCGAGCGAGGGGTTTACGCTGAAAAACGCAGCGCTTACCGCTGAAGCCGCGGCATCAATACTCTCGCAGAACGGCGACGGTGCGCTTCTCGGCGCGAAAGCGCTGATAACGGGGTATGGGAGAATAGCTCGTTTTCTCGGGAAATATCTCAAAATGCTCGGCGCGGAAGTGACGATTGCCGCGAGAAATCCCGCCGCGAGAGCCGACGCGGAGCTTTGCGGATACCGCGCCGTTGATATAAGCGAAATCGGCGGAAATTTTGATTATTGCGCGAATACCGTTCCCGCGCACATTCTGCCGGAGGACTTTTTCGGGAGCATAGGCACTTATATGGAACTCGCCACGCTTGACGGTGCGCGGGAAAAACAGCTTTGCGGCGAAAACGGCGCGAAATACATAGCGGCAGGCGGGCTTCCGGGAAAATATTTCCCGAAAACCGCGGGGAAATTCATTGCCGAGGAGATAAATCGGCTTATAGATTACAGATGACAGGCGCAAAACGTCATAATCTGTAATCTGTAATCTGTAAACTGAAAAGGGGGCAAAAAAATTGTCCGATATTGAAAGACTTTCGGGACTGCGTGTAGGGTTTGCGGTCTGCGGGTCGTTCTGCACGTTTGAAAAAGCGTTCAAAGCGCTTGAAGCTCTTGCGGAGCTTGGCTGTGAGATAACCCCCATAATGTCCTTCAACGCATATTCTCTTGACACACGCTTCGGCGCTGCTCAAAAAAACGCCGCGCGTATGTTTGAAATCACGGGGAAAACCGTTCTTCACGATATCCCGTCAACCGAGCCTGTCGGTCCGAAAAAGCTGTTCGACGTTCTTGTCGTCGCGCCCTGTACGGGAAACACCCTCGCAAAGCTTGCCGTGGGGATAACCGATACGCCCGTCTGTATGGCGGTAAAGAGCCATCTGCGCAATCAAAAGCCCGTTGTAATCGCGGTTTCGACGAACGACGCGCTTTCCGGCTCCGCAAAGAACATAGGAACGCTTAGGAATTACAAGAATTATTACTTTGTTCCGCTTTCGCAGGACGATTGCCTTGCAAAGCCGTTTTCGCTTGTTGCGGACTTCGGAAAGATACCCGAAACCGTTCTCGAAGCGCTTGACGGCAAGCAAATTCAGCCTGCGCTGGCGATTTGATTAAGGAAAAAGAGCCGATTTCAAGTCGGCTCTTTATTTTTTTGAGAATATCGCCTGAGCAAATCAGCTTTCACGCTTAGTTAATATAGCGGATTTCCTCCTCGCCGTCCATAGAAAATATGTGAAGCTTTCGCCCGTCAAGGCTTTCTTTGTTCATATCGACGGCGCGTATTCTGCGGTTGTTGTAGGTTGTGAAGCAATAAATTCCGCGTGCGCAGTCAATGCAGCTCGTATAAATCGTGATTTCGCACTTCCCGTCCGCAAGCTCGCAGCAGCCTCTTTGCTGTTCGACGGCTCCGAGAATGTGGAAAAACTGCGAAACCGCGTTGCTCTCATCGTCAAGCTTTGAGTTGTTCAGCACGAAAGCCGCGCGCACAAACCTCGACATCGACGATAAATCTCCCGGAAGCCCGACCGCGCCCATTCCTCTGCTGTAAAGCGGAATTTCAACCTGCGGGATAAAACGGTTTTGCGGCTCTTTTGCGGTTAGATTGACGTAATTCGCGAGATTTGCGAGCTGCTGCGGAAACGGCGGATTGTTCGCGAGAACTCCGACGGGGTTATCGTACACGAAAAAGCCCTCGCGTACGCTCTCGACTACAATCGCCCCGCTCTTGTCGGCGATTATCCAGTGAAGCTGCGACGGCGGAAGCTTCGCCGAAAAGGGCTTATTCGTGAGGTTGATTTTGCCGAGAAGCTCCCGCGCTTCGCGAAGATTTTTGCACTTTCCGAGCAAAAACGGTATAAATTCATACGAGGGCAGATTGATTTTATCGGGCGAATTTTCGCGGTAAACCGCATTTCCGACAAAATTAAGCCCCGCCATAGCCAGTCCCTTTTCATTCACGCAGTCATAATAAAGCGGATATCCGTTCTCAATGTGCGCGGTTCCGAGAAGCGCATAATGACCGCTTTCAACACTCTCGGAGAGCGCAAAATTTCTCGGAGTAAGGACGACGTTTTCTCCGTAGGAATACTCATAGTCGAGAGTTCTCCCGAAATAATAGCCGCCGTTTTCCGTCTTATAGCTTGCCGCAGTACACATAACTATCACCTCAAAAAATCGCTCACGGTATTATTTCCGCGAGCGACTTGAATTATTCATTATTCATATTAAACAAGCTCTTTCTGCTTGATTGCCGCAAGAATAAACTTCACAAAATCGTCCTTTGAAATCGCCTTTGAGAAGTAATATCCCTGTATAAAATCGCATTTCAGCTCCGAAAAAGCCTCGACCATTTCCTTCGTTTCAATGCCCTCGACAACGATTTCCATATTCATATCCTTGAGCATTTTCACGGTGTTTTGCAGGAATATCCACATCTTCGGGTTCGCCTGTTCATCGACAAACGACTTGTCCAGCTTAACGATTTTAAGCGGCAGCGACACAACGCGCTTCATATTTGAATAGCCCGTTCCGAAATCGTCGAGCGAGAACTCGACTCCCGCGCGCGAAAGCTTGTTTAGGTTGTCCGTCATAACCCGCTGGCTGAACGACGCCGCGGTTTCGGTAATTTCAAGGTTAATGCGGCTTGTAGGCACGTTGTATTGGTTCATTATCATAAGTATCCTATCCGCAAGGTCGCCGTGCATACACTGCGCAACGGACAGATTTACCTCGATATAGTCAAGCCCCAGCTCTTCAAACTCCTTGCTCGACACAAACTTGCACACTTCTTCAAAGACGTATTCGCCGATTTTGTGGATTGCTCCGCTCTTTTCCGCCGCAGGTATCAATATTTCCGGCGAGATAAAGCCGTGTTCCTTGTCAAAAAGCCGCAGCAGCGCTTCCGCAGAAACGAATTTCTTCTCGGATATCGAATATATCGGCTGATAATACACCTGAAAGCTTCTGTTTTCAAGCGCGTTTTTAATTATTTGATTTATGTTGTTCTTTATCTCGAAATCGTCTTTGTGATAAATTTCCGGCGCTTGAATAACTCGTCCGGTATAGGGATTTCTCTTGTGAAAATCCAGACCGAACGCCATAAGCGACTTGAAGCTCTCAATCTCCTCGGGACAGCGCGCCAGCACTATCATCGGCGACAGATTGATGTCGAAGCTGTTATAATGAATTTTCAGCTTAAGCTCGTTATTGAGCAGCGTCGCATATGTTTCCGCTATTGTTCTGTCTTTTTCCGCAAAAACTATTCTGAACCGTCCGCGGTCGAGATAATAAAGCTCGCCTTTATTTCCGAGATTTTTATTGAGCAGCCGTATCTTATCCGCCACAAGCTTCAGAACTCCCATTGCCTGTTCGTATCCAAGCATTGAGTTTACCACTGAAAAATTCGCGATGTTGAGCATAACGACGTGCCAGTGCTTCCCGCTTAAAAACGAGTTCTTCGCGTCGTGACCGTACGCTGAATGTCTGTAAAATCCCGTGTCCGAGTCAAGACGTTCTTCGGGACGCTGAACGGCAAGGCTTACGAGGAATAGGCTGAGCGAAACTCCGAAGCATTCCACAAGCTGTTCCGGAAGCAGAATGTGAATTATTACCGAAAGAAGGCAAACCCCCGCCATCGACAGCAGTCCCACAATCTTTTTTGCATTAATCAGCCTGCGGTTCTTGATAACAACATAAAAATCAATCAGCAAATAGCTTCCCGCGCATATGTACAGCAGGTTAAACAGCGGACCGTGCGTGTAAATTCCGCCGTCAACGCTGAAAATAAGCTCTGTAAACGGATTTGTCATAACAAGCGCGAATACCGCCGCATATGGCAGCGCAATACACACTTGAAGCGGAACGTTTTTCTTCAGCTTGTGCCACAAATCCATTACGCCGATTACAAAGACGACGTGTACAACCGACTCGAAATTGTGAAGCAGCAGATATCCCGTATGCGCAAACAGCATCATCTGTTCGTAATCCGCGCCCGCCGCGTCGAAAGCAACCGCCATTATATCGAAACAGGTCGTCAGCATACAAAGCAGAATTGCCGTAATGAAAACCCTGTTTGTTCTGCCGATTGTCGCTTTTCTGATGAGGACCGAGATAAGAAGCAAAATCAGCACGATTATCGCCGAAATATCAAAAGATAAATTTCTCATTTCGCGTCCTCCTTTCATTTTTGGCAAATCTTGTTATATATAATAATTATAACAGATATCTCATAAAATGTCAACCTTTTTGCATTAAGTTTGGTTATCTTCAACAATATTGCTTAGCCAAAGTCCCTTTTTCACCAAAATCAGCCCTACTGTTACCTTTATTATATCGGCAGACTGCACAATGGCATAAATCCCGATTACCGGCAATCCCGAAAAAGAACACAGCAGCAGCGTCAGCGGAAGCGTTACAACCCACGAAAATACGCTGTCGAAAAAGAACGTTACAAGCGTTTTCCCGCCCGAACGGATTGTGAAGTACAGCGAGTTTAAGAACCCTTGCACGGGGAAAAACAGCGCCGTTATCACAATAAACCACTGACCGAGATTTTTTATTTCGTCGGTTGTATTGTAGAGGTTCGGGAACAAGCCCGAAACCGCGATAAGTCCCGCCGCAATCACTGTACTCATCAGCGCCGTGAATACCGCGAGCCTAATCGAGCATTTGCGCGCTTTTTCGTATTCCGACGCGCCGAGCATCTGCCCGATGATTATTCCGACGGCGTTTCCCATCGCGACAAACACCACGTTAAACAAATTGCAGATAGTCGTCGATATGTTCAGTCCCGCGACTATATCAAGTCCGAGAGATGAATAAGACTGCGTTACCGCCGCAATTCCGGACGCCCAAAGAAACTCGTTGAAGAATATCGGAAGCCCCTTTTTTATGATTTTTCCCGCGGCTTCTTTCGGCACGAGAAGCGTTTTGTACGCGCCCTGAAGGAAGGTATATTTCGTTTTGCGCTTTGAGAACGCGGATATAAGCACAATCGCCATTTCTACAAATCTCGCAAGCACCGTCGCAATCGCCGCGCCCTTGACCCCAAGCTCCGGAAAGCCGAATTTTCCGAATATCAGGAAGTAGTTGAACACGATATCCACCACAACGGAAGCCACGCCGCCCACCATCGGCATAAGCGTGTCGCCCGTTTCGCGCAGGCTGCTTGCGTAAATCTGCGTTATCACAAACGGCGCCATTCCGATTATCATAACAGCCATATATTCCTTTGCGTAAGCCATTGTGCGAACAGGGTCGACCTCGCCGCCTTCGCCGCGCATATACAGCCCGATAAGCGGTTCAGCCGCAAAAACGAACGCGCATATTCCCGCGATAAGGCAAAGCCCGCAAATCCAATGCTTTATTCTGAACGTTCTGCGAAAGCCCTCGATGTTTTTTTGCCCGTAATATTGCGCCGCGTATATCCCCGGACCCGAAAGTCCGCCGAATATCGCGAGATTGAACACGAAAAAGAGCTGTCCGACTATCGAAACCGCCGTCGCCGCGTCCGTTCCGAGCCTGCCGACCATTACGTTGTCCACAAGTCCGACCGCGTTTGTGATTCCGTTCTGAATCATCATCGGAACGGCAACCGTTAACGCTTTTTTGTATATTGTTTTTTCCATTTTTTTCACCTTTACCTTGAGACCGCCTCTAAAAACCTCCTTTGCGTCCCGGTTTTTAGAAGCGCCCTTGACATATTTTTTCTGCCGTGTTATAATAAATTGTGTAGCCAAATCAAAGAAAGAAGGAGTATATATGAAAAAAGTCCTGTCCTCTCTCAGAATTAAAAACTTTTTGCTGCTGACGATTGCGGGTATTGTAAACGCTTTCGGCATTACGGTTTTTCTCTCGCCCGTAAATCTTTATGACAGCGGCATTTCGGGAACTTCAATGCTCATCGACCGAATAACCCCCGATTTTATCACGCTTTCGATTGCGCTTCTCGCGCTTAATATCCCGCTTTTCGCGTTCGGCTTGAAGCGGCAGGGCCCCGTGTTCACGATTTACGCGATTTATACAGTCGCGGTTTATTCCTTGGCGGCTTGGCTTATCACCGACGTGCTTCCCATTGACGTTTCGTTCGCTTCGCCGCTTGCGGGTCAGGATTTGCTTCTCTGCGCGCTTTTCGGCGGCGTGATTTCCGGCGTCGGAAGCGGTCTTGCGATACGCGCGGGCGGCGCTATGGACGGAATTGAAGTTATGGCTGTAATCTTCGCGAAAAGGCTCGGAATAACCGTCGGCACTTTCGTTATGATTTACAACGTAATCCTGTATATTATCTGCGGAATAGTACTTCAAACGTGGATTTTGCCGCTTTATTCAATCGTCACTTATTTCGCGGGACTCAAAACCATCGACTTTATTATTGAAGGTATCGACCGCGCAAAATCCGCAATGATTATCACGACAATGCCCGATGAAATCAGCGACAAGCTTTCCGAGGAATTTGGCACGGGTACGACGAAAATGGACTGCGTGGGCGGTTATCTAAAGCAGGAGAAAGCCATCGTTTATTTCGTCACAAACCGCTTTCAGCTCGGAAAAGTCAAGAGCATCGTCCACGGGATTGACCCCGCGGCTTACATAACGATAACCGACGTCGCCGACGTATTCAAGAAAAACAATTGAAAGGAGCGGAATATGAAAAAAATTGCCAAATTTGAAAAGGTGAGCGAAGCGCAGTTTCTCGAGGGCTGCAAGCGCGCCGACGCCAAGGAAATTTACGAAAAAATTGCGCTTCCGAAGCGCGCTACAAAAGGCTCCGCGGGGTATGACTTCTTCGCGCCGTACGATATCGACCTTAATGCGGGCGAAACCGCGAAAATTCCCACGGGAATACGCGTGCGGATAGACGAGGGCTGGGTGCTTTCGCTGTATCCGAGAAGCGGGCTTGGGTTTAAGTTTCGCCTTCAGCTCGACAACACCGTCGGGATAATCGACAGCGACTATTATTTCTCCGACAACGAGGGGCATATATTCGCGAAAATCACAAACGATTCCCGCGAAGGCAAAACCCTGCATATTCCCGCGGGAACGGGCTTTATACAGGGTATTTTTACCGAGTACGGAATAACCGAGGACGACAGCGCAAGCGAAATACGCAACGGCGGCTTCGGCTCGACAGGCTGATTAACCGTGAATTAGCGCGAATACCGCCGCCTTTAATATTTCTCGATATATTATAGCACAAATATTTTGTAAAGTCAACACACTTCGCAAAAGAAAAGCGCCGCTGGCGGCAAAAACGGCGGAACAGTTCTTTCGCTGTTTCTCGCCGTGAAATCGAAAAGCACAAAAATCCTCCCCGAAATTCGGAGAGGATAATTTGTTTTTAATACTTTCAAGCCGATAATTCGACAGCTCCAAACCGCTTTGTAAAGCCGTTTGTATGGGCTTTGATTAACGCTTGGAGAACTGCGGAGCGCGTCTTGCCGCCTTGAGACCGCACTTCTTTCTTTCCTTCATTCTCGGGTCGCGAGTGAGGAAGCCTGCCTTCTTGAGTACGGGGCGAAGCTCGTCGCTGTACTGAAGAAGCGCTCTGGAAAGACCGTGGCGGATTGCGCCTGCCTGTCCGGTTACGCCGCCGCCTGCAACGGTGCAGATAATATCAAACTTCTCGAGAGTATCCGTGAGCGCAAGAGGCTGACGTACAATCAGCTTCAGCGTGTCAAGTCCGAAATAATCATCGATATCTCTGCCGTTAATGGTAATGGAACCGCTTCCGGGATACACTCTTACGCGTGCAACGGAGTGCTTTCTTCTGCCTGTTCCGTAGTAGTAAGGTTTTGATTCGTACATAAAAAGCCCTCCTTAAAACTTGTAATCAACCGGCTTCTGAGCCGCGTTATTGTGCTCCGCGCCCGCATAGCAGCGAAGACGTGTGAGCGCCTTTCTTCCGAGCGTGTTGTTGGGCAGCATTCCGTTTACGGCAAGCGTCATTGCCTTCTCGGGATTGTCCTTCATAAGCGTTGCGTAGTTTACTTCCTTAAGGTGTCCAATCCAGCCGGTGTGCCATCTGTAAAACTTCTTCTCAAGCTTCTTTCCCGTAAGAACAGCTTTTGCGCAGTTTACGATGATAACGTGGTCGCCGCAGTCGCAGTGAGGCGCGAACGTAGGCTTGTGCTTTCCTCTGAGCAGGTGAGCGGCAGTTGCGGCAACGCGTCCGAGCGGCTTTTCAGCAGCGTCCAGAACGTACCATGCGCGCTCAACTGTCTGTGCGTTAGGCATATAAGTTGACATTGATTTATCCTCCTGTTAAATTCAGTCGATGAGAACCATATCTCTGCATTTTTTCAATCAACAAAAATTATTATACATATTTTACGCTCATTTGTCAAGCCCTTTTTGCCGCAAATTCAAAATATATCCCTTTTTCTTTGCATTTCTCTCGATTTCTCTTTGATTTTCTCTGTTTCTCATATTTCATTTCAGTTTATTATGTTCAATCAAAAAACGGTGAAAAAGTAAGAAATATCAAAAAATATCTTGAAAAAGCGATTTATTTTGATTATTTGGCGAACGAATTGCTTGACAATTCGCTCTTGTAGTATTATAATAAGCTTAATCAATTGAACACACGTTCAACTGTTCCGCTGAGAGGAGTGATAAAATGGAAAAAGAAATTCCGGAATGTGAGTTTATGCACGCTCACCCCGAAAGCATCGAAAAAATTCGGGAAAATATGCCCGACGAGGATACGCTGATTGATTTATCCGAGCTTTTCAAGGTGTTCGGCGACTCTACGCGCATTAAAATCCTAACGGCGCTTTCCTGCGGAGAGCTTTGCGTCTGCGATATCGGAGCGGCTGTCGGAATGACAAGCTCGGCGGTTTCCCACCAGCTCAGAATCCTCAAAAACGCAAGACTCGTAAGCTTCCGCCGCGACGGAAAAACGATTTTTTACTCGCTTGCGGACGACCACGTTGGAACGATGCTTAGCCAGGGCATTGAACATATAAACGAAGATTGACTTATTATACGGGAGGCTGTTATGAAAAAAGTATTCAAGCTTGTTGACCTCGACTGCGCGAACTGCGCGGCGAAAATGGAAGACGCAATCAAGAAAATCGACGGAGTTAAGAGCGCGTCCGTCAGCTTTATGACGCAGAAGCTCACTCTCGAAGCGGACGACGAGCGCTTTGACGATATTCTGAAGATTGTCGTGAAAACCTGCAAGAAGGTTGAGCCCGACTGTGAGATTGTTATTAAATAAGTAACGAAATAAGGTGAGCTTATGAGCAAAAAACAGAAGAAAACGCTTTTGAGGATTATCATTGCGGGCGTTATTTTCGCGGGCGGATTATTTGTGCCGAAGAACGCTGATAATTTTACGTTTCTTTGGTTTTTGAGGCTCGGAGTGTTCCTCGCGGCTTATTTTACGGCAGGCTGGGATGTTTTGTGGAAAGCAATCCGCAATATCGCCCACGGTCAGGTTTTCGATGAGAATTTCCTTATGACGATAGCGTCCGTCGGCGCGATGATAACGGGCGATTATGCCGAGGGTACGGCGGTTATGCTGCTGTATCAGGTCGGCGAGCTTTTCCAGTCGATTGCCGTCGGAAAATCGAGAAAATCAATCTCGGATATGATTGACTTAAGCCCCGATTACGCGAATGTCGAGCGCGGCGGCGAGGTTTCGGAGGTGCTTCCCGATGAAGTCGCCGTCGGTGAAACCGTTGTTATCAAGCCCGGCGAAAAGGTTCCGCTTGACGGCGTGGTTATTTTCGGTTCAAGCGGGCTGAACACCGCGGCTCTGACCGGTGAAAGCGCTCTGCGAGATGTTTCCGAGGGGGACGAGGTTCTCAGCGGAAGCGTGAACACAAACGGACTTCTGAAAATCCGCACAACAAGCGTTTACAGCGACTCAACCGCGGCGAAAATTCTCGAGCTTGTCGAAAACTCAACGGAGAACAAGGCGAAAACCGAGAATTTCATCACGCGTTTCGCAAAGATTTACACGCCGATTGTGGTTATCGGAGCGGTTTTGCTTGCGGTTTTACCGCCGCTGTTCGACGGGAATTGGAACGAGTGGATTTACCGTGCGCTGACGTTCCTTGTCGTAAGCTGTCCGTGCGCACTGGTAATTTCGGTTCCGATGTCGTTTTTCGGCGGAATAGGCGGCGCTTCAAAGCGCGGAATTATGGTTAAGGGCGCGAATTATCTTGAAGAACTCGCAAAGGCGAGAACGTTCGTTTTCGATAAAACCGGCACTCTGACCAAGGGAAGCTTCGAGGTTTCGGAAATCAACCCTGCGGGTATCTCGGAGGAAGAATTGCTTTCGCTGTGCGCTTCCGCGGAGAAAATCTCAAATCACCCGATTGCAAAGTCAATCGTTCGCGCGGCTGAAAAGCGCTCGCTTTCGATGGACGCGGAAAACGCGGAGGAAATCGCGGGATTTGGCGTGAAAGCGGTCGTTTCGGGCAAAGAAATATTTGTCGGAAACGCAAGGCTTATGGAGAAAAACGGCGTTTCCGCCGAGAAAACAAGCGCTGCGGGAACGGTTATTTACTGCGCCGCCAACGGAAAATACGCGGGAAATATCGTGGTTTGCGATACTCCGAAGGACAATGCGGCTTCCGCGCTGAAAAAGCTCACGGAGCTTGGCGCGGACAGGAAAATTATGCTGACGGGCGACAGAAAGAGCGCCGCCGAGGCAGTTGCAAACGCGCTCGGAATTGACGAGGTTCGCGCGGAGCTGCTTCCCGAGGGAAAAGTCAGCGCGGTTGAGGAGATTTATTCCGCAAAGCCGCCGAAATCCACGCTTTGTTTTGTCGGGGACGGAATGAACGACGCTCCGTCGCTTGCGCGCGCAGACGTTGGAATTGCAATGGGCGCGCTCGGCTCGGACGCGGCGATAGAGGCTGCGGATATCGTTTTGATGAACGATAATATCGAAAGCGTTCCGCTTGCCGTTAAAATCGCGAGAAAAACGCACAGAATTGTCACGGAGAATATCGTTTTTGCGCTTGCGGTGAAGGCTGCGGTATTGATTTTGACGATAATCGGGATAGGCAATATGTGGGCTGCGGTTTTCGCGGACGTTGGAGTTTCGATTATCGCGATAATCAACGCGATGCGCGCCATGAGAACGAGCAAACTGTGATATTTCGCAGCTTGCTGAAAAGCTCGGATAGTGCGCCGGTGAACTATTGCCAAACTCGTAAAGTGAACCGCGAAGCGGCAGCGTAACGCTTCACCCTTTTGCTTCGCGGTTAAACTTAAAGTTTTGCCAAGGAATTAAAGTCTTTTTGGAGTTTTTAGAACCTTTTTCTTCAGAAA
>DBIU01000043.1:17168-17343 GCA_002304735.1 Ruminococcaceae bacterium UBA794 | reverse complement strand
AACAAGGTTTTTTGAGGTGACCTTATTATACATCAATTTGTGTTTTTTGTCAATACGTTAATATCACAGGGAAAAAATGTATTTTTTTGATAATGCGTTTTATATAGCGCGAAATCAAAGGTTATATTACAAAAACCGCCGCAATCGTTCTCGCGGGAACGAAAGCGGCGGCTTT
>DBIU01000043.1:15402-17096 GCA_002304735.1 Ruminococcaceae bacterium UBA794 | reverse complement strand
CGAAGCATTTCCTCGATTTTTTCCTTGGGAACATAGCCCGTCGACGTGCTTTCGGGCTTGCCGTTCTTGAAGAGAATAAGCGTCGGGATAAATTCAACGCGATATTTATTTGCAAGCTCGGGTTCTTCGTCGATATTAACCTTGCCGACCTTAATTCTTCCCGCGAAATCCTCGGCAATCTCCGCGACAACCGGCGCCAACATTCTGCACGGTCCGCACCACTCAGCCCAGAAATCCACAAGCACGGGCTTGTCCGAGTCCAAAACCTCGCACGCGAAATTCTCCTTGTCAAGCGTAATTTCAGCCATTTTTGTCATCTCCTTCCAAAGCTTTATAGTAAAGCATACAATGACAGAAGCCCTCGAAATCCGGGTCCTCAATCTGCTTTCTAAACTCGCTGCACATACATTTCGTGTCATCCGAACGCTCGCGTCTGCACGGACAATAGCCGCCCGTGCGCTTCAAGCCCTCTTTGATAACTTTAACCGTTTCCTTATCCGGATTAAGCGTAATCTTCATTGTTTCACCGCTTTCGTTAAAAATAGAAAAGCAAAACCGCCTTTCAAGCAAAGTAT
The DNA here is from genome assembly GCA_002304735.1 of Ruminococcaceae bacterium UBA794. GTDB lineage: Bacteria > Bacillota > Clostridia > Oscillospirales > Ruminococcaceae > CAG-115. Next base: position 16,521 of record DBIU01000043.1, on the reverse strand, counting down.
ATCATATCATTCCCGTTTTGTCAACAAAAATTGACCGATTACCGCATAATATACTTGATTTTTTCCTTAAAATATGATAAAATTAAACGCGGAGATAAAATGCGTGATGTTTGGAGGGATTTGCTTGTCGGAAAACGCCAAATCAAGCTCGGTTGAAATATGGCTGTGGCTGCTTATGGTTATGTCGCCGTACAACCCGAAAACAACGCTTATTCTGTCGCAGTTCGGATTTGACCCTGCCGCCGCCGCTAAAGCAATACGCGACGGAAAAATACCGTATCTCACCGAAGCGGAACGCCGAAGAGCCGCCGAAATAAGAAGCGGCGCCGTTCACAATGTGCTTAATGTGTGTGAAGAAAACAACGTTCAAATTATAGCGCTTGACGACGAAAGATACCCGACGCTGCTTAAAAACATTGATAATCCGCCCATTGTGCTGTTCTGCGCGGGAAATATCGGCTGCCTTAACAGCGAATTTACCGTATCCGCCGTCGGCACGCGAAACGCTTCGACTTACGGCTATAAGGTGACTAAAACGCTGATTTACTCGCTCGCAAAGCTTGGCGCTATGATAACAAGCGGTCTTGCGGTCGGACTTGATTCGGAAGCGCACCGTGCGTGTCTTGACGCGGGCGGGAAAACGGTCGGCGTGTGCGGCTGCGGGATTATGGTTGATTATCCGAAAGGAAGCGGCGCGCTCAAACGTAGGATTATCGAAAACGGCGGCGCTCTGATAAGCGAGCTTCTCCCCTTTCAAAAGCCGTTTGGCGGCTATTTTCAGCACAGAAACCGCATTATTTCGGGAGTATCGCTCGGAACGATTATTCTCGAAGCAGGCGAAAGAAGCGGCTGTCTGCTGACGGCGCAGCACGCTCTCGAGCAAGGAAGAGATGTTTTCGCCGTCCCGCCGCACAGTATTCTTGAAGCGCGTTATTCGGGAACGGCGGCGCTTATCCGCGACGGAGCAATTCCCGTTTTCAATTATATCGATATCGTAAGAATGCTTTTGAAAGAAGGAAGTCTGAGGGATTATTTCAAAAAAGCTCTCGGTGAAACAGAATAACAAAAGGCGGGGTTTAGTCCCCGCTCAGCTTGTTGAAAAAGTAGATTCTGCCCGCG
>DBIU01000043.1:2715-15270 GCA_002304735.1 Ruminococcaceae bacterium UBA794 | reverse complement strand
ATGAGTGCGGGCAGTGCGGATGTTTCAACGGAAAAGTCCCAACGGGAATTTTCCGACGGTCTGGGCGGGGTTTAGTCCCCGCTTCGATTTGCAAATAAAAATGATAAGGAAGATAAAAATGGAAGAAAACGTTAAAGAAAATCCGCTCGGAAGCGAACCTATAGGCAAGCTTATGACAAAATTTGCCGTTCCGAGCATCATAGCAATGCTTGTCGGCGCGCTCTATAACATCGTCGACCAGCTTTTTATCGGACAGGCGGTCGGACTTCTCGGAAATTCCGCGACAAACATTGCGTTTCCCTTTTCAACGTCCTGCATTGCGCTGTCGCTGCTGTTCGGAATAGGCGGAGCGTCCTGCTTTAATCTTGCGATGGGAAAAGGCGAAAAGGAAAAAGCGCCTTATTTTATCGGAAACGCGGTAACAATGCTGATAATAAGCGGACTTGTTTTGTCGGTAATTACGCTTTGCTTTCTCACGCCGCTCCTGAAGCTGTTCGGCTCGCCCGATAACGTACTTCCATACGCGGAGGATTATGTGCGGATATCGGCGTACGGATTCCCGTTTTTGGTGCTGTCGGTAGGCGGCGGACATCTCATCAGAGCGGACGGAAGCCCGCGAATGACAATGTTCAGCAACCTCGTCGGCGCTGTAATAAACACGGGACTCGACGCGCTCTTTATATTTGGCTTCGGCTGGGAAATGAAAGGCGCCGCACTCGCGACAATAATCGGTCAGATTGTGTCCTCGGCAATTGTAATCGTCTATCTTTTTCACTTCAAGACGGTTAAGCTCACGCTCACGCACTTCAAAATCAAGCTAAAATACACTCTCCGAACCGCTTCAATCGGAATGGCTTCCTTTTTCAATCAGCTTGCGATAATGGTCGTGCAGATTGTTTTGAACAACTCGCTTAAGCATTACGGCGCTCTTTCGATTTACGGCGAGGAAATTCCCATAGCGTGCGCGGGAATTGTTATGAAAGTAAACCAAGTTATTTTCTCAATAGTAATCGGTCTGGGACAAGGCTCGCAGCCTATCGAGAGCTTCAACTACGGCGCGCGGAAATATGACCGCGTAAGAAAAGCCTACAAGCTTGCGCTTATTATTGCCGCGGCAATTTCAATGGTTTCATTTATTGCGTTTCAGCTTATTCCGCGTGAAATTCTGTCGCTTTTCGGAAGCGAAGAATCGGAGCTTTACTTTGAATTTGGCGAAAAATTCTTCAGAATATTCTTGCTTTTAACGCCGCTTGTTTGTATTCAGCCGATAACGTCGACTTTCTTTACATCAATCGGCAAGCCGATTAAGGGCGTTTTTCTCTCGCTTACAAGGCAGATAATATTCTTCCTGCCGCTTCTGATTGTGCTTCCGATTTTCTTTGATATCGACGGCATTCTGTTCACCGGACCCGTGGCGGACTTTATTTCGGCTGTCGTTGCGTTTTTTATGGCTGCCGCGGAGTTCAAGTCAATGAAAAGAGCCGAACTCAGCCAAAAATCCCTGTAAATCGCGCGGAATTTTCGCGTTGCCCTTTGCGGCGTGTATTCCCACAACCTTCTCGGCGATAGCAAAAAGACAGCCGAACTTGTCGAAGATATTTTCGGCAGTATACTCAAAACAGGATAAAAAACGGGGCGTTCCAACCGGAGCGCCCTTGTGTTTTGCAAAAGTGGGTTATAAAGTGGGTATACAGGAAAAAAACACCGCCCCTAGCGCTAACTAGGGGCGATTTTGGGTGCAGCGATAAGGTCGAGAAGAAAGCCCCTCGCGGGCATAAAAAATCGCCCCTAGAACAAACTAGGGGCGATAAGGCTGCCGGCACTGCCGGCTGTGGTATGGTTGGTGATTTGCTTAGCCCCTCGCGGGCAAAAAAATCACCCCTAGAGCGAACTAGGGGCGATAAGGCTGCCGGCACTGCCGTCAAGAATATCATCGCCGTCATCTCCGTAGATGGTGTCGTTGCCCTTACCGCCGTAAATCGTATCATTACCATCGCCGCCGAAAAGAAGATCGTTCCCTTCGCCGCCGTTGATGGTATCGTTACCACCGTTTCCATAAACAACATCGGCAATCGTAGTTCCGTTTATGTAATTTCCAGAATCCGAATCTCTGACTGCGCCAAATACCGCAGCGTCAACAATATCAAGATATTGCGGGGCGATTCCCTCAATATATGTTCTGAATTCGGCGAAAAGGCGATAATCATTCTCAATATTCGAACCATAATATCCAAGGTACGAGCAAACATCCGAGAACGTTTTCTCACTGATTGTACCTAATCTCAAACCATAATACATATGTTTGTTGAAATACTCCATATACGGAGTGCGTGTACCATCCTCGGCCACATCCGCCTTGATATAATCCAAGTGTTCTGTAATCTGGCTACCTATCATCGCAAAGCAATACAGCTCAACAAGATTACCATAAACTCTGTTAAGTATAGGAGCAGCTGCAGAATTCGGATTTTCGCCATTGACGCCCATAAAGCTTTTACCCATGAGCGCTTCAATCACAGCGAGGTTCTTTGCATTTACATAAGTACCCCTGCTGCCGTCCTCAACATCATCCGTATGGCAGATAAAATGGAGTATATCTTCAACAATCGCGAGTCGTGTGTCGTTGTCGGTTTCAGACACAAAATTCTCCACCAACGATTTCAGCTTGCCTGTCTCGTCCATCGCAATCGCTGCATGCAAAGAGTTTACCTTTCCGTAACTTCTCACGTTAGGCAGACCGTCAGTCATATCTGTTACACCAACGATAACCTTTTCGATAGCGTCATAAAGATCGGAGGACACCCACATTTCGCCGATATTACCAATAGTGTCGTCCTCATAAACAAAGGTCGCAACATTGCCGATAAGGGCTTCTGTTCCGGTAGACTGATTTACATAGTCATAGTCCAAATTAATGGCTTTTATATGCATATCCCTGAGGGACTTCAACTCGCCTTGATCCGAAACTCCGTCACCGTTCTCGTCCACCCATAGTCTGAGCTGATCGAATATCTCGTCGTTTTCGTCAATCACGCCGTCACCGTTGGTATCATACTGCGCAAGGGCTTCAAAGCCGTTCTTCGCTTTTGAACCATCAGCGAGCAAGTGGAAATCTCCGAATACTTCGCTGCCATCGTCGATCAGACCGTTGTGGTTTTTGTCAAGTGCAAGGATAGCGTCCTTACGTGTCCAGTTGATTTTCTCCGCAAAGCCGTCACAGTTAAGGTCGAAGTGTGCGCCGAATTTTTTGGTTTCGATATCAAAACCATCCTTGCTCACATCAAGAATCAAGGGGTCGACTTTCGTATCTTCTGCTGTATCCGTATCGTCAGAAACCCCTTCTAAATCATCCTTAGAATTATCCTCGGGGTTCTTAAACGGATCTTTATTTGTTTTTGATTTTTCATACTCATTTGCGGCATCATCCACATCCTTATACTTATTGCACATATTCTGATATTCTCGTGCAAAATTATCATACTGATTGCAAAGATTTGTATATCCCTCGTCATTACAACCAACCAACGCAGATTTAATATCACCAATTGCAGTCTCAATCTCTTCAATGGATTTCGAATCTGCGCCAACACTTTTTAGACCTTCATGTAGCTCAAAAAGATCCGGATCACCACCATTTATTTCATATTGTAATTTGTTTAGCATATTAACATGCGCGAGCATCAAATTAGCACCCTGCTCCATAACCACAGTGGCAACACCTATTACAGCTTTAACGTATGCCACACCAGGAATAAGTAGAGGATCCTCAAATTTAATAAAGTTCAAAACTCGGCTAAATATTTTCCATGATCGGGCGGTTATTTTCCCAACATACGCGACTCGCTGATCTTCCGGTGAATCGTTGTATTCACATACATAACCTGATATTTTTACCAAGTCATAAATTGTCATGCCGCTATTAAAAGTCACCTTAAAGATTTTACCGCTGTGCTTTTTTAGAACTTCTAAGGCACTCTTAATCTTTGGGGTATCACAACGTGATGCACCTTCAAGAAATTGTTGAACAACCGTTTCGTTATCCATAACATAATCCTCCAATCAAATATTATAAGCTGATATGAAAATTGACGCAATTCGTTCATCGATTATGTCAATTTCAATATAATTTTTACCGCTTTCTAGCAGCAAGTCCTTTTTCCCATAAACAAGTCGAAGTTTTGATGTTGTAGAATATTCACAATCTGGTTTTCCCCACATACATAAAATATCATCATATGAAGATGTAAAACCAATCCCCTGCATATCTAAATCAATTTTCGAGTTTTCCCAAAATTCAGATATACAATCAGGGTCATCAATATCAATTCCATCGTCACCAAGGCAAATTTGAACTATTTGCATATTTTCTCCGCCTGACTGAACCTCTTCCTTGCTGTAAGCACTAAGATTTGCCATACCAAGCATTCGTCCCTTATACAGTAAAGAAACACTAACCATGCCGATTTCTTCATTTGAAACCATAATTTCGCTGTCAAGGGAAAAATCCTCTCCAAAATCCTTTATTGTACACGGAAGATCCACATTGCTATTAAATAGTGTAATGTTTTTCACAACTTCATCGAAATTAAATTCCGATTGGCTGTTACCTCGTTCGTTTTGAGCATCCGACGAACCGGTATCATCCGAGTTTGCCTTCGAGCTTTGTGAATCTTTCGATTCCATAACAGGTGTGTTTAGCAATCCGCTCACAGAACTATCGGAAGCAGCACTGCTCGACTCCTTGCTGTCACACCCTGAAAACCCACAGAGCAGTGTTGCTGTTGCCAGCAACGCAACCGCTCTTTTGCTTTTCTTACCCAATTTGAGCTTAATATCGCTAAAAAACATAAGAACACAACCTTTCATTCGTTTTGTCAGCCATATGGCTTATGACCGAATCATATACATTTTCTCAAAGTTGTCAAGGCTTTGGCAAAGTTTGGCAATACTCAGCTCAAAAACCTCAAATGTGTTCACATCTACCTATAAAAGCATATCCACCCATCTCTTGTAATTAACATCGGCAACAATTTGCCCTGTTGATCAGTCATCGTTAGGAAAAATTGCAGCCAGCCAGTAGTTCTTAACCTTTCCGGCAACAAGCATAATGCTTAACATACAAAACGAGTACACCACAGCTACAAATAAATTACCCAACCCCGCCAACCTAAGCGCAAGTCCGATAAGAAGCTCTGCCGCCGCTATAAATATCGCCCGTCTTTTGTAAACCTTATGCTCGATCTCGTCTAATGGCTTGTTTCGGTCCTCAACGGGGGAGAGTACAAGCACGACTATCGCCGCAGCCAATAAAATGGCATAGTACACCCATTCCGCTAAAGGAAGATATTTTATATCAAGAGATACGATAACCAACATTATTACCGAAAAGATGTAACACCTCAGAGACGTTTTGGCATGATATCCGCCTGCGAATATCCTGAGCGGGATATATGCTGCCATAAAAACCACGGTCTCAAAGAATGTTCCCAAAATCAACCCGATAATCAAAGCGGAAGACACGTTGAACACAGATGTCAGTATTTGATTAATACCGTATATGTATATCTCCGCATCTTCCTCTTTAACTATGTTACTTTGTACAAGATCATCGCCAATCTTACACGAAAGCCTTTCCAGAAACTCCATGCTCAGAACTTACGGAGCTTTTCGGCACCTTTGGGCAGCTTCGGCTGATGTGCTACAAACATGCAAGCCGAATTGACGTTAGCGGTTGTAGCCATTTTCGCAGCCGCCGCGATTGCCTTTTTAATGCCGATTGTTTTAGTAGTCGCTTTTTGGTTTTTCATAACGAAACCATCCTTTCAGTTTTTGACAAGCATTCTGTAACTTGCCTAATTTTATTTTATAAGAAATAGGTCGATTTTTTCAAGGGGTAAATCGTGAACTGTATATAAATCGAACGTGAACTGTAAAAAAACAGGCTCATGGAGTGATCCCAAGAGCCTGTTTTTCATACATCAATCGACATATAGAACGACTTTTACCGTAAAAATATTGTCGCTGGGGTTGATCTCAACAGTTCCGTTGTATTTCTCAACCGTTTCCTTAACACTTGCTAATCCGTACCCATGATTTTCTTTGTCCTTTTTTGTGGTTATTACATTATCTCCGGATTTCTTGATCTCATTGACAAAGGGATTAGCAATTTTAATCAGCAGAATTCCTTTGGAATAATGTAATACAAGGTCTATAAATTTGTTTTCCGTAACAAGAGAAACTGCCTGTAGTGCATTATCAATCAAATTGCCCATTATGACCGTCGAATCAAAGGATGAAATATTCAGACCTTGCGGAAGTGTGGAACTTGCATTGATTTTAATTCCATCTTGTTTTGCGTTCTGAAGCTTGAAATTGACTATGCTGTCGATTGCCGGGTAACCCGTGCGTATTATTTCATTTCCTGCGTTATAAGCGTCGGTTATATCGGTAATGTGCTGTTGAGCGTCGTTTATGTTTCCATTTTTTATATCGGCAAAGATGACTCGCAGATGGTTCTTCATATCATGCCTTAGAATGCTTGAGTTTTTAAGCGAGGCGTTTATGATTTCCAATTGGTTTTCGTAATATTTATTTTGCTGTTTAACAAGTTCCCTTTCTTGTTTTTCCCAATACGTTTTTGCCAGCCCGTCAAACAGGAAGAACACGGTAAAGTTAATGATCAGTACTGCAGCAACCGAAAGTGTGACTTGATATACGACAAGCACTTCGGACTGAAAAATCACCATAAGCATAAAAAGAGATGAAATTGGTATGATCAAAAGTGATATCCAATACGCCACCGGTAATGTGTTTCCGCTCTTTATATTCTTAAATCCGCTTACTGTCATTGACACAATATATTTTAAAATATTTATTACAACGATTCCTAATATTGAATGATAGTCGTTCCTTTCAGCAAAAGCAAAGTTAATATAACCGGTAAGAGTGACTATCAGCATTTCCGCTCCCGCCATAAAAATATAAGTCAAAACATCAACAAGCACTTTTTTCTTGATTGATGATGCATACATAAACGTCAGCAGGAAAATTGAAATAATGTTTACCGCAAAATTTGCTATCGGGATATTTATAAATAGATATATTAAGGATGTCAGCACATAATATCCAACAAATGCGACAACTTCAATATACCTTTTTACTATTCGCTCTTCAAAAAAAGCCCTAACCAGTTTATATATGGAATATATGCCCAATGCCTGTGACGGCAAATAAGTTAATATATATAGTATAGATTCTTTCATATACCTACATCCTCCCACTCGGATATGATTTTTCGCACGTCTTTACGCCTATCTCTGCCAACAGGTATCGCATCACCGTTTGACATAATTATTTCTTCATATTTAATATGGTTCGCGTTGCTGTAGTTTATGATGTAAGAACGATGGACCTGCAGAAATCTGGAATCGGACAGTTGTTTCAATACTTCCGACAGCGACGATTTAAACTCATAGTTCCCGCTCACGGCTGCTATTTTTATGTCATGGTCAAAGCTTTCGAAATAAATGATATCGTTAAATCTTATTCTAAACGCTCCCTGCTTGTTTTCGAACACAAAAAATCTCTCTGTATCTCTTAACAGATCTATGGTCAAATCTATCATTTTATACAGTTTTTCCTTGTCTATGGGCTTGGGGAGAAAATTCAGCGGCTGTGCTTCAAAAAGTTGTCTGTCATAGCAGTCCTTAGCGGATATGTAAACGATTTTCATAGTGTGATCGTTTAACTCCGTTCGGATCAGCTGTCCGAGCTCCACTCCGTTCATTTTTACAAGTTCAATATCAAGAATTACCAGATCGCAGGGATTTCTTCTTAGATACTCCCACAGCTCCTCCGCATTGTAAAAAGATTTGATGTCTAGTTTCACATCTCTCAGCTGTTGATAATCTGCTAGATATTCGTTCACTTGAGTGACCGTTTCCGGAAAGTCGTCACAAACCGCTACTCTCATCATATCCTCACCCCCATACCTTACATTATACCATATATTTCTTATAAAATCAATGTATATCTGTGCGAAATACGGTATAATAAAAATACCTGGGCGGGGATTTGTTTTCGCAAAATCTTCAAATACAGGTAATGCATATGAAATTCGGCTATGCAATGCGGCTTTATGATAATCTCCATTTCAGAGATTGACGGCTAAAAAATTATGCCACTAGGTTCAACCCGTCAACGCACTTTTTCTTCATCTCCATAGAGGAATGAACATAGCGATTAAGCGTAATATTTACGTTCGAGTGACCAAGCAGTTCGCTCACAGTCTTAGCGTCAAAACCGCTCTCAATGCACACAGTGGCATAGGTGTGGCGAAGAAGATGGAAATTTGCGCTGCGGATACCGCATTCCTTGAGAACCGCCTTAAAGCGGTTCTGCATAGTTCGCGGCTCAACAGGGCGATTGGTTCCGGACAGAATATAGCAATTATCGGAGTGCCTACTGCGCTTCAAAATATCCATAACAAACGCGGGGATCGGTATCTCTCTGACGGAAGTTTTGCTTTTCGGAGATGTAATAACTACGCTTGTTTTATTGTTTTCTGATCGCCTTGGAACACGCTGAAGCGTTTTTTCAACACGCACAACACCGTTTTCAAAATCAACATCTTCCCATGTCAGCGCACACAGTTCACCTATACGAAGCCCCGAATACATTGTAAGAAGAATTCCGAGATTGCTGTCTGTAAGGTTATTTTGGAGATAGCCCTGAAGCCTGCCGCGCTCGTCCTTGTTAAAAACTGCGGTTTCCTTGCTTTGGGATTTGGGCATGGAGATATTGCGCATAGGATTTCTGTAACCATATTCCTGCTCCGTATATTTTGCTACGGAACGCATTACAACAAGAATATCGTGTACACTTTTAGCAGACAAGCCGCCGAATCCGTTCACCCTTCCGCACTTCAGCATATGTTCCGAAAACTCATTTATAATAGGTGTACCGAGTTTTTCGTAACCGATGTCCTCAAAATAAGGCAGAATATACTTGGTTATTAGCTTTTCATAGCAGCAGTAGCTTGAAAATTTAACGCGTAATTTCGCGCACGCAAGCCATTCAAGGCAAAGCTCCTTTAAAGATTTATTGCAGACGTTCTGTGCGGAGCCGCCAAGATCGGCGTAAGCACACATCATTTTTTCCTTTATCTCGGAAAGACTTTTTGCGTACAAATATTTGTACTTGATTTTGCCGTTATCGTCGTAACCGAGCGGAACGCGCCCCTCGAACCGACCGTCTTTTCTCTTGTAAATATTCATTGCGTTTCTCATTTTTTGTTTCCTTTCCAACGATTTTCTGACGGTCGAAATACTTATTCAACCGTGAAATAAATTAGATTTTTTACAAATTTGCACTTTACAAGCCGTGGTTTATATGATATAATAAAGCAAGAGGGTATGCTTAAATTATACCGCGTTGCCCCAAATCGCATTGTAATCATGCTCGCTTATTTGAAGATTTTGCGAAAGCAAAAAGCAAGTACGGGCTGTACTTGCTTTTCAATTTTTGTTTTAATAATGGAGTTGACAGACTTTAATCCTGCTTCGCCGAGTTTTTGCGCGTCTTCGGCGAATGCTTTCTGGAGACAGCGTCCCCGTTCGGATCATCAAAGCCGTTCATAAATTCAACGGGTACGGGCTTCGGCGGAAACTTTTCCAACACCGCTGCTTCTACCTCGCGGCTGTCCGCATACTGCACCTTGCGCTCGGATTTTTCTTCGATTGAATAAGCGTCTTCGAATTGGATGCCCCATTTGAAGAACAGTTTCAACCTCGCTTTCATCGAGTGGCAGCCTGTTTTCATCACAATGAAGTGACCTTTCGGCATTGACTTCAACTCGTCAACGGTCATAAGCGGACGTTCAATCATCTGAAGCTGACGGTTATCGCCTTTGTTTCCCGACGAACGTGTCACCGTTCCGCTGAGAACAGTCTGCTTGCCGAGGTTTTGGGACATAGCCTCAGCGGTCTTGGAGTTGGGAGCGAACGCTCCGAACAATGTGCATTGGCAGTTGTCCACGATAATCTCCGCGCCCTCTTTGCCGTAGGTTTTTTCAAACTGCGCTAACGACTGAATGATTGCCACGATAGATATTTTTCTTGAACGCGATGCCGAGAACATCATTTCAATGCCTTCTATTTTCGGAAGCGTTCCCAGTTCATCGGCATATATCATAACACGTTTATCAAGCTGTCCGCCTTTTTCATCAGCAACGGTAAGCATTTCTCTGTAAATCTGCTGTAAAATCAGTGAAACAAGGAAATGCTTAGTCTGATCCTCCTCTGGTAAAACAAGGTATATTGCGGATTTGCGACTACAAAATTCCTCCACATCAATGCTCGTATCAAAACACAAAATCTGCTCTAACTCCGAATCTATGAACGAGTTCAGCCTTGACAGAGCGGTCGACATAACGCTCGCCATCGCTTGGTCGGACGAGTTCAGTGCCGCACCCGCAAACCACCTCGCTTTATGTTCGCTCGGCAGTTTATCAATCAGCATTTGAAAACGTGATACACCCTTTGTTCCCGAGGGAGCAAGCAAGTCTTGTATCAGCTTGAATACGCTGATGATGTGCCGCTTCTCAGGAGGACAAAATTCCGCAATCAGCAGAATGACCGCCGTCAGCAAGCCCTCTGCTGCCTCGTAAAAAAAGGCATTTTGACCCATGCTTGCCGTATCACCATCCGCCGAGATTATTGTCTTGGCGGATATTTTTGCGAACTTTTCCGACTTCGCCTTGTATTCGAGTTTGCCCTCTGACTTGTACATATCCATATATTTATTTACGAGATAGAGCATATTGTATCCACTGCTGCGGGTCGGGTTACGAAGGTCGATTACAGATATTTTGTAGCCGTAATATTTCTCAGCAATGGTTGCCGTGTTACGATAGAGGTCGCCCTTGCTGTCGGTCGTGACAAATGACATTCCCGCCGCGCAACAATATTCGATGTTCGGGTAGAGAAAGTTCGCGGTTTTACCGACGCCGGATGCGCCAATCATCAGAGTGTGGATATCCGCGTCATCTACAAGCGCGGTCATTCCTGTCGTCGTTTCGTGACAGCCTACTATCAGACCATCCACACTCGGGAGCTGCTCCCCATTGCGCCACAATCGCGGCATATAGGGTATCTGCTTGTAGGTTCGGGTAACTTCTCCCTTTGTGGCAAACCGTGCCGTACCGTGCTGCCCATTTCCAACGGGCTTGTTGGGTATCCCTTTGAGGGAATAATGGTCGCCGATAGCCGCGATCAGCGCGACAATAAGAAAAAATGCTCCGCATAAGCAGAGCAGAAAAATTTGTGTTGTGTTCATTTTAATCCTCCCGAATTACATACTTGCTGATATTTGAAACGGTTCGTCCGAGGGAACTTCCTCGGACGTTTGTTTTTGCTCGGCTCTTTGAACAAGAGTTTCTTTAGCGGAGAGCCGCAAAGCGCAGTCGGCTATATCATACAGTTTTCTTGCTGTTACTTTCAACTCCGAGGCAGTCTGTGACGGCTTGCGAAGCTGCTCTAAGCCAACCTTTACCGCGTTTTGCAGCTTGCCGAGTTTCACGGAAACGCTCCCCTTATCCTGATAGCACCTATACTCGTTTGCAAGTCGATTTTTCATTCTGTCAAGCGGAAATTCCTCGCCCGCTATCTTGAGAAAATGTTCGCTTGCCGCAACAGAAAACTCCGCTAACCGTATACGGTCGGCGGAGTTATAGGCGGCTATAAGGTCGTTGGCAATGCGGTTCGGATTGATGTGCATTTCATTCAGCTTGGTAACGCTTTGCAAGAACAATTCTTTGCGTTCGTGGGGAACAGCGGGAAGATATTCCGCACCATAACGTTGTTTCAAGGTCTCGTTCCAGTCCTTTTGCTGTGGAGCAATCCGAAATATTTCTGTGTAACCCTTTTCAGCAAGAATATCCCGAAGCCGTTCCGCAGCTTCAATTCCTCCCTCGTCATTATCAGTGCAGAGATACACACTTTGCAAATCCGAATGACTCTCCAACGCTTTCAGCACGGCACTTTCATACACTCCATTCATCGCAATGTAGCTGTGCTGCTGCCAATCCTTTTGGTAGAGCGTGATGAAACTCAGCATATCTATCGGCGCTTCATACACAAACAACTTCTCATCATTTCCGAAATGAGAGAAGCTGTATTTTGTATCCGAGTTTGCGATCGTTATCCGAAACGTTTTTCCGAAACTCAATGTGGAGCGCACTGAGGCTTGGCGAGCCGTTCCGTTTTCGTCCGTTCCGACGAAAACGACATTGTGGTACTTACTATCCTCGTAGATTTTGTGTTCATGAGCAAAGTGCGAGATTATCTGCGGATCAATAAACCGTTGCTTTGTCAAATAGGCGAAAACTCTCCGCATATCCGAGTTTGCTTCCGGCAGTTCAAACGGTTTTTGAACAGGCTTTGGCGCTTCTCTCGGAGCAGAGCGGACGGTCTGCGCGGAGCAATGTCCGCCGAGAAGCTGAATCACGGAATCCTGAAAAGAAAAACCGAGGAACTCCTGCAGAAACTTGACCGCATA
>DBIU01000043.1:1535-2692 GCA_002304735.1 Ruminococcaceae bacterium UBA794 | reverse complement strand
ATAACCGCCGCGCTGATTCTTGTGATCGTACCACTTACCGCCGTGGATCGTCACGCTGTCATGCGTTCCGCCGCCGTCCGTGTAGATGTACTTGTAAGTAGAGCCGACCTTTTTCACGTTTCCTCCGTGACTTTGAAGAAATGAAACCAAATCGGCGGTATTTGCGCGGTATAGATCATCTTCCGAAAAATTGATGTAAGGCATAAAAAACTCCTTTCTTCGGAATATAAAAATATTAAATTGGTTACTTAGCATTGTGGGTTCATGATGAACCTATCCTTAGACCACCGACAAGGCAGAATTCCCCCTTGTTAGTGGCTGTTTATTTCAAAAAATTACGGCGGTCGACTCAGCAAATACAAATTTGATGAGTTGCCGCCAGATTGTCTGTATCTGCGTTCGTGACGAAGATATTTTGCCCTTTCGAGGTCGGAGAGCGCACGCTTTATTGTGCTTTTGGACATTTTCAAGTCTGCCGCTATCGTTGAGACAGCGGGAAAGCAAGAGCCCTTTTCATCGGCACGGTCACGCAGATACATATACACCGCTATGGCACGGTGCGGTAGATTTGCGGAATAGATTTCTTTGTTGTTCAGCAATCAATCACCCCTTAAATTGCGGATTTTCTAACGGATTTTCTTTCAAACCGAGCGCCTGTTTCTTGCGGCAGATCGCGGCTTTCAGTTTATGCTCAGTACGAATCCGCTGCCCATGCAAGCTGCGGTTGTAGTCGTCGGAAATAAGCCTAACGAAGGAGATCAGCATTGACACAACGGCGTTCTGCGCTGCCGTTTGATGGTATCTGTTACTGTTTTCCAAGAACGCTTGCGCATATTCGTTTCCCAACTCGGCGGACTGTTGTATCAGTTCAATTCCGCGTTCACGATCCTCGTCGCAGCCGATACCATTGAACGTCATCACTCCAAGCCGATATAATATTTTATCATCGGGATTTTCATCGGCGATCTTTTGAAAGCCGTCGTATGCCTTTTGGAAATACATTTCCGCTTGTTCGGCATTTTTATCAATGCCGATACCGTCACAGAACATTTTCGCGGCTTCGTAGCAAGCGTAAGCGTTATCCTGATCGGCGGACAGATTGAAATATTCAAACGCTTTTCCGTAGTCCTGCGCGACACCGTTCCCGTAATAATACA
>DBIU01000043.1:0-1499 GCA_002304735.1 Ruminococcaceae bacterium UBA794 | reverse complement strand
AATAATACAAGCTGCCGAGCGAGTATTGTGCGAATTTATTTCCTGCCATCGCGGATTTTTCAAACCAAGTGAACGCCTTTGTATAATCCTGTTCCGCACCGTAGCCGAGCGCATACATTTTTCCGATCCGATACTGCACATAATCTCGAAGCCGTTTCGCAGTCGGTTCGAGTTCGAGAAAGCCTTGCAGCGCCTTTTCAAAATATTCGTCGGATTTCGGAATGTTTTCCTCGCCAAGTAAGCCGTTCTGATATATTTTCCCGATTTCAAAAACGGCGAGTGTGTTCCCCTTTTTGGCTTCAGCGTGGAACAGCGAGAACGCTTTCGGGATATCGTGGTTTTGGTATAACTCGCAGCAAGCGGATTTATATTCCGCCGTCCACTCGATATATAAATTCTTATCTGGCTCTCCCTCGTCAACCGCGCCATCATCGTATTCCGCGAACATTTCCGTTGAGATATCCATCTCCAGCACGGCACGGATCACGGCATTCTTGATCGGCTTGAACACCTTGTTTTTCTCCAGCGGCGGAAATTTCTGCACGGCACTCGTATAGGTTTCGTATTTCTGCTGTTCCAACAAACACCATTCGTCATACATCTTTTTCAGAACGGGATTCTGAGCGAGCAGCGACACAATTTGATCAACGGTTTTCTTGACGTTTGGCAGCAGGTAGCCGTACACCTTTTTGCCTTTGGAATTTCGTAGCTGCGTTTGCAGTTTCAGAACAAGCTGTTCGAGCTGCGGATTAAATTGATTATTATTTTGAAGCTCCGACAACAGATTTTTCATCACGTTCTCCGCTTCGGAGCGCAGCTTATCTCGCACTACGGTCTGCTGTTGATACAGATTTTGCAGCTCGTCCTTGTAAATATCGTTGGCAAAAGCGCTGCGGATTTTTTCAATTCCGTCCTTAGTCAGATAACCCTCGCGAGGATTTGTGGAATACACCACGACGTGAACATGAGGGTTGGACTCCTTGTTATGAAAGGCGGCATACCAACGGATATTTTCGGGAGCGATCTTCTGCGCCGCCGCAATATCCGAGATATGCCGCTGTACTAAATCACGCCAGTGATCGAGATTGATGTAGCCCATTCGCTCCGCGTCCTCGCGCTTTAGGGATACTATATGCGTCCAGAGAGTGCCGTTATGGTTTGCCACCTCTTTTACAACCTTGTCCAACACAAGCGGCGTATCCGTTTCGGAGAACAGTCCGTGCGAATTTGGGCGGGAATTCAAGTAGTTCATGAAAATTTCACGGTCGTCGAGTTCTTGGTTCTCCCACTGTTCTTGCACGGGCTTTTCTACGCCCTCACGGGTAGCAATATACTTGATGTAATTTCCAAATTTCCCATGAGCATTCGGCTTGATGTATCGGCTTGTAACAATCAACTTAGCCATAAGCAATTCCTCCATATTATAAAAAATCTCCTCTATAATTAGAGGAGAAAAGGTTAGTGTTTTTATGTCAACGTAAGATAACTTCAAATTATCG
>DBIU01000008.1:8956-20622 GCA_002304735.1 Ruminococcaceae bacterium UBA794 | reverse complement strand
GCCGCGGTTTCCTCGGATATTCCCATTGATATCAGCCACTCGGTGAACAGAAGATGCCGCTCGTAGACGCGCTCGGCGATTTCTTTTCCCTCTTTCGTCAGCGTTATTCTTCCGTTTTCGTCAACGACGATACAGCCCTCGTTCCGCAGATTTTTCATCGCAACGCTTACAGACGGCTTTGAAAAGTCCATTTCCGCCGCAATGTCAATGCTGCGTACCTCGCCGCGGCGATTTTGCAGAATTAATATCGTTTCAAGGTAATTTTCCTTGGACTCAAGTATTCTGTCTTTCATACGCTCCCCCTATCTCACATACTTCCCATACTCAACATTCGCGCGATTATGCTCCCCTCGCTTACTATCGGGTATTCCCTAAGCGAAAAAATCACGCCGCTTTCGGGAGCGGTTATCTTCTGAACCACAGTTCCCGTTATCGGAGTAACGATTTCGCCGATTTCGCTCCCCTTTGAAAGCCACATATTATGCTCGACGTGCGGTATAAACACGCCCGCGTCCGCCGCGTGAACAACGTGAACCTCGCCGTCCGTCGATATCATCGGGTGCGATATTCCGTGTTCCGGCTCGGACCAAACGCCGAGATTGTTCATCAGATTGAAGATGCCGTGGAGAACCTGCTCGCAATAAAGCGTGTTTATTCTCCCGCCAACGCCCATTTCAACCGCAAGCGTCGGCACGCCCTCGTTTATCAGCGCCTCCGCAAGCGAGCCGCCGCCGTTCGCGCCGCTTTCGTGTACCCACACAAGGTCGGTGTTCAGCAGCTTCGCGTAATGCATAAGATAATCGCTGTCGCGCGGCAAAATCCTAACCTGCGGTATCTCGCGAATGAAAATATTGCTTGCGTGAACGTCAACGCAAACCGCCGCTCCCTTTATGTCCGCGACGACAGCCGCAGCGACTTTTTCCGATATGGAAGCGGGGTCGGGTACGGAAAAAACTCGGTTCATATCAAGCGAAGAAGTAGGTATCTCGCGGCACGCGGACTCAATTCCGAGCGGATTTACCGCGGGGTAGATGTCAACTCTGCCTTTCAAATTCTGCATATTCGCCGTAATCCGCTTTACAAGCTCATAGCAGATATACTGCCCCTCAAGCTCGTCGCCGTGTATTCCCGTCACAATCGCTATGCGCTTATCGGTTTCGGGTTTAACCGAGCAAAGCGTATTCTTCCTTATCGTCAGAACCTCGTCAACCGCAAGCTTTATCTCAACAATATTTTCAATCATACCTCAAATCCACCATTCCGGAGTAAGTTCTCCAAGAGTAATGACTTTTTCATTCTCATAATCGAGCATTATCTCAACGCCGCCATAACTTTCCGGCATAAGCTGTACCATAAGCTCCCTGCAAGCCCCGCACGGCGCGCCCGTTTTTTCGTTCGGAAGAACCGCGACAACCTTTTTTATCTCGCTTTCGCCATTCGTCAGCATATTGAATATCGCATTTCTTTCGGCGCAAATTCCAAGCGTGGAGCAGGTATCGACGCATATTCCCGTGTAAATTTTGCCGGTAGCCGACAAAATCGCCGCCGAAACCTCTCCCGCTGTAACATAATCCGAGATTTTCCGCGCGTTTTGAACAGCTTTCGCGGCGCTGTATAATTCTTCCCAGATTTTCTCCATTGTTCCTCTCATTCAACCGATTTCAGCGACTCAACCATACTTATCTTCTTCAATACTCCGGACATCAGCACGTTTACAAGCAGCGAGAACGCCGCCGTTACAAGAAAAGCCCAAAGATATGACAGAGGGTGGATTGTCCGCCCGAACATAACCTCGTCGATTTCTGCCGTTTCTATTACGAACATACAAAGCGCCGTTCCAAGCCCAAGTCCCGCAGCCGCTCCGATTAGCGACAATATTATGTTCTCGCGGAAAACGTAGGTTGATACCTCAAGGTCGTAAAATCCCAGAACTTTCAGCGTTGCGATTTCGCGTATTCTCTCGGTAATATTCACGCTCGTCAGATTGTACAAAACGACAAGCGCAAGCGCGCCCGCAGATACGATAAGCACAACCGTCACAAGGTCCATTATCGACAAAACATCGTGTATTTTCGACATCGACGCCGCGTTTATCGTAACCGTCAGAACCTTGTCCGCTTTCAGCATTTTCTCGCTAAATTCGTCAGCGTCCGCGCCCTCGCTTGATATTCCGTTGTTGAAATAAACGATATTATACTCGGGCAAAGCGCCGAAAATCTCCTTATACGCGCTTTCGGACAAATACAGATAGTGGCTTGTGTAATGCTCGGTTATTCCCGCAATTTTAACTTTCCCATAGGCGCCGTCCTTAATCTGAATTGTAATCTCGTCGCCCTTTTTCGCGCCTAGAAGCTTCGCCGCCTTCTCGGTTATCACGGCGCCGTCTGTTATCGAGAGCTTTTCGCGCGTTTTCCTGTCGCGCAGGTCGATAAAATCGTTCAGCTTCTCCGCGTCCTCAACGGCGGTCAGATAGCACTGAACGCTTTTATCGCCGAAACGCGTTTCATACTGCTTCACAAGCGCCCTTGTATACTCCGTTTCGGGATTGTATTCCTCCAGCGCCGAGTATATTTCCTCGATTTCCGAGGATGTCGCGGCGCTGTCGTATGCGACAAATCCGCTGTATTTGTTTATTTCGAGATACTGCAAATCAACAATATCCGAAATTGAGTCTTTTAATCCAAATCCCGTGAGAGAAAGCGCCGTGCAGCCCGCAATTCCGATTACCGTCATAAACATTCTTCTCTTGTAACGGAAAAGATTTCTGCCGCTGACTTTCGCGAAAAAGCTCATTCTGTTCCACAAAAACGTGATTTTCTCCAGAAGAACGCGCTTTCCCGCTTTCGGCGCTTTCGGCCGCATAAGCGAGGCGGGCGTTTCCTTAAGAGCTTTGCGGCAGCTGAAAAACACCGTCAGCGTAATCGCGGCAGTCATCGAGCCTATCGAGAAAAGCATATTTCCCGGCTCGAAAAGGAAGCGAAAATCGCTTATCGTGTACATCATCGAGTACGCGTACATTATCACAAGCGGGAATAAAACGCACCCGCCGAACGCGCCGAGCGTTCCGCCGACAACCGCGCCGGATACCGCGTAAACCATATAATGCCGCATAACAGCGCCGTTTCCGTAGCCGAGCGCTTTCAGCGTTCCTATCTGCGTGCGCTGTTCCTCGACCATTCTCGACATTGTAGTAAGGCACACAAGCGCCGCCACCAACAGGAAAAATACGGGAAATACCACCGCAATTCGAGAAATTCGCTCGGCGTTGCTTCCGTATTCCGTGTAGCCGGGATTGTCGTCGCGCGTGAAAATATACCACTTCGCCTCGCCCGCGTCCGCAATCTTTTTCTTCGCGTCGGCAAGCTCTTTTTCCGCTTTCGCGATTTCCTCGTCAAACTCGCGCTCGCCGTTTTCGTATTCCTCAAGCCCGTCCGCGTACTTCCGCTTCGCTTCGGAAATTTTCTCAATGCCGTCCTCGTAATCGCGCTTTCCCTGCTCGTATTCGAGCTTTTTTTCGTTAAATTCAGCCGCGCCTTCGTTATACTCGCGTTCGCCGTCGGCGATTTTTTGCGCGTTTTCATTATACTCGGCAAGCGCGGAATTGTATTTCTCAAAATTCGCCGAAAGCTCGCTCTGAGCCGCGTTAATCTGCGCTTCAGCTTCATTCAGCGTTTTTTCCTGAGCGTTAATCTGCGCAAGCGCCGCGCCCGAAAGCCCGCCCGTCTGCTCAAGATAACGCTTTGTCGCTTCAAGCTGCGCCTTTGCGTTTGCGATTTCGCTTTTCTTAGCGTCAAGCTGCGCCTGCGCTTCGTCAAGCTTCGCCTTGTTTTCATCAAGCGCTTTCTTGCCCTCGGCAAGCTGCGCCTTTCCGTCGTTCAGCTCGGCGAGCGCTTCCGCGAGCTTTTTCTCCGCGTCCGCTATCTGAACCGCGCCGTCGTCGAGCTTTTCTTTCGCTTCCGCAAGCTCTTTTTCGCCGCTTTCTATCTCGCTTTTTCCGTCGGAAAGCTCTTTTTTCGCATTGTCAAGCTTCTTTCTGCCGTCGGTTTTAGCGTCTTCGAGCTTCCTTTCGCCGTCCGCCAGCTCATTTTCCGCGTCGCCGAGAACCTCGTCATAGCGCACTTCACTGCGCTTTTTTCCAAGCTCCTCAAGCTTCTCCGAGAGCGTTTCGCGGTAATTGTCGTATTCATCGGAATAGCTCGACATTCCGCGCAGAGTTTCGGATTTTATATAAATTTCCGTATAAACGTCCTGCGTAAAATCCGCTTCCGATACTATCATAAACGCGTCAAGCGAGCCGTCGCCGATTGTCGTGCTTCCGCGCTGTGCGACAGAAACGTACATCGGCGAATTATACCGCCCGACTACCGTATATTCCTTATATTTCAGCGGAAATTCTTCCGCGTTCGAGAGGTCTGCAAGCGTTATTTTATCGCCGAGCGTAATCCCCTCGCGCATCGTATTGCAGCTTATCAGACATTCTCCCGCGTTTTCGATATCTCTGCCCTCGTAAATCACGGGCGTGTTTATCCCATCGGGAAGCGCGGAAAATACCCTCGTCAGATACTCCTTATCGCCGCGGTAAACCGCAAGGTCGGTGTATTTCGACGCATAAACCGTGCAATCGTCCGGAAGCGCTTCTTCAATCGCCGCTTTATCATCGTCCGTCAGCCCGAACGTCGAAACCGCCCGCAAATCAAATAAATTCTGCCTGTCGTAATATCCGTCGGCAGACGTTTTCATATCATTGCAGGCTGCGCGTACGCCGCTGAAAAAGCCCACTCCTATCACGCATATCAGAAATATCGACAAAAATCGGCTTTTCGAGCCTTTAATCTCGCGAAAAGTGTTTTTCGTAATTGCCTTCATCAGTTACCACTCGATTTCTTCGACAGGAGTCGGTTTTTCATTCAGAATAATCTCGCTTACCTTGCTGTTCTTGATTTTGATTACCCTGTCAGCCATAGGCGTAATCGCCGTGTTGTGCGTAACAAGAATAACCGTCATTCCGTCCGCTCGGCAGGTGTCCTGAAGCAGCTTCAAAATCATCTTTCCCGTGTTGTAGTCAAGCGCGCCCGTAGGCTCGTCGCACAAAAGCAGCTTCGGCTTCTTCGACAGCGCTCTCGCTATCGAAACGCGCTGCTGTTCACCGCCCGAAAGCTGCGCGGGAAAGTTGTTAAGCCTCTCGCCCAGACCGACTTTCGCAAGGATTTCCTCCGCGGGTATGTAATCCTTGTTCGTCTGCGCCGCAATTTCAACGTTCTCTTTCGCCGTTAAATTCGGCAGCAGATTGTAAAACTGAAAGATAAACCCTATGTCAAATCGGCGATACTGCGTGAGCTGCTTTCGGTTATATCGGTCAATTCTCGCGCCGTCAACCGAAATTTCGCCCTCGTCGCTTGAATCCATTCCGCCGAGCATATTCAAAACGGTCGTTTTTCCCGAACCCGACGGTCCGACAATAACCGCAAGCTCGCCTTTTTCAATGTCAAACGTCATTCCGTCGGCTGCGTTTATCGTAACCTCGCCGACGTGATAACGCTTATAAACGTCCTTTAACGTGACAAAAGACATAAAATCCCCTCTTATCCGACGGTAATCTTATCCTTGCCGCCCATATACGGTCTGAGAACCTCGGGAATATTGACGGAGCCGTCCTCGTTCAGATTGTTTTCGAGGAATGCAATCAACATTCTGGGCGGCGCAACGCAGGTGTTGTTCAGCGTGTGAGCGAAATAGTTGCCGTCCTTGCCCTTGATGCGGATTTTCAGGCGGCGAGCCTGCGCGTCGCCGAGATTTGAGCAGGAGCCAACCTCGAAATACTTCTTCTGGCGCGGAGACCACGCTTCAACGTCATAGCTCTTTACCTTGAGGTCGGCAAGGTCGCCCGAGCAGCACTCGATTGTTCTTACGGGAATGTCCATTGAACGGAACAGGTCAACCGTGTTCTGCCACAGTTTGTCAAACCACATAGGCGAATCCTCCGGCTTGCAGACAACTATCATTTCCTGCTTTTCAAACTGATGAATACGGTAAACGCCGCGCTCCTCTATTCCGTGAGCGCCTTTTTCCTTGCGGAAGCAGGGCGAATAGCTCGTAAGAGTGTAGGGAAGCTTTTCTTCGTCAAGAATAGTATCAATGAACTTTCCTATCATAGAATGTTCGGAAGTACCGATGAGATAAAGGTCCTCGCCCTCGATTTTATACATCATCGCGTCCATTTCCGCGAAGCTCATTACGCCCGTAACAACGTTGCTTCTTATCATATAAGGCGGTATGCAGTAGGTAAATCCGCGGTCAATCATAAAATCTCTCGCATAGGAGAGTACCGCGGAATGAAGTCTTGCGATATCGCCCATAAGGTAATAGAAGCCGTTTCCCGCAACCTTTCTCGCGGAGTCAAGGTCGATACCGTTCAGCTTTTCCATAATCTCGCTGTGATAAGGCACCTCAAAATTCGGAACGACAGGCTCGCCGTAACGCGTGATTTCAACGTTCTCGCTGTCGTCCTTGCCTATCGGAACGGACGGGTCGATTATGTTCGGAATAGTCATCATAATCTTCGTAATTCTCTCGGAAAGCTCGCCCTGCTTTGCTTCAAGCTGCTTCTGCTCCTCCGCGAAAGACGCAACCTGCGCCTTTGCCTTTTCAGCCTCGTCCTTCATTCCCTTCGCCATAAAACCGCCTATTTCCTTGGAAATACGGTTTCTGTCGGCGCGGAGCTGCTCCATACGCTGAATACACTTGCGGTTCTCCGCGTCGAGCGCGATTACCTCGTCAACAAGCGGAAGCTTCTCGTCCTGAAACTTCTTCTTAATGTTTTCCTTAACTGCGTCGGGATTTTCTCTCAAAAATTTAATGTCAATCATTGTTTTTCTCCTCGTTTTTCATTATAATATCGCGTATTACGCGCGGTTTTTGTTAGTTGAAATACTTCATTATGCCCTCAAGCTGCTCTTTGTCGGCAAAGTCGATTTGCAAAACGTTCCCGTTTTTCCCCTCGGAAATGCGGACCTTCGTTCCAAGCAGCTCGGACAGGCTAACCTCGATTTCCGTGTAGTAGGAAATTCGCGGCTTCAGCTCTTTCTTGTCTTTTTCCTCCTCAAGCCGCGCGGCTTCGCGCTTCGCGATAACCTCAACCTGCCGAACGGAAAGCTCGCCCTCTGCGGCTTTATGCGCAAGCTCGGTCATAAGCGCCGCGTCTTTCACCTTTTTCAGCGCCTTGCAGTGCCCCGCGGAAAGGCTTCCGTTTCGCAGAAGCTCCTGCACTCCGTTCGGAAGCGACAGCAAACCCAAGCTGTTCGCAACGGACGAACGCGCCTTTCCGAGAACCTGCGCGAGCTTGTCCTGCGTCATTCCGAACTTGTCGATAAGCTCCTTGTAGCCGAGCGCTTCTTCAATCGGATTGAGGTTTTCGCGCTGCAAGTTCTCAATCATCGCGATTTGCATTGCCTGCTCGTCGGTCAAGTCGTCGCGGATAATCACGGGAATTTCGCTTAATCCCGCCATTTTTGCAGCTCTCCAGCGTCGCTCGCCGGCGATTATAACATAGTTTCCCGCCGCAATCGAGCGCACAATAAGCGGCTGCAACACGCCGTGTTCCGTTATCGAATCGGCGAGCTGCTTCAAGGTTTCGTTGTTGAAGCTCTTTCGCGGCTGGTTTTTGTTCGGCTCAATCTCGCTTATCCTAAGCGTTGAAACTCCCTCGGAGCCTATGTTGTTGTCAAAAAAAAGCTCGTCAAAGCTGCTGTCGGTTTTACGTCCCATCTGCTTTCTCCCTCTCGCGGCATTTTGCCAAAATCTCCTTCGACAGCCTTATGTAAGCGTCCGCGCCCTTTGAATTTTTATCGAACGTGATAATCGGTTCGCCGTGGCTCTGCGCCTCGGAAATACGGACGTTTCGCGGAATTTCCGTCCTGAAAATCGCGCGCTTGTCAAAGTTTTTCTTAATTTCATTCTTGATTTCATTGCTCGAAAGCAGCCTCTTATCAAGCATCGTGAACACAATTCCCATTATGTTGATGTTCGGGTTGAACTTGTGCTTGATGTTCTTAATCGTGTACATAAGCTGTGCAAGACCCTCGAGCGCGAAATGCTCGCAAACCATCGGCACTATTATCGTGTCGCACGCGACGAGCGTGTTCACAGCAAGCACTCCAAGCGACGGCAGGCTGTCGATAATCACGATATCATAATCGTCCTTGACCTGCAAAACCGCTTTTCTAAGCTGAAAATTCTTCTGTTCCATATTCGTCAGAGCAGGCTCTGCGTCGCACAACTTTGACGTTGACGGCATAATCCAAACGTTTTTGCTCTCCGTCTTAATGATAGCTTCCTGCGGACGAATTTTCCCGATAACAACGTCGTACGACGTGTTTTCAAGCGTCTTTTTCTTAATTCCGAAGCCTGTCGTCGAGTTGCCCTGCGGGTCGAAGTCAATCAAAAGCACCTTTTTCCCGAGCGCGCCAAGCCCTGCGGCGATATTGACCGAGGTTGTGGTTTTGCCGACACCGCCCTTTTGGTTAACGACGCCGATTACAATTCCCAAGAATACTCCCCCTATTCCTGCATTTTCTTACTTCTTTAGTATATCACACTTTACATTAAAAATAAAGTGTTTTTTACAAAAAATGTTCCACGGGGAACATTTTCGACATTTTAACCGAAAATGTTCCTCGTGGAACATTTATTCTATACATTATCGTCAGATGTTTACAGGGAATTTTATCGTATACTCGTAAAAATACTCGGACTTCCCCGTTGACAGCTCGCATGGGATTTTGTCCTCGCGAATACGCTTGATAAGCGCGTTAAGCGAGTTCATATAAACTCGCGGCGGAGCGACAAAATGCCGAAGCTTCCCCGACGTTCGCTTTTCTTTCTGCGGAATACCTTTTACAATGCCGCTTACAAGTTCTTCGGTTTGTTCAAGGTTAAGATGACGAGTAACGACAGTTTCCAGAGCGTTCTTACGAAGCCGCGCGTCGTCAATTCGGATAAGCGCTCTCGCCTGCCGCTCGGAGAGATTTCCCGTTATCAGCAGGCGCTTTTCCGCGTCTGAGAACCTCAATAATCTAAGCTTGTTCGCAATCGTTGACTGCGCCTTTCCAAGACGTTCCGCGGCGGTTTCCTGCGTCATTCCATAATAGTTTATAAGCTTTTCTATCGCAAGCGCTTCTTCAAAATAGCTCAAATCCTTGCGCTGAATATTCTCAATAAGAGCCAAAACCGCCGACTGCTCGTCGTCAACGTTCATCACAATGCAGGGAATTTCCGCAAGCCCGACAAGCTTCGCCGCGCGCGTTCTCCTCTCGCCGCTGATTATCTCATACACCGCGCCGACCTTTCTTACGCAGACGGGCTGTAATATCCCGTTTTCTTGAATACTTTGAGCAAGCGACCGCAGAGCCTCCTCCGAAAACTCGCTTCTCGGCTGCGAACGGTTAGCGTAGATTAGCGATATGTCAATCATAACGACCTGTCCCGCAATTTTTTCCTTTTGTCTGAATATTCCGCTCATAAAAATTCCTCCCGATGTTTTTCTTCATTGTAACATCAAGAGGAATAAATTTCCACAAGGAAATATCGCATTTTTTGACGGTTTCGGAGCAAATCCGACCGATTACAGCGGCTTTTTTATAATTCCCGCAGAGTTGCGCGGGTATTTTGTCGGAGTTTGCGAAATTTTTCTGACTAATATAAGCCTGCGCTTGTCGCCGTTCGGAAGCGTATAATCGCGTATCTCCTCAATCTTACCGCCGAGCGTTTTTATCGCGTTTTCCGAGCCTTTTTCGCCTTCGTTAACCGACTTTAGCGCGGCGAACATTCCCCCTACCTTAACAAACGGCAGGCAAAACTCCGTTAAAATCGGCATTGCCGAAACAGCCCTCGCCGTCGCAATATCATACGTTTCGCGGCGCGTTCTGCCAAGCAGCTCGGCTCTTGTATGTATGATTTCGGGGGATAATCCAAGCATTTCACACGCTTTTTTCAGATAAACGCAGCGCTTTTCGTTACTATCGCAGAGCGTTCCTTTCAAATCGCCGCGCCAAATCAGCAGAGGAAGCGACGGATATCCCGCGCCCGTTCCCACGTCAATAAAGCTTGAATTTTCCGCAATTTCAAGCGAAGCAAACGGCAAAACGCTGTCAATAAAGTGCTTTTCAACTATACCCTCGAAGTCGGTAATCGCGGTTAAATTAACATTCTTATTATATTCAACCATAAATTCCGACAAATCCAAGAACTTTTTTGCTTTCTCGGAGCTGATTTCAATGCCTGCCGACCCAAACGCCTCAAAAATATACTCGATTTTATCCATATTTTAACCCTTTCCCGCAAGCCATATCAGCAAAACAGAAACGTCCGCGGGGTTAACTCCCGAAATTCGTCCTGCCTGACCGACGTTCAGCGGCTTGTGTTTATTCAGCTTTTCCTGCGCTTCAAGACGCAGACCCTTGATTGTCTTGTAGTCAATATCAGTCGGAAGCGTTTTTTCCTCAAGCTTACGCGCTCTTTCAATCTGCTCCGACTGAATTTTTATATAGCCTGCATATTTAAGCTCGATTTCAAGCCGATTTATCAGCGAAATCTTCAATTTAGGTCTGTCGGCGTCAAACCTTTCAAAATCGGTATACGCAAGCTGCGGACGCTTTAACAGCTCAAACAGCCTTACTCCAACGGAAATGGGCGAAGTTCCCTTTTCCGTAAGCATTTCGTTAAGCTCGTCAGTCGGGTGAATTGTCACAGTTTTAATTCGCTCAAGCTCGCTTTGGAGCTGTCTTTTATCTTCAAGAAAGCGCTCGAAACGTTCATCAGAAACAAGTCCTATCTCGTGACCCAGCGGCAAAAGTCTTTCGGGAGCGTTGTCCTGACGTAAAATAAGACGATATTCGCTTCTCGAAGTCATCATTCTGTAAGGCTCGGAGCAGCCTTTTGTCACAAGGTCGTCAATAAGCGTTCCGATATAGCTCCCAGAGCGTTCAAGAATAATCGGCGATTTGCCCTGAATTTTTCGCGCCGCGTTAATTCCCGCGACAATTCCCTGCGCTGCCGCTTCCTCGTATCCGGAAGTGCAGTTAAACTGTCCCGCGCCGTAAAGTCCGCTTATTTTCTTAAACTCAAGCGTCGGCAAAAGCTCCAGCGGGTCGCAGCAGTCATACTCGATTGCATACGCTGGGCGCATTATCTCAACGTTTTCCAGACCCTTTATCGTCCGCAGAAACATAATTTGAACGTCCTCGGGAAGCGAGCTTGACATTCCCTGCAAGTAACATTCATCGGTATCAAGCCCCATCGGCTCGACAAAAAGCTGATGCCGCTCCTTATCTCGAAAACGCACGATTTTATCCTCAATGCTCGGACAATATCGCGGACCGATACCCTCAATCCTGCCCGAATACAGCGGCGAACGGTCGAGATTTTCGAGAATTATCCTATGAGTTTCCGCGTTCGTGTACGTCACCCAGCAGTCCGCCTGATTTTTCAGTTCGTTATCATTATCAAAAGAAAACGGCATTATCTCCTCATCGCCGCTTTGCTTTTCCATTACCGAAAAGTCAACCGAACGCCTGTGAACGCGCGCGGGAGTTCCCGTCTTGAACCTCCGCATCGACAATCCAAGTGCTTTAAGACAGTCGGTAAGCTGCGTTGACGGGAGAACATTGTCG
>DBIU01000008.1:0-8904 GCA_002304735.1 Ruminococcaceae bacterium UBA794 | reverse complement strand
CGTAATTCTGCTCGCCGATATGGATTTTACCGTTGAGGTAAGTTCCCGTGGTGATAATCGCAGCCTTGCAGGGATAAATCGCGCCGAGCTTCGTCCGAACAGCGCAGATTTTCCCGTCCTTAACGTCAACCGCAGTCACTTCACCCTGCTTTATGTACAGATTTTCGGTGTTTTCAAGCGTCTGCTTCATATATGTGTGATATTTCACGCGGTCGGACTGTACGCGAAGGCTGTGAACCGCGGGACCTTTTCCCCTGTTCAAAATCCGTGACTGAATAAAAGTCGCGTCCGCCGCTCTGCCCATTTCGCCGCCGAGCGAGTCGATTTCGCAGACAATCTGACCCTTCGCCGAACCGCCTATGCAAGGATTGCACGGCATATTCGCGATACAATCGAGCGAAAGCGTGAAAATTGCCGTTTTCAGCCCGAGCCGCGCCGCCGCAAGCGCCGCCTCGCAGCCCGCGTGACCCGCGCCGATTACGCAGACGTCGTATTCTTCAAGTGTATAATTCATTTTCTCTCCATTACGTTCCACGTGGAACATTCCTATAACAAAAAACGAATTTCCCGAACAAACGTTCGGGAAAATATCGTCATTACTCCTCAGAATCGCCCTCGTCGGTTTCATCGTCCTCGATAGGCTCGTCTGGCTCGATAACCTCAGCCGCGTCCTCCGCAAGAGAAGCCGCAACCTCCTCGTCGGAAGCCTTTTCAACCTCCTCGGTTACCTCCTCGTCGTCGTGCGGAGTACGGCTGAACGTTGCAACTCTATCAGTCGCGCCAAGCCGCATTACACGGACGCCCGAAGCAGTTCTTCCCATAATTCTGAGGTCGTTTGCACGTATTCTGATGAGAACGCCCTCCGCGCTTATCAGAATAACGTCGTCGTCGGGACCTAGCGTGCGAATACCTATAACGCTGCCCTTTTCCTCGCTTACGGGATAGTTTTTAAGACCCATACCGCCTCGTCTTTGCAGGCGATAGCTTGCCGCAGCGCATCTTCTTCCCATACCCTTTTCGGTTACGGTGAGAATGGTCGCGTTTTCATCGAAAATCTTCGTTGCGCCGATAATGCAATCATCGTCGCGAAGCTTTATAGCGCGAACGCCGCGAGCAATTCTTCCCATTACGCGGATATCGTTCTCGTCAAAGCGTATTGCAAAGCCGTTTCTGGTCGCTGCCATAACCGTGCAGTCGCCCTCCGTGAGAAATCCGCCCGCGATTTCATCGCCGTCGTTCAGCGAAATCGCTCTCAAGCCGCCTTTTCTCACGTTTTTGAACTCGGAAAGGCGCGTGCGCTTTACAAGACCGTTTTTGGTAAGGCAAATGAAGAATTTGTTCTCCGCAAAATCAATTGTCGTCATCATCGCGGCAACCTTTTCATCATCGGAAAGCTGAAGCAGATTAACGATGTTCATACCGCGCGACTGGCGGCTTCCCTCCGGTATCTGATAGCACTTCAAGCGGAACATATTTCCCTTGTTTGTTATGAAAAGTATGTTTTCGTGACTGGACGCTATAAACATACTGTCAACAAAATCCTCGTCGCGCTGTTTCATTCCCGATACCCCGCGTCCGCCGCGCTTTTGGATATTGTAAACCTCGGCAGGCTGGCGCTTGATGTAACCCATATTCGTGAAAGTTACAACGCAGTCTTCTTCGGGAATAAGGTCCTCGATATCAACCTCGCCGCTTACAGGCTCAATCGACGTTCTTCTCTCGTCGCCGTACTTTTTCTTGACGGCGGAAAGCTCCTCGCCGATAAGATGAAGCATCTTTACGTTATCCGAAAGCAGCTCCTCCATATTCTTAATCAGCTCGCGCTTTTCGAGAAGCTCGTCCTCAATCTTGCTCTTTTCCATACCGGTGAGCGCACCGAGCCTCATCTGAACGATAGCGTCAGCCTGCTCCTCGCTCAGCGAGTAGGTATGCGACGTGAAAAATCCCGTCTGCGAAACGTCAATATTCTTGAAACGCTCAATAAGGCGCTCCTTGCCTTCGGGAATTGTCTTTGAACTTCTCAAAATTGCGATTACCTCGTCGATAAAGTCAATCGCGATAAGGAAGCCCTCGAGAATATGCTCGCGTTCCTTTGCCTTGTCGAGGTCATACTTTGTTCTTCTTGTAACAACGTCAACCTGATGATTAAGATAATGCGTGAGCATTTCGCGCAGCGTAAGCGTTTTCGGCTCGCCGTTTACAAGCGCCAGCATAATCACGCCGACGGTATCCTGAAGCTGAGTATAGGTATACAGCTTATTCAGAACAACGTTTGCGTTTGCGTCGCGCTTCAGCTCGATTACAATTCTCATTCCGTCGCGGTCGGACTCGTCGCGGAACACGGAAATGCCGTCAATGCGCTTATCGCGGACAAGGTCGCCGATATTCGCAAGCAATCTCGCCTTATTCACCATATACGGAATTTCGTTTATGATAATTCGCGTGTGGTTGTTTTCTTCGACAATGTTTGCTCTGCCGCGGAGAATAATCTTACCGCGTCCGGTATAATAAGCCGAGCGAATACCGCTGTAGCCCATTATAATGCCGCCAGTCGGGAAATCCGGCCCCTTTATGCAGCTCATCAAATCCTCGATTGTCGCCTCGGGATTATCAATAAGCATAAGAATAGCGTCGATAACCTCGCCTAAGTTATGCGGAGGAATATTCGTCGCCATTCCGACTGCGATACCGTTTGAGCCGTTTACAAGCAAATTCGGAAATCTTGACGGCAAAACGACAGGCTCAACAAGCTTATCGTCGTAGTTTGTCTGAAAATCAACAACCTTTTTGTTGATATCCGAGGTCATTTCGTTCGCGATTTTCGACAAACGCGCCTCTGTATAACGGTAAGCCGCAGGCGGGTCGCCGTCAATCGAACCGAAGTTTCCGTGACCGTCGATAAGCGGATAGCGCATCGAAA
This sequence comes from Ruminococcaceae bacterium UBA794, assembly GCA_002304735.1. Classification (GTDB taxonomy): domain Bacteria; phylum Bacillota; class Clostridia; order Oscillospirales; family Ruminococcaceae; genus CAG-115. The sequence goes on along the minus strand of DBIU01000008.1, from coordinate 5,984 downwards.
ACGTCTGTGCAAGGCGCACAAGCGCGTCGTAAACGGAAGCGTCGCCGTGCGGGTGATACTTACCGAGAACCTCTCCGACGGTATAAGCGCACTTTCTGAACGGTTTGTCCGAGGTATTACCCGCGTCGTTCATCGTATAGATAATTCTGCGGTGAACGGGCTTGAAGCCGTCGCGTACATCGGGCAGCGCTCTTGATGTAATAACCGCCATTGAGTACTCGATAAAAGACTTTTTCATCGTTTCCTCAAGGTCGATATTGTGGAGCTTTTCCAAACTGAAATCTACGTCCATTATTCCTCCTGATAGAGTAAGCTTAATAGCTTATTTCCGAAAGCTTTTTTGTAAGAAAATCGCGGACTGCGTTTTGCTGTTCTTCCGAAAGACAGCGCTTCGGGAAGCAGTAAATCTGCCTTCTCGCAAGAATTAGCAGCAAAGAACGCTCGCTTTCCAATAAATCAAGCATATCCTCCCCGAATTTGAACACGGATTTAATCGGTTCATCGGGCTTTTCTTCGGTTTTTTCCGCGTTTTCGTTATCGTGATTTTCAACGCTTTCTTCAGCGGAAACGGTCTTTTCCTTATCGGAATTATCCTCGTTCTCTCTGATAATAGTTTCAATCTCGATTTTATTATCGTAAATCGTGCAGTGATAATCCTCGGGCTTCATTTTGCTGAGCGTAGCGAGAACTCTGCTTCTCATACGCGCCTTATCCGTAAGAGTATAAACAAGTCCGAAAATACAGAAAAAGAGCGAAATATAAAGCACAATTTGAGTAGGATTAAACACAATCGCCGTTATCGCAGCCACAGCGAGAAGCGAATACGCGATAACCGAAAGTTTTCCTCTCTTTGAAGAAAACCGCTTTTGGAAAGTTTTCATAGCGTCGTCTGTTTCTTCAAGCGTGTTGTCATAAGAAAAATCTGCGATTATCCTCTGATTTTTCTTTTTTTGCTCTTTTTTTGCAAGCTCCTCGGCTTTTAAGTCCGGCAGTAATCCGTTAGAAATGGAAATCACCTCATTAATCAAACGTCAAGATTTTCGGCAAGCTTTGCGTTAGTTTCAATAAACTGTCTGCGCGGCTCAACCTTATCGCCCATAAGAATTGTCATAATTTCGTCGGCCTTTGCCGCGTCCTCAACGGAAACGCGAAGCATCGTGCGAGTTTCGGGGTTCATCGTGGTTTCCCAGAGCTGCGAGGGGTCCATCTCGCCAAGACCTTTATATCTCTGAACGTCGGTTTTTCCGCCGTCGGCGCCAAGCTGCGCAATATATGCGTCGCGCTCCTCGTCCGAAAAAGCGTAGCGAACCTGTTTTCCGCGCGATACCTTGAAAAGCGGCGGCTGCGCGATATAAACGTGACCTTCTTCAAGCAGCGGCCGCATAAATCTAAAGAAAAACGTCAGCATAAGCGTTCTTATATGCAGACCGTCGACATCGGCATCCGCCATTATGATAACTCTGCCATAGCGCAGCTTATTAATATCGAAATCCTCGGCAATGCCTGTTCCGAGCGCTTTTACGACCGGTGAAAGCTTATCGTTTCCGTAAACCTTATCGGCGCGCGCCTTTTCAACGTTCAGCATCTTACCCCAAAGCGAAAGAATAGCCTGAAAACGTCTGTCCCTGCCCTCTTTCGCAGAACCACCCGCAGAATCTCCCTCGACGATATAAATTTCGGTATGCGTGGGGTCTGAATCGGAGCAGTCCGCAAGCTTCCCGGGAAGCCCGTTCGAGTCCATCGCGGACTTTCTCTTAGCCTCCATAGCCTTTTTCGCCGCGTCGCGGGCAGCCTGTGAATTTGCCGCCTTATTCATAATAATCTGCGCGGTTTCGGGGTGTTCCTCAAAATAATAAGTAAGCTGCTCTGTCGCAACCTTATAAACGGCGGGCTGAACCTCGGGATTTCCGAGCTTGCCCTTTGTCTGACCTTCAAATTCGCACTCCGGCAGCTTTACGGAAATAATTGCGTTTATCGCTTCTCTTATCGCCTCGCCGCTATAACCCGCGAAAGGCTTTTCTTCCTCGCCTTTCTTGCCGGCTTTTTTCTTGACCTTATTTTTGTCGTTATTTTCCTTATAAGCCTTTGCGTAGTCGTTTACAACCTTATTCAGCGCGCGCTTAAAGCCAAGCTCGTGCATTCCGCCCTCGCCCGTGTGAATATTATTTGCAAAAGAGCGAAAAACCTCGCTGTTGAAATCGTCCGTGTACTGGAAAGCAATTTCAACCATAATATCGTCGACATTACCCTTGAGGTAAATAATATCGGGGTGAAGCACGTTTGCGCCGCGCTTTTTATTAAGCCATTCGATATAAGAGCAAATTCCGCCGTCATAGCAATATGTTTCGTTAACGGGATTATTTTCGTCACGCAAATCGTGAAGCGAGATTTTAAGCCCCGCGTTAAGGAAAGCCTGCTCTCTTAAGCGCTCCTGAAGCGTTTCAAAGTTATAAATCGTCGTGTGGAAAATCTCGCCGTCAGGCTTAAACGTAACCTGCGTTCCCGTATGGTCGGTTTTTCCGATAATTTTAATCGGCTCGGTATAAGTACCTCTGTCAAAACGCTGAAAATGAACGTTCTCGCCGTCGTGAATTTCAACCTCGAGCCACTCGGAAAGCGCGTTTACAACAGAAGCGCCTACTCCGTGCAAACCGCCCGAAACCTTGTAAACGCCGTTGTTGAACTTACCGCCTGCGTGAAGCACGGTAAAAACGAGCGTTGCCGCAGAAATGCCCTCGGCGTGATTTATTCCCGTAGGAACGCCGCGTCCGTCGTCGATTACGCGAATTACGTTATCGGGAAGAATAGCAACGTCGATATGCTTACAAAAGCCCGCAAGAGCCTCGTCAATAGCGTTATCGACAATTTCATAGACGAGGTGATGAAGTCCGCCCTCGCCCGTCGAGCCGATATACATACCGGGACGCTTTCTTACAGGGTCAAGTCCTTTCAGAACTTGGATATCATCGCCGCCGTAGCTCTTATCAACAACGTTTTCGTTTTCAGCCATAAGATTACTCCTTTTTATCCCTTAACAAACAATATATTATATATAGTATACCACAAAACCGCGTAAATTTCAAGCATTTTACGATTTTTCCGAGATTTTTTTCCTTAGGTAATTATGCGGTGTTACCCTTATTTTTCGCGAGCGCGCAGGGCTATTGTCCGATTAGACACATTGGAAATATAGGTTTTATTATCTGTTACGATAAAGCTTTTCGGCATTTCCTCCGAAACATTGACAATCCGTCCGTTTTTCTGCGAAAAATTAAGAAACTCCGCGGTTGTTCGGCTCACGGAGCATTCCTCAATATCAAAAATTCCGATTACTTCCTTAGATTTAACGGTAATATCGCCGCCAAGATATAAGAACATTTTTTCAACCTCGCCTCAAAATTCTGTTGAAAACTCACTTTATTTCCGTAAAGCTTCCGTTTTCGACATTCCAAGCCTTGCCGCCGCTCATTGACGACAGGTCGTTTATATTACAGCAAGTAATAAATACCTGACTTTTTTCAATATGATGAATAATATAATCCCTGCGAACAAAATCAAGCTCGCTCAAAATATCGTCCAGAATTATCACAGGATTAGTTTTATTCTTTTGACGTATTATTTCCGCCTCGGACAATTTAAGCGCAAGAGCGGCGCTTCTGAGCTGTCCCTGCGAGGCGAAATCCCTCGCAGCCAACCCGTTTACGAAAAAATTTACATCGTCGCGGTGTATTCCCGCCAAAGTATAGCGCAGCTTCATCTCCGTTTCGAGATTTTTTTCAAGCTCGTTCATATAAATATTATACAGTTTGTCTTTTTCATCAAAATTTATACTGTCAGTCTTAAAAACAGAGCTTTGATATTCCATATTAAGGCTTTCCGTGCCGTTTGTAAGCTCGGAATAAACCTCACCTGCGCATTTTTTCAGAAAATTGAAGTATTTCAGCCGTCCGTAAGTTACGTTAATCCCCTCGGCAGCAAGAATTTCATTCCAAGCGGCAACGTTCGCCGATAATACTTCCAAGCTTCCGTTATAGCCACTGAGTATATTATTACGCTGTTTTAACGCTTTGTTATATCTTGAAAGCTTTTTCAAATGCGTTTTCGTCTGCATAAGCGCAACTTCGTCGAGATAATTTCTCCGAAGCTCCGGCGCGCCTTTAATCAAACTTAAGTGTTCCGGTATAAAAACCACATATTTTAACACTCCGTATAATTCCGCAGCGTCTTTCATCTTGATATTATTATACGTTATCTCAACATTATTTTTACAAATAGTATAATTAATAATATTATCACGTTCTGTAATATCATCTCGAAACTTCAGCCTTATCATAACTTCAGCTTCGGGATTATCTGCGGGAATATACTGCGAAAAACGAACGCGTCGGAAACTCCCCCCAAGGCAAACCGAAATTGCTTCGCAAAGATTAGTTTTTCCCTGAGCGTTTTTTCCGACGAAAATATTAAGATTTTTGTCAAAGTCAATCTCCGCTTCTTTAATGTTGCGGAAATTTCTCAAATAGACAGAGGTTATATACATTACTCCGATTTTTCCTCGGCAGAAGCCTCCTGCTCATCGAAAACTACCTTATATTTCTTATTTTTGTACTCGATAACATCGCCGGGCTTTATCTTTTTGCCGCGTTTGGTGCAGCAAACGCCGTTTACGTTAAACTCGCCGAGGTCTATCAGAATTTTGGCTTTTGCGCCCGTTTCCGAAAATCCGGCAAATTTCACAAGCTGGTCAAGCTTAATAAAAGGGGTAATGATTTTTAGTTCTTCCATTTTCATAACCTTTCTATTTTACTTAAAGTATATTTTTACTGTTTTTATACAATTTATTTTAATCTCATAGGAAGAAGGAAGAACGTAAACTCCTTCCCTTCCATGGGAACAATCAAAACGGGAGATACCGCCGAGCCTGTCAATATAATCTTAACCTTGTCGGTATCGCAGGCTTTGAACGCGTCAAGCAAATATTTTGCGTTAAATCCGATTGTAATCGGTTCGCCATTATACTTTACGTTAATTTTATCGTAAACTTTACCGAGAGTTGTCGTACAGCTCATTGTAATTGAGTCGTTTCCAAACTCGCAGCGAACGGGCGATTTATTTTTTTCGTTAATTACAAGCATTGCTCTGTCGAGCATATCAATAATTTCGCGGCAATTTACCTCCGCAAAAACGCTTCCTTCGCAGGTAAGATGCTTTCTGTACTCGAGAAAATCTCCGTTGATAAGGCGGGAAATCATCGTATACTTGCCGACTTCAAAGGAAATCTGATTTTTATCTATACAAATTGTAACTTTCTTGTCATTTTCATCGGAGAGTATATGAGTAAGCTCCTCAAGAGTTCTGTTCGGCACGATAAAATCAATATTCTCATAAGGAACGTTCTCCTGACGAAGCGCAATTCTTATTCCGTCAACTGCAACAACGCTCAGAACATTGTCCGCAATTTCAAACTTGCAGCCGGTAAGCGCGGGCTTTGTATCGGTTGTAGCGCAGGCATACTTTGTCTGATTAATCATACTTTTAAGCAGCGGCTGCGGCATAGTAAAGCCCTGCTGAGAACCTGTCTGCGGAACGGGCGGATATTCGTCCGCTCTCATACACATAATGGAAAATTCTGTCATTCCGTTCTTAATGGTTGCGGTCTTATTTTCACCGATATCGAATTCCAATATTCCCGACGGCATTTTCCTTACAATTTCGCACAAAATGCGCGCGTTTATAACAGTGCTTCCGTTTTCGCCGTTCTCGACGGGAAGCTCGGTTCTTATTCCGATTTCGAGATTATATCCCGTTACGGTAAGCTTATTATCGGTAAGCTCCAGAAGCAAACCCTCAAGCGCCGCTATCGTTGATTTTGAAGAAGCAGCCTTCGAGGTTGTAAGAAAAGCTTCGAGCAAAGATTCTTTTGAAGCAGAAAATTTCATAAATATCTCCTTAAATCAAATCATTCAAATGACATCATATCATAT
>DBIU01000025.1:5116-5332 GCA_002304735.1 Ruminococcaceae bacterium UBA794 | reverse complement strand
AGCCGCGGTTTACCTGAACCTTTCCGTTGTCGTCAACCCACGGAACGCGGAATATAATCTGTCTTTCCGGCTCTACAATTCTCTCGAAAACGCCCGCGTCAACAAGGTCCTGACGCTTTTCAGCAACGGGCTGAAGCGTTTCAAACACCTCGGTTACAGCCTGAATGAACTCCGGCTCGCCGGGATTTCTTTTCTTTACCTTTTCAAGCAAATCTG
>DBIU01000025.1:0-5082 GCA_002304735.1 Ruminococcaceae bacterium UBA794 | reverse complement strand
CAAATCTGCAAGATACTGATTTTTCAAAGCCATTTTAACAAGTCCTCCTGATAAATATTTTTGTGTTATAGCCTACGTTTTAGATTATACAACAATCTTCTTGATTTTGCAAGATTTTTTTTGATTTTTTTCAGAAAATATTTATTGTTTCGTGCATACTCAACAACTTTACAATATTAAAACTGTGAATATTAAACAAAAAAGCGCGTTTAGTCAAAATGAAAATGAAACGAAAAGAAAAATAAACTGCACAATTCGAGCATAAGAACGCGCGTTTTCTGTAAAATGGAAAATCGGGAAGAAATTGGCCTGTATTTTCATATAATTTTCACCGTCAAATACTTGACAAGAGCGGGCGAAAATTGTATAATTATAGTAGATTGCGGCGATTTTCGGACGTTTGGGGACGTGCGCTCGCCGAATGAAAAGGCATTTACGGCAAAGCTAAAGAGAGGTAAATATGGGGATTAAAGAAAAGCTGAAAAAGCCGCTGTTTTGGGCGAAAACGGGGGCGGCGGTCTGCGCGGCGGCGCTGCTTCTTATGACGCCGAACGGCATTATAAGCAAGAACGCTTCGGGAAGCTCCTCGATAAAGGATATTCAGGAGCGAATTGATAAAATTCAGAAGGAAAACGCCGAGCGCCGCGACCAGATTGATAAATACGAGGGCGATATTTCGGATAACGAAGCGGCGATGGATACCGTAAGCGAGCTTATTGACGGCTTTAACTCGGAAATTGCGCTGAAAGGCGAGCTTATCATAGGAAAACAGGGCGAAATCGACGCGAAGAAGCTTGAGATAAAGGCTGTAGAGGAGAGGATTGCCGACCGCGAAAAGGAAATCGACCGGAAAAAGGCGGATATTTCCGAGATGCAGGCTGAAAATAAGCGCAATCTTCAGAAGTTCGCGAAGCTTGCGAACGCTCTCTATAAGACCGACCCGTCGGGAATGTTGCCTGTTTTGAACGGTTCACGCGATTGGTATAATTATTATGTATATTCCGACGTTGTTGAGAACATAAGCGGGCAAAATCTCGGGTTTATGAAGGCGCTTATGGCTTCGATTGACGAGCAGGAAAAGAAAATCGACGACCTTAATAAGGAAATCGACGGTCTTGAGCAGGATAAAACCTCGCTTAACAAGCAGAAAGAGGCTCTCGAGGGCGATATGACTGAGCTTGAGGGCGAAAAATCCGAGCTTGAGGGCTACGCGATGGAGCAGAAGGGCTATCTTTCGGGGCTTGCGGCTAATAACGAATGGCTTAAGGACAAGGTTGACGGGCTTAATTATGATATTTCCGCGTCGAACAGGGAGCTTGACGAGCTTGATAAGGAGCTTCAGGAGCTTATCAGACGCGCGCAGGAGGACGGTTCGGGAAGCGACGTTGCGTATACGGACGGCTTCAGATGGCCGCTCGACAAGCAGTTCCACAATATTACCACATATTTCGGATATGACGCATGGAGAGGCGGAAATCACGGCGGAATCGACGTAATCGGCTATGGCGTGCCGGTCGGAAGCGCGAATATTTACGCGGCGCAGTCGGGCAGAGTAATAAAGGTGTCGAACACCTGCTCGCACGATTACGGAAAGTATTATTCCTGCGGCTGCGGAGGCGGCTGGGGGAATTATGTCGTGGTTGACCACGGCGGCGGACTTTCGACGCTCTACGCGCATTGCAGAGCGATTTACGTCAGCGAGGGACAGTATGTCACAAAGGGCGATGTAATCGCGATTGTCGGCTGCACGGGCTGGTCCACGGGCGACCACCTCCACTTCGAGGTACGCGAGGACGGCTATCGCGTCGACCCGTTCAAGTATACATACAGCGACTATTAAATAAAAAATGGCGGGAAGGCTTCGGTTTTCCCGCTTTTTTATAAAGATACTTCGGAGATTTTTTCTTTATTTGTTTAATATGGTAACCTCTAAAAATCGGGACACGAGCAGATTTCGTATATGACTTATATCAGATGCTAGGCACCAAACCGCAGTAATACTTGATGTATTTCAAGGTTTGGTAACGCAGCAGATGATATAAGTCATAGAAATCTGCCGTGAAGGAGGTTTTTAGAGGTTACCATTTGATAAAATTGCTCTTGACAAAAATACAAGCATTTGGTATAATAAAGGGGAAGCTCTAAAAACCGGTTTGAAAAGTGAAAATGTGTAGAGTGCGCCGAATGCGAGGAAAGCCGACGAAGTAAGACTGTGTGCCTTACGAGGAGGTTTGACGAAGCAGTCGGTGTGCTATACACATTTTCACTCAAACAAGGTTTTTTGAGGTGACCAAAAGGAGTAGATTTTTCCGAAGAGCGGGAAAAGAGAAAGAGAAATTCGGAGAGTGGAACGATGGAAAGAATGACAGTTGCCGAGGCGATGACAAAATGCCTTGAAGCGGAGGGAATAACTGAGATTTTCGGCTATCCCGGAGCGGCTATCTGCCCTTTTTACGACGAATTGTATAAAAGCGATATAAAGCACGTTCTGGTGCGGCACGAGGTGAACGCGGGACACGCGGCTTCGGGCTACGCGAGAATTACGGGGAAGCCCGCCGTGTGCGTTGCGACAAGCGGTCCCGGCGCGCTTAACCTGATTACCGCAATCGCGACGGCTTATATGGATTCCGTGCCGATGGTTATTATAACGGGACAGGTTAATTCCGACCAGATTGGACGAGATGTGTTTCAGGAAGCGGATATTACGGGTTCCGCGGAGCCGTTTGTTAAGCACAGCTATCTGCTCAAGCGGCCCGAGGATACCGCCGAGGTGTTCAAGAGGGCGTTCTATATCGCGGGAACGGGCAGGCGCGGACCGGTGCTGATTGACGTGCCGTGCGATATTCAGAAAGCCGAGATTGACTTCGAGTACCCCGAAACCGTTGATATAAGAAGCTATCGTCCGAGTTCAAAGGGAAACGGATTTCAGATAAAAAGAGCGGTAAACGCGATGTTAAAGGCGGAAAAACCGCTTATTATCGCGGGCGGCGGACTGTTTACGGGAAACGGCGCGGAGCTTATGAAAAAGCTTGCGGAAAGGCTCGATATTCCCGTAATTTCTACGCTTATGGGACTTGGCGCGATGCCGACCGACAGCCCGCTTTACTTCGGTATGCTCGGAATGCACGGCTGCGAATCGGCGAAATGCGCGGTGAATAACTGCGATACGCTGATTTTGCTCGGCGCAAGGCTCAGCGACAGAACGACCGCGCCGATTTTTCGGAAAAGCGATTTGACGGTTATTCACATCGACATCGACCCCGCGGAAATCGGGAAAACGGTTGAAACGAACGTGCCGATTGTCGGCGATATAAGCATTGTTCTCGGGCAGCTTCTGGAGCAGATTGATACGCTTGAAGGAGCGCTTCCGAAGCACGATTTGTGGAAAAAGACGCTTGACGAGAGCAGGCGCGACGCTCCGATAAAGCCCGTTGAAAAGGGCTACGTCAACCCGAAGTGGTTTATCCGCGAGCTGAATAAATATCTTCCGACGCGCTCGATTGTCGTTGCGGACGTCGGCGAAAATCAGTTCTGGACAGCCTCGAATATCGAGCTTAAAAACGGCAGACTTCTTACTTCCGGCGGTATGGGAACAATGGGCTATTCGCTTCCCGCGGCAATGGGTGCGAAGTGCGCCGAGCCGAACGCGGAGGTTATCGCAGTGTGCGGCGACGGCTCGTTCCAGATGGAGATGCCGGAGCTTGCGACGCTTGTTCAGCACGATATCGCGGTTAAGGTTATCGTGATGCGCAACCGCTATCTCGGAATGGTTCGCGAGTTTCAGACGAATTGCTACGGAAACAGGCTTTACGCGGTTTCGCTCGACGGAAGCCCCGATTACACGAAAATCGCGGACGCTTACGCGATTGAGAATATGCTTGTAGACAGCGAGGAAGCGGCTGTTGAGGGCATAAAGCGGCTTATCGAGTCGAAAAAGCCGTTTTTGCTTGAAGTCGCCGTTCCCGAGCTGCTTGAAACGATTCTTTAACGGAGGCGCGTATATGAAACATACAATTTCCGTTCTTGTAGAAAACCACGCGGGCGTTCTCGCGAGAGTCGCGGGACTGTTCGCGCGGCGCGGGTTCAATATCGACAGCCTTGCGGTCGGCGTAACCGACGATGTTAACGTATCGAGAATAACGATTGTCGCGGACGGAAGCGACTATACTCTCGAACAGATTGAAAAACAGCTCAACAAGCTGATTGACGTGATAAAGGTAAAGACGCTTTCGCACGACAGTATGGTTTCGCGCGAGCTAATCCTGATAAAGGTAAGCTGCACGGCGAAACAGCGCTCGGAGATTATCAGCATCTGCGACCTCGCTCACGGCAAAATTTCGGATATTTCCGCAAACTCAATTACAATCGAGATATCCGACAGTGCGCAGAACCTCAACAATTTCGAGGAGCTGCTCCGTCCTTACGGAATAAAGGAAATCGTCCGCACGGGAACAATCGCCATTCAGAGGGGCGAAGCCGCGGTTTCCGTGAGAAATTAACGGTATGCAACGCTTTTAAGCGCTAAAAATTATAAAAGGAGATTAAAACAATGGCTAAACTGTATCATTCTGAGGACTGCAATCTGTCTTTTCTTGACGGAAAGACCGTTGCGATTATCGGCTACGGTTCACAGGGACACGCGCACGCGCTCAACCTCAAGGACAGCGGAGTAAAGGTTGTAATCGGTCTTTACGAGGGTTCAAAGAGCTGGAAGAAGGCTGAGGACGCGGGATTTGAGGTATATACCGCCGCTGAAGCAGCAAAGAGAGCCGACATTATTATGATTCTCATTAACGACGAGCTTCAGGCAAAGCTTTACAAGGAGAGCATCGAGCCGAACCTCGAAGAGGGCAATATGCTTATGTTCGCGCACGGCTTCAACATTCATTTCGGCTGCATCGTTCCTCCGAAAAACGTTGACGTTACGATGATTGCGCCCAAGGCTCCCGGACACACCGTTAGAAGCGAGTTCCAGGCGGGCAAGGGTACTCCGTGCCTTATCGCCGTTCACCAGGATTACACGGGCAGAGCGAACGACCTCGCGCTTGCATATGCAGCGGGTATCGGCGGCGCAAGAGCGGG
>DBIU01000026.1:13718-46202 GCA_002304735.1 Ruminococcaceae bacterium UBA794 | reverse complement strand
ATAACACCAAAAAAGGAGGTGATAAAAATGAAGCAATTACTATACCTCAAGAAAAGTCATCACTTCTCCCCCGCAATTAAATCAAAATTGCAGGAATATCATAGACAATTTTTGTCTATGATATAATTATAGACAATTTTTATCTAAAAGTCAATAGACATTTTTTGTCTATGGTATAATTTTGTAAGAAACAACAAAATTAGAAAGGCTTTTATATGAAATTTAACGAAATAATATATAATTTAAGAGAAGATAAAGAACCGCAAATGACACAAACAGAACTAGGAAAGGAGCTGAATATAACACAAAGAAAAATATCATACCTTGAAAAAGGAAAAATCGAACCTAATATTGAAGATATAATCACGTATTGTAAATACTTTAACGTAAGCGCTGATTATATTTTAGGACTAACAAACGATAAAAGAAAATTTTGGTGAAAGAGGTAATTTATGAAAAAGGTTACAGTTAGCAAAAATCAAGAGTACAAGCACTATATCTATCGTGAAATAGGATTAATTAAAAGCTATAAGCTTACAAATGAAACTAATGAAAGCGATGGAGTCATTATAAACAATATCTCAATTGAAATAAATCTAGAAAGTGACACCGGAAAAGAGTTTTACAACGAAATTAAGGACAAATTTAAGCCAGAAACACTACCACCAAAATACGCAACTGTTGACAATTATGTATACAAAGAAACCGAAAAAGATGAAATGATATACATTGCAATCAAAATTCTTACAAACAAATCAGACCCCAAAGAAATAAAAGCGAAAAAGAAGCTTTTGCACAAGATTAATAAATATACATAAATAGTCTATTGACAAAAATTGAAAAACGTGATAAAATATAATCACATTCAAGAAAGGTGTGAGATTAATGACAAACGAAGAAATGAAACAAATCCGCGAAATGATGAAAGAGGTTGTAAGTGAGGAACTCCAACCAATTAAGGAACGGCTCGAAGTAATCGAGGAAAACACCGAAATAACAAGAGATGTATTAAACGAGGTTGTAAAGTGGATTGATAGCAACTTCAGAGATGATTACCCTTTCCCCGTTGAGAAGCAAATTATATAAAACAGTCCCCGATTTTTCGGGGATTTTCTTTTTCTCACTTGTGTAATTTAGCACGTACCAAAAAACACAGTTTGTGTATTAAAAAAATCGATTTATTTTTCGTAAAAAAATGTATTTTTCGTACGAAAAAAAATAATAAAAAAATGGCTTAGTGAAACACTCTAAGCCTTATTTTGTTTGTAATTTGAATACCCGTATTACTATGGGGGCATAATGGTGCGCCGCGCTGGCGCGCGTCGCCCCAGAGGGGCGCGTTTGCCCCCACCGTTTGCGCGTTCCGCTGCGTGCGTTTCCCTTGTGCCGTGTTGGTTTGTGATATGAGCGAGTTTGTAAGCTCCTGCCTGTCCTTACATCTCTGGTGCAGATTGTAGCGCTCTTTCCCGATTAGTCAAGGGACGGGTAGTATTTTCGCACATACCTTGCGAAAAGGGATAGACTGCGAGCGAAAATCTCCACCCTTAAACCCTTGACTAATCGGGAAAGAGCGCTAAAGAGCAAATATGAGATGTAAGGACAGGCAGGAGCTTACTTTATCTCTCGACCCTGCTTTGCGGTCTGTGCTGTTTGCGCGTTCGTGAGCTTATCCCCAACGGCGGGAACTACACACATAAAAATGAAACACCAAAAGCCCCGAAATTATCGGAGCAAAAATTATATTATATTATAATATGTATAAAATACTGCACAAAAATCGTGTGTATCTATCTTTTATTTTACGCAATTACTGATATTTCTCCGACAATCCCCTTTTTATTATTTCCAGTACTATTATACATCAAAACGAACAGAACGTCAAGTATAGCGATAACAATAATTACACATTCAAATCATCTTTTACATACATTTTTCTAAATCTTACTTTTAATTTGTTTTGCATAAATTCATTTTATCATATTTGATTAATAATTTCAATGAAGTTTCAAAAAAATAACTCCGCAAATCTTGACATTTATCCTCTGCTGTGTTATAATAAGGAAGAACAGGGGCGGTGCAGAGGATTTCCCGCCCGAGTTCTTTTGTTATTACCGCTAACGTTCCTTCAAAACGTTGGCGGTTTATTTTTTGATTTCTGCAATAGTTGCTTCAAGTTGTTCTATGCTCGGAACGGCAAAATTATCTCTAACTACAATCAGCCGCGCAAAATCACACGGCTGATTGTAGTTTTATTTATTATCCTGCTTTTTATTAAGCTTAAATTCAAGCTTATGCTTAGCCTTAGGTTCTTCAGCCGCAGCTTCGGAGTATTCCGGAGCTTCAAACCAGAATTTGCTGCCTTTGCCAAGGCTGCTTTCAGCGCCAAACGCAAATCCGTGCTGTTCAAGAACGCTCTTTACAATCGACAAGCCTATTCCGCTGCCCATTTTCGCGCGTTTGTGAGTTGCGGAACGCTCGCTAACCTTATAATACCTATCCCAAATATAAGGCAGATTTTCCGGTGAAATACCCTCGCCGTGGTCCTCAACCTCAAAGCGGATTTTTTTGTAGTTCGTTTTGTACAGCCGCACTATAACCTTATTATCATCGCCCGCATAAATTACGGCATTGTTAATCAGATTATACACAACCTGTTCGATTTTAGTTTTATCGGCAAACAAAAGAATATCGTCCTGCGCCTCCAAATCAATTGATATTCCCTCGTTTAACTTAATAATATCAAACCTCGACGTCACGGACGAGAGCCGCTCGGAAAAGTTGAACACCTCTCTGTGAAGCTCGGTAACGCCCGCCTGAAGCTTTGACAAATCAAGAATATCATTTACAAGCGATGAAAGCCTGTCCGTTTCATCAATTATAACCTTAAGATGGCGCTCTCGCTTTTCGGGATTATCGCCCGACAAATCCCTGATCATCTCGGCGTATGCCTTTATCATTGTAAGCGGAGTACGCAAATCGTGCGAAATATTCGCCATAAGTTCACGGCGTAAATCGTCCGATTTCGCGATTTCCTTCGACGCGGAAGAAAGAGTTGCCGAAAGCTGTTTTATCTCATTAAAATCGTTTTTTTCAATTTTCGCGTCGAATTTTCCCTGCGGAAGCGACTTTGCGGAATTGTTTATTCTGATAATCGGCTCTGAAATTTTCGCTGAGAAAAAAGCCGACATAAACACCGTTAAAACCATCATTATTATCCCGACAATAACAAATTGACGGACGAAAATACTTACAGTCGTTCCTATCGGTTCAAGATAATTGCAGATAAAAACATACGCTTCGGGATTATTTCGGTCGCTTCCGATATAGCTTCCCATCATTAAAATAGAGTTGTTTTCAAGGTCGTCGCGAAAATTTTTGTAAATTCTGCCGTTTTTGGACTCGTTTATTCCGTTGATAAAGCCGCCCTTTGCCAGAACTGCAATTGAAAGGCTTCCGCCGAGCTTATTTGCCGAATAAGAGTAGTTTGTTTTCGGGAAATTTATCTCGATATACATTTTCTTATGGGCAGCCTGCTCGTTGATTATCTGAACAATGTTCTCGTTATTCCAATTTGAACGGATTTTTACAAAAGTTTCTTCGATTTCATAGGTTTTCATCCAACTGTAAAAGCTTGGAAACAGCGCAATCAGAAAGATGTAGGTAAATGCAAGCATCGCCATAACAACAATTTCAAACCGCGCCCAAACTCGAACCTTAATACTCCGCAAAAAGTTCATCTCACGCCTCGAATTTATATCCCAGACCGCGAAGCGTTACAATAAACTTGCGGTATGGACCAAGATTATTCCTCAGCATCTTAATGTGCGTGTCAATCGTTCTGTCGTCGCCGAAAAAGTCGTATCCCCAGACTTCTTCAAGAAGCCTGTTTCTTGAAAGCGCGATATTTTTGTTCCTGACAAGGAAAAACAAAAGGTCGTATTCTTTGGGCGTGAGATTAGCCTTTTCCCCGTCAATAATGACGTCTCTCGAAGCAAAGTTGATTTCAAGCCCCTCGAACTTTTCGATATCCGAATGAACTCCGGACGCAGCGGCAGAAACCGCATTTCGCTTTATGATTGCGTTTACTCTCGCCATAACCTCTTTTGGCGAAAACGGCTTGACAACATAATCGTCAATTCCAAGCTCAAATCCGAAAAGCTTATCGTACTCCTCGCCTCTTGCGGAAAGCATCAAAACAGGAGTCTGCTTGAATTTGCGGATTTCCTTGCAGGCAAGATATCCGTCAAGACGCGGCATCATTATATCCATAATGATAATATCATAATCCTTTGCCTTTGCTTTCTCGACCGCTTCCATTCCGTCGCACGCTTCATCAACCTCGTGCCCTTCAAATTCGGCATACTCGCGAATAACCTCGCGGATATTTTCTTCATCGTCAACAACAAGAATTTTATACATACAAAACCTCCGTAAAATGCCATTATCACTGTAAAAAGTGGGCGTTCTCAAGAATATCAAGAACGCCCGATAACAAACAAATCACAGTGAGGAAATTATGAACATTGCGCCGGACGCTTCCGTCCGACAAATAAATTATATCGCACCAATATGATAACGATGTGAAAAAAAGCTGAATGTTTTGTAAACAGAATTATTTTTTTGAGCCGAAAAACGAAAGAACCTCGAACATTTTAAGCTCGACAATATCGGGAATACCGGTATCGTAGAAAGCATACTCGCTTTCTTCGAGAACAATTTCCCCGCTATTTTCGGCAACGATTATCGGAAGCTTCAATGTTACGGTCATAATACCGTTTCTTTCTTCCATTGTAAATTCTCCGCCCGATTCCTCGGTAAACCGCTTTATAATCGGTATTCCGCAGCCTATTCTCTGACAAGAAAAATTAAGGTCGGGCTCTTTTCCGTTTTCATCAGAGCTAACAACGCATTTGTTTGATACTCTAAGAACGGCGCACGGAGCGTCATTGTAGACGGATTTTGACAGCGTAACGATAGGACAGCTGTCGATTGGAGAATAAAGAAGGGCGTTTTGCAGAGCGTTTATGAGAACGGTTATACAGTGACGCTGATTTGCGCGGATAAAATAGTCGTCCTTATCAGCCAAAAACTCAATTCTTCGGCAACAGCCTTCCAGCATATGATTACACCGATTTATAATCCCGTCAACAAGAGCGTAGGTATCAATTTTCTTCGCCGTATTTTTGGGATAAAACATATTCGCAAATTCAAATATGTTCTTCCCCGACGCGTCAAGATACATTGCGCTTCTCTGGATATCGGCAAGCTGCTTCATATCGTCAAAGCGCTCCTCAGCTTCAAGCTTTCGGCTCAAGTTTGAAATTGAGTTGCACATAACGGCGATATTATGCTCGAAATTATTAATAAATGGAAGTAGTTTTTCATAAATACCCGCCTTATCGGCAAGCTCAAACCAATCCTCCGAGCTGAAAAGCTCGCAGAGGTATAAATCTCCGTGAAGCGACACTCTGGAGCAATATTGTCTGCCGTTTACCGTCATTAAAAAGCTGTGATGACTTTTAAGCTTTTCTTCCCTGCCCATTGTGAGGTCTTGTAAAGTCGCGTCAGGCGCAAGAAAGTTCTTTTTATTGCAATAGATAATTTCCCACTTTTTGTTAAACAGTATTACAGGGTTAACAAAGCCCTGACAAAAAGATTTTATAAATTCAAGTTCACTGTAATCCAACCAAGACACCGCCTTTAATTTTCAAGTAATTCTTCCATTTCGTCAAGAAGCTTTGAGAACAACCCAAGCGCGTTCTCAACGGCGCTTTTTGACGTCATATCAACCCCTGCGCCTTTCAGAAGCGTAATAGGGTCCTTTGAGCAGCCGCCGCTCAAAAATCCGATATAATCCCGCACCGCGGTTTCGCCTTCTGTCAAAATCCTCTGTGAAAGCGCAATAGCCGCCGAAAATCCCGTTGCGTATTGATAAACGTAATAATCGTTATAGAAATGAGGTATTCTCGCCCATTCCATATCAAGCTCTTTGTCAACAACCAAGTCTTCGCCGTAATATTCAACGTTCAGATTATGATAAAGCGCGCAAAGGCTCTCGGCTGTAAGGCTTTCTCCGCGTTCAGCCATTTCGTTTATCTTCAGCTCAAATTCGGCGAACATAGCCTGCCTGTAAAGAGTTGTCCTGAACTGTTCAAGGAAGTAGTTCACAAGATAAGCGCGTCGCTTTTTATCCGCGGATTTGCTTAAAAGATGCTGCATAAGCAAGCTCTCGTTGCAGGTTGACGCAACTTCCGCAACAAAAATGACGTAATCGGCGTAAACGACAGGCTGATTTTTGTTAGACAGATAGGAATGAATTGCGTGACCCATTTCGTGAGCGAGCGTAAATTCGCAGTTAAGCGTATCCTTGTGATTAAGCAGGATAAACGGGTGAACAAGGCAGCCAGCGGAATAACCGCCGCTTCGCTTGCCCTCGTTTTCATAAACGTCAATCCAGCGCTCATCAATTCCCTTCTTGAAAATCGCTCGATAATCCTCGCCCATCGGAGCCAGCGACTCGTAAACCTCGGCTTTTGCCTGCTCGAAGTCAATTTTATCATCGGCGCCGCTTACAATCGGCACATACAGGTCATATGGGTGAAGCTCGTTAAGACCGAGAGCTTTCTTGCGTAGTTTCACATATCTGTGCATTAATCCAAGATTATCGTGAACAGCTTCAAGAAGCCTGTGATAAACAGCCGTATCAACCTCGTTCCTTGAAAGAGCGGCTTCAAGCGTGGAACTGTACTTTTTCGCACGCGCGTGGAATACAAGCGCTTTAATTTGCCCCGAAAGCATTGCCGCAGACGTGTTTTTGAAGCTCTCGTATGTGTGATAAAGCCCGTCGAAGGCGGACTTTCTGAGAACCCTGTCCTCGCTTCTCATAAGCGGAATGAAGCTTTCGTGGGTAATTTGATGAGAATTTCCGTCCTTGTCGATTGCATCGGGGAATTTCAAATCGGCGTCGTTGAACATCGAGAAGATATTGTCGGGAGAATTAACGACTTCGCCTGCAAGCGCAAGAATTTTTTCTTCGTTTTCCGAAAGAATATGCTCGCGCTGAACCCTTATTTTATCAAGCGCACGGCGATAAAGCTCCAAATCCGGACAATCCCTGTAATACTTTTCAAGCTTTTCATCGCTTATCGAAAGAATTTCCGGAGTTGCAAAGGCGGAAGTGCCGTTTATTGCGACCATAAGTCCTTCAAGGCGGTTTGCCATATCTTGATAAACGGCGACGCGCGTATCCTCGTCGCGACGGCAGAACGCATAGTAAACCAGCTTGTCAAAAAGCACGGTTAGCTCGTCGTTCAGCCGAAAATAACCGAGCAGCTTCTCCGCGCCATCGGCAAAAGTATCCTTGTACGAAGCGATTTTATCAATATAGGACTGCGCCTTCTTGAAATCGGCTTCCCACAAATCATTGTTTTTGTAGATATCCTCGATTGACCACTTATACTCCGAGGCAATTTCGGAGCGCTCGGGAACTCTTTCAGCCATAATTTTCTCCTATTTCATTCTTTTTTTTATTTTTGGCAGCAAAACCTTATCATAAAACGGCTTGAACAGCCCAAGAAAGATATCGTATATTATAAACGAAATTGCGCCCAAACCAAGCAGAAACACCGACGCATATTTTCCGAAATCTCCAAGTCCGTCAAATATATGCGTCATACCGAATAGATTTATCAAAAGCGCATAGCATCCGATTGCGCCCGCCGCGTAAACGCTGAGCTTAACAAGCCACCTCAGCGGCGCGAATTTGATTTTTTGGAGCGGTTCGCGCAAAATCGGATAATATCCGAGTAAAAACAGATACATTAAAGCCGCTTCGTAATTCGAGGTTATAAGCATACAGAGCAAACCTACGGCAATATAGCTCACTATTCCGTATTTCAGCCCAAGACGCTCCCTTATAACCCAGATAAGAATACCTGCGACAGCGGGCGTGAAATACTCGCAAAACGGAACAAACCCCAGCAGAAACATCAGCGCCAGCGCAAGCCCGCACATTATTCCGCAAAGCGAAACAATATACCCGATATGCGGATTATTCTTGTCAGACACGCGAAGCGCTCCTTACTTTTTTCTTTCCTGACCGTAAAATTCCATACTCTTTTCCTTGCGTTCACGGCCGTCCTTAAGAAGCTCCTTGAGAGCCGCGATATCGTCGTTTTCCATAGCGTCGCGATATTCGGAAAGCGAGTGTATTATGTTGTTTATCTCAAACAAAAGCGCTTCCTTATTGCAAAGGAACAGCCCCGACCACATTTCTTCATTAAGGTAAGCCACTCTTGTCAAATCAAGAAAGCTTCCCGCCGAAAAACCGTCCGCGTGAAAAAGCGACGGGCTTTTTACATAAGCGTTTGAAACAACGTGCGCAAGCTGCGACGTATAGGCAATATTCCTGTCGTGCTGTTCGGGAGTTGCGATTACGACTTTGCCGAAATTCATACAAGCGCCGAGCGTTGACACAAGGTCGACTGCAATTTGCGGGGTATTTTCGGAGGGCGTGATAATAAAGCTTGCCTTTTTGAACAAATCCCCGTCGGAATAGTCAAATCCCGAATGTTCCGTTCCCGCCATAGGGTGAGTGCCGATGAAAATAACGCCCTTTTCCTCGAGAACCGGAGTGCAATTTTTTACGATATAATTCTTTATACCGCAGATATCCATTACAATCGAGCCTTTTTTGAACTTATCCGCGTTTTCCTTTACAAATTCAACGATAGCCATAGGATAAAGCGCAACAATAGTCAGATTAGCCTCGCCGAGCTTCTCAACGCTTATTTCTTCGTCGATTGCGCCCGCTTCGAGAGCTTTTCTAATCGTTTCTTTATCCTTGTCAATTCCCATAATATGGTGAAAAGTATTCGCTTTAAGCGCTTTACAGATTGAGCCTCCTATAAGTCCCAATCCAACAACAGCAATATTCATTTCCAATTCTCCTATATACAATATATAGATATTATATCACATTTTTATCTAAAAATCAAGAGCTTTTAATATCGCTTTTGCCAAAAAATACAAAAAAGGACGCCGAAGCGCCCTTTTTCATACTTGCGTAAATTAAGCCTTGCCGACAGAGCCGAAAAGCTCCATCTTCTCCTTAACGGTCGCCTTGATAGCCTCAGCGCCGGGAGCGAGCAGCTTTCTCGGGTCGAAGCCCTTACCCTGCTGGTCCTTGCCTTCTTCGATATACTTTCTTGTAGCCTCGGCAAAAGCAAGCTGGCACTCCGTGTTAACGTTGATTTTAGCAACGCCGAGGGAAATTGCCTTCTTAATCATATCAGCGGGGATACCCGTGCCGCCGTGAAGAACGAGCGGCATATCGCCGACTTCCTTCTTAACAGCCTCAAGAGTTTCAAACGAAAGACCGGGCCAATTTGCGGGATACTTACCGTGAATGTTGCCGATACCTGCCGCAAGCATCGTAACGCCGAGGTCAGCGATAGCCTTGCACTCCTTGGGGTCGGCGCACTCGCCCATACCAACAACGCCGTCCTCTTCGCCGCCGATAGAACCAACTTCCGCTTCAAGCGAAATGCCGAGAACATCGCAGGTGTTTACGAGGATTTTTGTCTTTTCGATATTTTCTTCAATCGGATAGTGAGAGCCGTCGAACATAATCGAGGAAAAACCTGCGTTAATGCACTTTTTTGCGCCCTCGAAAGAACCGTGGTCAAGATGAAGAGCAACGGGAACAGTAATGTTCATTTCCTCAATCATTCCCTTAACCATACCAACGATGGTCTTATAGCCGCACATATACTTGCCTGCGCCCTCGGATACACCGAGAATAACGGGCGATTTGAGTTCCTCCGCAACCGCGAGAATGGACTTTGTCCACTCAAGGTTGTTGATGTTGAACTGTCCAACCGCATATTTGCCGTCGCGAGCCTTGTTAAGCATTTCCTTTGCTGAAACCAACATAAAAAAATCTCCTTTTATAATAAATTCGGAATAAATCCACAAAGCTATTATACCATACTTGTCCGAAAAAAGCAACAATTTTCGGAAATTTTTTCAACATTTCTCAAGTATTATGGTCGCTGGTGTGGAATTGCTTAAGATTGCCGATTTTCTTTGCTCTTTCGCTCATAATCGCGTCGACCTCCTCAACGGAAAGACCGCGTTCCGCCATTAGCACGGCAACGTGATAAAACAAATCGTTGATTTCATTAGCAAGCTCGTCGTTGTCCTTATTTTTAGCTGCGATAACCATTTCCGTACATTCCTCGCCGCACTTTTTGAGTATCTTGTCAAGACCTTTCTCAAATAGATAGCAGGTATAGCTTCCCTCCTGCGGGTTTTCGCGGCGGTTCTGAATAACCTCGTACATTTCCTTGAATGAGTCTGTCATTGTATTTCCTCCTGTGTTTTCGTTTCCCACTCGATAAATTCGCCGAGCGAGGCGAAATTTTTTGGATTTGCACTAAACGTGAACACTTTTTGCTCCACGCCGTACAAATCCTTTACATTTACGATAATTTTGCTGTTTTGGCGGTCGTATTCGGCGAAAATCGGAAGCGCGTCGTTAATTCCGCTGTGCCTGTAGCCCTTGCTTGTAATTACCTCGATAAATCCGATTAAAGTAAGTATACCGTCAATCGACATAATCAGAAAAGAAACGCCCCAACCCGTTGCTTCAGCCGACAAAGCTCTTACATTCCCGATAAAATCAAGAAAATATTGTTCTGGATTATAGATTTTGATTTGCTTTTCCAGTTCTTGCTTTTTAATGAATTTATCGACATATTCCGTGCCTATCTTCGATTTGGCATATTCTGCGGCTTCACGCATTTCATTCGCTTTGCAGAAGTAATTTACAGTCAGCCACAAAAACCAAGCCGTGAGAGCCGCACATAAAATAACGCCGATATTTACACGAATTTTTACCTTTTTTACGCCCTCACGCCTGCATTTTACTGCAAATTCCACGATTTTTTTCGTCCGGATAACAAAAAAGACCGTGCAAATGCAGATACAAGCAATGCAGAGAATTAGCTTCCAGTCCATAAATTGCCTCGTTTTACCTTATTTAATTCGGTTAAAAAAGCAAGTCTTGTTTCCCGTGTGGCAGGCGGCGCCTGTCTGAATTACCTTTACAAGCAGCGTATCGTCGTCGCAGTCGCCGTAAATCTCAACAACTTTCTGAAGGTGACCCGAAGTCGCTCCCTTATTCCACAATTCTTGTCTTGAACGGCTCCAGAACCAAGTGTAACCCGTTTCGAGCGTTTTTGCAAGGCTCTCCTCGTTCATATATGCGAGCATCAGCACTTCCCCGTTTTCCGCGTCCTGAACGACCGCGGGAATAAGCTCGCCTTTCTTGAAAAATTTCTTCAAATCCATATTATTCTCCATCGTTAAAGCAGTAAAGAATTACCTCGGTAGGCTCTCCCGTGCAGCAAAGGCACTCTTTGTCAACGCGGTAAGCCTTTGTTTCATCGTTAACCATATCGTTTGCATACAGAACCATTCTTCTGTTTTCATCGGCGCCTTTTACAACAAAAGAGCCGAGAATACCGCCTTCTCTTTGACACCACATAAACATAACGTCGCCTTCCTTGGCGTATTTAGGAAGCGTAACGGTTCTGTCCGCGTTTATTTTAACGGAATGAGCCGAGCCAAGTCCCGACGAAAGAAGCTGAAACAAAAGCGAGGTGTTGTTGGGAAAAGAAATTGAAATTCCGCCTGCCGTTAAGCACTCGGACAAGTGCTGTGCGCCGTAAACTCCAATTCCGTCCTCAACGTGATTTTTCGCGTATTCAACAGCCTTATCACGGTCGTATTTTTCATCGAGCTTCCAGCTGTTGCTTCTGCAAAGAAGAACGTTTTCGTCATTTTTGACCGCTTCGGGGAATTTTGACGGGTCGTCGCTCTCCTGATAGAAGTGGAAAAGAAAGACTTCTTTAAGGTCGGTGTAGCAGTCATAGCACTCCTCGTCGGTATGAAAAGCGTACTCGCCGTTGTTTCTCATATTGCGGCAAATTACCCTCATATGACCGTTTTCATCATCGCCGACATACAAAAGCGAATGAAGCATAAGCCCCTCATACGGGCAGAACGTTTGCACAACGTCGCCGGGACGAGCGTAATCTGGCAGCGTAACCGTCTGGTCCTCGTTGATAGGCAAAAACTCGCCGAAGCCGAGATTTGAGCTGAGAAGCTGAAGGCAAAGTCCCGTTGAGCTTGTGGAGTCGGCGGAAAGCCCTCCCGCCTCCATACATTTCGCCACAAACGGCGCGCAAAGCATAATTCCGACGTCCCAGTTCGCTCTCGCCCAAGCAATCGAGTTTTCAATATTATAAGACTCCGTGGGAGTTCCCTTAGGCGCATACCACATAACGGACGGCTTATCTGTTGGTTTTACAAGGTTATTCTCGAATATGTAGTCGCGGTTCGCGTCCTCGTAAATACCGTTGTTATTGTAAATTTCGTTAGCATTTTCAACGAAATGATGACCGATATAATATCCTTCCGCGGTATAGTGAGTTTGCGAATAATCGGGAATAAACCCGTCCGGACCGACTATTTCACCGTAAGAAACCTCGGGAGTTGTGATATCGCTTGCATCGCCCGAATTAACGTTTCCTGTTATTTCGGAGCTTGTGCTGTTCCCCGACGAGCCGACATCGCTTGAAGTTGATGAAACGCTTTCTCCCGAATTTATTTCGTTTGCTGAACCGCAGCCGGAAAGCGATAAAATTGAAGCCGCGAGAATGATTGATAATATCCTGTTTTTCATAATGCTCCTTAAATTAAAAAATCTTAACATCTTATTTTATCACGAAAAAAGGTTTTTTTCAAGTCTTTTATGAAAAAACAGTCAATTTTTGCTGAAAAATACTGCATTTTCGGTGGTGTAACCGTTTACACATCATATTCTCACGGGAATATCGCGCTTTTTCAGATATTCTTTTACTTCGCCGACAGTAAGTTCCTTAAAATGGAAAAGCGAAGCTGCAAGCGCCGCAGAAGCGTTTGTTTTCTCAAAGACTTCAGAAAAATGCTCGATTTTTCCGCAGCCGCCGCTTGCAATTACGGGAATATTCACTCTTGAGCAGACGAAATTCAGCATTTCAATGTCAAAGCCGCCGCGAACGCCGTCCGTATCAATCGAATTAAGGCAAATTTCGCCTGCGCCGCGCTCGGAAATCTCGCGTACCCAATCGCCGAGGTCAAGGTTCATATCGACTCTGCCGCCGTTTATAAAGACGGAATAGCCGCCTTTTCCGTTTCGCTTCGCGTCAATTCCCACAACAACGCACTGCGAGCCGAAAATCTCCGCCGCGTCGCTTATAAGCTTCGGATTTTTGACCGCCTGCGAGTTCACGGAAACCTTGTCCGCACCCGCTCTCAGAGTATCGCGGAAATCCTCGATTGACGATATTCCTCCGCCGACGCAAAGCGGCACGAAAACCTGTTCAGCCGTGCGTTTCACAACGTCAAGCATCACTCCGCGTCCCTCGCAGGAAGCTGTTATATCGTAAAAAACAAGTTCGTCCGCGCCCTGCTTGTTGTACTCTATTGCAAGCTCCACGGGGTCGCCGACGTCTTTCACACCCTCGAAATTAACGCCCTTAACTACCTTTCCGTTTCTCACGTCAAGGCACGGAATTATCCTTTTTGCAAGCATAGTTTATCCTTTCAAACATCGGTTTTATCGCCGAAATATCTGTACCCGAAAAAGCAAATCGGCATAAAGTAAAGACACCATATTTCAAGAAGTATTGTTCCGAAAAGCGCATCATTCGAGCTGTTCGTAAACACCGGAAACATCGGCACAAACAGGCAGGAAAGGAAGAAAATTCCGTGTATTTTCAGCATTATTGCAAGCGGTTTTCCGCACTTCTTGGTTTTGTCAACGAGAAATCCGCCAAAAAACGTCGAGAGTGCCATAAAAGCATAACCAAGCAAATCATAATTGAAGAAAAGGCTGCCCGTATTGCCGTAATCAATGATTTTTCTTACGTCATCGCTAAGCTCAGGGTGAAGATTTATCGTTGTACACTCAGCAAAGTAAGCGATTAGGACAAAAACGACGTAAACAGCCGCGCTTATCAGACTTACACAGCTTACAGCTTTTCTTTCGGCATCTTTGTTTAATGCGGAAATTCCCGACATAAACAGAATAAAACCAAGCGCTATGAAAATACTTGAAAAGCAGCAAGCAAACAACCCGTCGGCAAACAATCCATAAATCATAGCTGCCGCAAATGCAAATGTTGAAATTCCGGCAATTGCTGCGCCAAGTTTTCCTATCATCTTATTTGTCATTTTTTGCTTCCTCAATAGCCTGCTTCAGGTCGAGAGTGCCGCTGTAAATTGATTTTCCGCAGATTGTGCCGTAAAGACCTAGCTTTTTGCAGATTTTGATATCCTCGATAGTGTGAACGCCGCCGCTTGCGATAATATTCGCTTTGCAGCACTTGTTTATCTCGTCAAGCTGCTCCGCGTTTACTCCCGAAAGCGTGCCGTCCTTTGAAATATCCGTGAAAATTATGTACTCAACGCCGACTTCCGACATAGCTTTCGCAAGCTCGGTGAAATGAACCTCAGAAGTTTCAAGCCAGCCTTCCGTTGCCACGAAGCCGTTTTTCGCGTCAATTCCGACCGCAATCCTGCTTCCGTACTCTTTTACTGCGTCCCTTACAAGCTGCGGATTTTTCACAGCGGCAGAGCCGATTATCACGCGGGAAATGCCGTTTTTAAGGTACATCTCGACCGTATCCATCGAGCGTATTCCCCCGCCAACCTCGACTTTCAGCCCCGTATTTTCTGCAACGTCAAGAAAAATCTCCTTATTCTGCTGCGAAGCGTCCTTTGCGCCGTCGAGGTCAACCATATGTATCCACTTCGCGCCCGCTTTTTCAAACGCGCGAGCCGTATCAATATAGCTTTCCGCGACTTTCTCAACAGTCGCGTAATCGCCTTTGTACAAGCGAACGCACTGTCCGTCCTTTATGTCGATTGCGGGTAATATTTCCATAACTTCTTCCCTTTCAGATAATTGGCTTTTTCGTCATTATATTGCGTAAAAGTTTTCTTTTGCGCAATATAAGTCAAATTTCAGCAAATCTTTTTAGCATTGCAAGACCCGCTTCGCCACTTTTTTCCGGGTGAAACTGTGCGCCATACACATTTCCGCTGTAAACAAGCGCCGGCACTTTCATTCCGTAATCGCAATATGCCGATACGTTTTCATTCGGGCAATCGGCGGCATAAGAGTGAACGAAATAGACGTATTCCCCGCCCTTTTCAAGCAGCTTACAGGGATTATTAATCTCAAGCTCGTTCCAGCCCATATGCGGAACCGCGAGATTTTTCGGAGTCATCAGCTTTACGCTGCCCTTTATCAGCCCAAGACCTTCCGTTTTCGCAAATTCAAAGCTCTTTTCAAAAAGCATCTGCATACCAAGGCAAATTCCCAGAAGCGGCTTTTTTTGCGCTTCTTGTTTGATTACACCGACAAGTCCGCTTTCATTCAACATTCTCATAGCGTCGGGAAATGCGCCTACTCCCGGCAGAATGAGCCTGTCAGCCGCACGCAAGTCCTCGGCTTTATTTGTTATTTTGTTCTCAATTCCGAGAAAATCAAGAGCGTTTTTCACGCTGAAAAGGTTTCCCGCGCCATAGTCGATTATCGCCGTCATTTCAAGTTTCCTTTCGCGAGTAAAATTTTATCGCTGTTTAGCTTGATATGTTCCATAATGTGACCGATATTTCCCTCGCCCGCGTACTGCTTCATATCGAAGAAATCACAGTCAAGCCCGCTCCAGAAAAGCGGATTTTCTTCTCCGTTAATCGGAACATCTCGCTTTAGCTGACCCGCGTAAACCTCGACATAGCAAGGGTCGAGCGGGTATGTGAAGTCCATAAGATGAATAAGCGCGATATCCTCCCGCATTATTCCCGTTTCTTCAAAAAGCTCGCGATAAGCCGCGTCAATGCCGTTTTCTCCCGCTTCAATCTTCCCGCCGACAAAGTTAATCAAACCTTTGTACGGGTCCTTAATTCGGCGGCACATAAGCATTTCCTCGCCGTCGGGCGAAAATATCGCAACAAGGTTATACCCCTGCATCAAAGCACGCCCTTTGTCGAAACGATTTCACCGGAATTTTGCTTTACAGCAGTCTTTAACGCGTAAGCAAGCGCCTTGAAAAGAGCTTCCGCCTTGTGGTGGTCGTTTTTGCCGTATTCGCAGCGCAGATGAAGCGTAATTCCCGCGTTAAATGCAAACGCTCGCATAAACTCCTCGATAAGGCAAGTATCAAGCTCGCCGATTTTCTCGTTCACAAACTCCGCGTTAAAAACAAGAAACGGTCTGCCGCTTATATCAACGGCGCAGAAGCCGAGCGCTTCGTCCATCGGGATAAACGCGCTTCCATAGCGAACAATTCCGCCCTTATCGCCGAGCGCCTCGCAAAACGCTTTTCCGAGAACAATTCCGACGTCTTCCGCGGTATGATGACCGTCGACATAGAGGTCGCCTTTGGCTTCGAGCGTCAGCCCGAACCCGCCGTGAACCCCAAGCGCTGTCAGCATATGGTCGAGAAAGCCTATTCCCGTGTCGATTTTTACCTCGCCGCCGTCAAGCTTAAGCGACGCGGTGATGTCGGTTTCTTTGGTTTTTCTGGTAATAATCGCTTCTCTGTTCATTTTCTCTCCTTATTCGCCGGACTTTCTAACTTCAATGGAATTTGCGTGAGCCGTGAGCTGTTCGCGTTTCGCAATCAGAATAATATCATCGGCAGCTTCAAGAAGCGCGTCTTTTGTGTAATAAATATAGCTTGAGCGCTTTACGAAGCTGTCAACGCCGAGCGGCGAGTAAAATCTCGCAGTTCCTCCCGTCGGAAGAACGTGGTTCGGTCCCGCGTAATAGTCGCCGAGAGGCTCCGGAGAGTGATTTCCGAGGAACAGCGAGCCTACGTTGTCAAGCTTTCCTATGTATTCAAGCGGATTTTCCGCGCAGACTTCGAGGTGTTCGGGAGCGATTTTGTTCGCGATTTCCACAGCGTAATCCATACTATCGCAGACGATAATCGCGCCGTAATTCTTCAGCGACTCCTCGATAATCTCTTTCCTCGAAAGCTTCTGAACCTGACGCTCGATTTCTGCCTTTGTTTTTTCGGCAATTTCACGGCTTGTCGTTATCATAATCGCGCTTGCAAGCCTGTCGTGTTCAGCCTGCGACATAAGGTCGGCCGCGAGATAAACGGGATTTGCGGTTTCGTCCGCAATAACGAGAATTTCGCTCGGACCCGCGACCATATCAATATCAACGTTGCCGTAAACAAGCTTTTTCGCCGTTGCAACAAAGATATTGCCGGGACCCACAATCTTTGATACGCGCGGAATTTCTTCCGTTCCGTAAGCAAGCGCCGCTATTGCCTGAGCGCCGCCCGTGAGGTAAATTCTGTCAACGCCGCAAAGCGCCGCGGCAACGAGAATATCCTTGTTTGCCGAGCCGTCCTTGAGCGGCGGAGTCACCATAATAACTTCCTTAACACCCGCAATTTTCGCGGGAATTGCATTCATCAGCACGGACGACGGATAAGCCGCCGTGCCGCCGGGAACGTACAGTCCGACCTTATCAAGACCGCGAACGCGCTGCCCCATAATAACGCCGTTTTCTTCGGTTACGCAAAAGCCCTCTCGCTTCTGTCTTGTGTGAAAAGCCGTGATATTCTCAACTGCGTTCAGCATTGCTTCGACAAATTCCGGCGACTTTTCGTTGGCTTCGGTGAGCGCGTCTTGAATTGCTTCGTCGGGAACGCGATAATATTTTGCGTTCGGGCAGTCAAACTTCGCCGTATACTCCTTAACAGCCTTATCGCCGTTGTTCTTTACGTTTTCAAGTATCGCCTTAACGGTTTTTTCAACCTCCGCGCCGACTTCGCCCGCGCGCTTTTCGGTTTCTTCAAGAAACTTCTTTTCATCGCCGTTTGCTTCGATTATTCTTATCATCACAAGCTCTCCTTAATCAGATTTACAATTTCAAGTATTCTTTCCTGTTTAAGCTTAATGCTAACGGTATTTGCGATTAGTCTTGCTGAAACGGGCGCAACGTCCTCGACAACCTCGAGCCCGTTTTCCTTGAGCGTCGTTCCCGTTTCAACGATATCTACAATTCCGTCAGACAGCCCCACAAGCGGAGCAAGCTCCACAGAGCCTTCAATTTTAACGATATCAACGTCAATTCCTTTATTCTCAAAGAAGCTGCGCGTTACTTCGGGATATTTAGTAGCAACCGTCTTTACTCCGTAGCCGCTGTAAAAATCCGTTCCTTTTTTTACCGCAAGCGCAAATTTGCACTTTCCGAAGCCCAAATCCTCGATTTCATAGAATTTCCCGCCATGCTCCATTATCGTATCTTTGCCGACAACGCCGAGGTCGCACACGCCGTGTTCAACGTATGTGATAACGTCCGCCGCCTTTGCCAGAACGACTTCAATGCTCTCGTCGGGAATGGTCAGAATAAGCCTTCTGCCCTTTTCGCGCAGGTCCGTGACGTCATATCCTATCTTTTCAAGCAAATCAACGGCTTTGTTCTCAATTCTGCCCTTTGTCAGCGCAATTCTGATTTTCTTCTTTTCCACGGTCACACCTCCCTGCTTTCGGCATCGCCGTTTTCGTTTATCACGTCAAGTCTGTGTATTCCGTGCTTTTTCGCAAACTTTTCCGCGCATTTCGGACAAGCTCCGTTGAAATTACGGACGGAAAGTCCCTCGGAAATCAGCTTTTCGCAATGTTTAAGCGCTGCGATTTTGTCGTTTGAGAACACAAGAACATCGGGTGTTTTTGCGAGCGTCTTTCCTTTATTTTTAAGATAAACCTTAGCCGCAGCCTCTATATTCACGGCAAATCCGACCGCTTTTGCTTCTCGTCCGCCAAACTCCCCGATAAGCGTATCATATCTTCCGCCCGAAAGCACCGGCTGACCGTAACCCTCGACGTAACCCTTGAAAATAATTCCCGTGTAGTAATTCTTCTTGTTTACAAGACCGAGGTCAACGCGAATTTTTTCCTCCGGAATAATATCGGCAAGCTCGCGGCAAAGCTTTTCAAGACGCGCAAGCTTCTTTTCAATCGCTTCGCCGCAAAGACGCTTTCTCGCTTCCTCAAACACTTCAAATCCGCCGAACAATCTCGGCAGAGTTCTCAAAGCCTCGTTTGATTTATCATCGCCAAGCATCGCGTCAATTGCGGGATAATTTTTATCCTCAATATTTACGCGGAGCTTTTCCGTCTGCTGCTCATCGGAGTAATTGTACTGTGAAAGAAGCTCGCCGAAAATGCCGCTGTCGCCGATTTCAAGGCGGTAATCCTCGTCGCACTCGCAAAGCGCCTTTGCCGCAAGAAACAACGCTTCGTAATCGGAATCCTCGTTTTCGCCGCCGATAATCTCAATTCCGCTTTGCTCGAACTCATCGTCGCGTCCGCTGTCCTTTGGGTTAACCATAAAAATACTCTGGTTATAGAAAAGCTTCAGCGGAAGCTCCTCGCCGCGAAGTCTTGTCGCGCAAAGCCTTGCAATCGGCATTGTCGTATCGGGACGAAGAACCATAAGCCTGTTCTTCCCGTCAACTAACTTATACATCGTTTCCGGAGGAAAATGCCGCGCCTTTCCGTTGAATACGTCGTAAAACTCAATTCCCGGCGTTATTACCTCGGAATAGCCGTAATTCTCGAAAATTCCGGTAAATCTTTCCTCAAGATATCTCTTTGCGGCACATTCCTCAAAGAGCAAATCCCGCGTTCCCTCGGGTGTAAGCCAATCGTTTCTTCTCATATAGTCCTCTCTTTTCGCCTGCTTTAGTCTGCTAATGTGATATTATGATATCATATTACTATAATATCATATTAACACTGATTTGTCAAGCGAAGGTAATTATTTCGACATAATTAACAGAAATTATCAACAATGTTGATTAAATATCAAAAAGCGTATATTGAGCCGATTGCTGGAAACCCTTGAAAACGCCCATATCTTTAAGCTTTTCGATAACCGTGCTGTTAACGCCGCTCATAGACTGAATTTCGTCAATACTAAGAGCTTCTCCGCTGTCGATAACCTCCTTAAGCTTCAGCGCCGCCGTTTCTCCGCAGCCCGAAACCGCCATAAACGGCATTCTCAGCTTTCCGTCCTCAACAACGTAAGTCACAGCGTTTGACAGCTTTGCGTCAACCGGCAGAACGTCAATTCCGCGCGCCATCATCTCGTAAATCAGCAGCAAAACGTCCAAAACGTCCTCTTCCTTTGCCGAGGGCTTCGGATTGCTTCTGATTTCCTCAATGCGCTGTTTAACGGCTGCTTTTCCGCGCAGAATTGTTTCAAGCTCAAGATTGTCCGTGTGCTTTGTAAGCGTTGCCGCGTAAAATTCAGCGGGTCTGCGTATCTTGAACCACGCAAGCTTAACCGCAGCCGTTACATAAGCCGCAGCGTGCGCTTTCGGGAACATATACTTGATTTTCTTACAGCTCTCAACGTACCATTCGGGAACGTTGTTTTCTTCAAAAGCCTTGTAAATGTCCTCGTTAAAGAGCTTTTTCGCGTTGCCCTTACGAGTAATTTCCATTATCTTAAACGCAAGCGAAGGCTCGACGCCCTTATGCATAAGGTAAACCATTATGCTGTCGCGCGTTCCTATAACGTCCGAAATCGTGCAGGTGCCGTTTTTAATCAAATCCTGCGCGTTTCCGAGCCATACGTCCGTGCCGTGAGAAAGTCCCGAAATCTGAAGCAAATCCGAAAAATTCTTCGGCTGAGCGTCCTGAAGCATCTGCATAGCAAAGCTTGTTCCAAATTCGGGTATTCCGAAAGTGCCGCTCTTTACGCCGATATCTTCTTGAAGCTTAAGCGGCTCGGTTGATACGAACAGCTTGTACACGTCCGGGTCCGACGTGGGCACGTCCGCAATCTTAATTCCCGTCATATCCTCAAGATGCTTATAAAGCGTCGGAACATCGTGCCCGAGTTCATCAAGCTTAAGTATGGTATCGTGAAGCGCGTGGAAGTCGAAGTGCGTTGTTATCATATCGCTCTCGGTTTTGTCGGCAGGGTGCTGAACGGGAGTGAAATCGTACACCTCGTAATCGTTCGGCACAACGACCATTCCGCCCGGGTGCTGAGAAGTCGTTCGCTTAACGCCCGTACAGCCGATTGTAAGGCGCTCGATTTCCGCGTCGTTTAACGTCAATCCGTGTTCGTCGCAATACTTTTTGACAAACCCGAACGCGGTTTTATCCTTAACCGCGGAAATTGTTCCCGCCTTGAAAACGTGGTCCTTACCGAACAATTCTTCGGTATATCTGTGAACCTTGCCCTGAACTTCGCCGGAGAAATTAAGGTCGATATCGGGGGCTTTATCGCCCTTGAAGCCAAGGAACGTTTCAAACGGAATATCGTGACCGTCGCGTATCATATCAATTCCGCAGTTAGGGCAGTTTTTCGGCGGCAGGTCAAATCCCGAACCCACCGAGCCGTCCGTTACGAACTCGCTGTGACGGCATTTTGGGCAGCGATAATGCGGCGCGAGCGGATTAACCTCGGAAATGCCCGACATTATCGCGACAAACGACGAGCCTACCGAGCCTCTCGAGCCGACAAGATAACCGTTATCCTCGGAATACTTAACAAGCTTCTGCGCAATCATATAAAGCACCGAGAAGCCGTACTTTATGATAGACTCAAGCTCTCTTTTTAAGCGGCTTTCAACGATTTCCGGAAGCTCTTTTCCGTCCTCTTTGTACCAAGCGTTCGCTCTGCCCCAGCACAAATCCTGAAGCTCCTGCTCCGCGCCGTCGATTGAAGGAGTATAAGTACCTTTGGGTATGGGTCTGATATCGCCGTCAATCATATCCGCAATTTTATTCGTGTTCGTAACAACGACTTCAAGCGCCTTTTCTTTGCCGAGATATGAAAATTCTTCAAGCATTTCATCGGTTGTTCTGAAGTACAAATCCGCTTGATAATCCGCGTCTTTATAGCCCTGACCCGCTTGTAGAATTTTACGGAAAATTCCGTCCTCTTTGTCCTTAAAATGAACGTCGCAGGTCGCCACGCAAAGCTTTCCGTGCTTTTCGGCAAGTCTGACAATCTTCCGATTTAACATTCTTAGCGCTTCATCGTCCGGAACTCTGCCCTCGCGCACAAGAAACCGGTTGTTGCATATCGGCTGAATTTCATAGTAATCATAAATTGAAGCGATTTTATCAATTTCTTCCTGCGGCTTATCGTCGAGAATTGCTCTGAAAAGCTCGCCCGCTTCGCACGCAGAGCCGATAATCAAGCCCTCGCGGTGCTTCTGAAGCTCGGAGAGAGGTATTCTCGGCTTTTTGTAGAAGTAATTCAAGTTTGAGAGCGAAATCAGCTTATACAGATTTTTCAGACCGACTTTATTCTGAGCAAGAATAATCATATGATAAGTCGGAAGCTTTTTCGCGTCAACGCCGCCGAAAAGGTCGTTTAGGTCGCCGAGCTTTGAAAGTCTGCCGAGCTTTTCCGCGTCGTTAAGCAGACATTGAAATATTTTCGCGAGCATTTTCGCGTCGTCAACAGCGCGGTGATGGTTGAAATCGCCAAGCTTGTACTCCTTGGCAACGGTGTCAAGCTTGTGGTTTTTAAGGCGCGGCAAAGCTGCTCTGCAAATGCCCACGGTATCCACAAAGTTGAATTTATATTCGACATTCTGCCTAGCGGAAGCTGCTCTGATAAACGACGTATCAAAATTTGCGTTGTGCGCGACAAGAACGCCTTTTCCCGCAAACTTAATAAACGCTTCGAGCGCGTCCTTTTCGGAGGGCGCGTTTTCAACCATAGCGTCGGTTATTCCCGTTATTTCGGTAATCTGCGCGGGAATGGGCATTTCGGGATTTACAAACGTTCCAAATTCGTCAATTATTTCACGATTTTTCAGCTTAACAGCGCCGATTTCGGTAATTCTGTCGGTTTTTGGCGAAAGACCTGTTGTTTCAAGGTCGAACACTATGATTTCGTCGTCAACCGAATAATCGTTGCAGCCCGCGACAAGCGCGGAGCTGTCGTTGACAAAATAAGCCTCGACGCCGTAAATCATCTTCATTTCCGAGCCGTCTTTCCGAAGCTTTTCAATCGTGTTCATAGCCTCGGGATAGCTCTGGAGATTGCCATGGTCGGTTATCGCAACGGCGCGGTGACCCCACGCGTTCGCCTGTTTAACAAGCTCGCCTGCGGGAGTTGTCGCGTCCATATCCGACATATTCGTATGCATATGAAGCTCAACGCGCTTCTCCTCCGCGTTATCGCTGCGGCTTTTAACCTTGATTGAAGCCATTGAGTCAGGGCGGAAATTGAGGCTCTTTGTAAACATATCAACCTCGAATTTGCCCGAAACAATAAGTGATTTTCCCTCGGAAATGTTTGATTTTACAATTTCCTCATTTGCAGCCTCGGTTATGATTTTAAGTATCTGCGAGGACGTTTTATCCGAGAAATAAGCCGTGAAAATCAACGTTTTCTTATCGCGCGAAAGCTTGTCCTCCGTCTTGAAAACAGTACCCCAGAGAGTTGCCGCGTCCTGCTCGGAAAAAGGCTCGGACATCGGCGCGGGCGCTTCAAAATTGCCCTTTCCGAAAAACAGCTTTACCTTATTGTCGAAATGCGGGTTCTCAAACGGCAAAAGCGTTTCCTCGGGTTCGCTCAGAAACTGCGGTCTTCTCCCGCGCGAGCCGCCGCCCGAATACTTCGGCTTTGCGGGCTTTGGCGCCTCGCTTGTCACCGAAACCCTTTCAACGGGCGCTTCGCGGCTGACGTATTCTTCAACGTCAAGCTCGTTGTTCGAGGACAAAATAACGCTGATATTCTTGTCGAAAATGCCCTTGACATACGCTTCGATTTTCTTGTCAATCCCCATTCCGAGGAGCATTGACTTTCCGCCGCTTTTAAGCGTTATTTCAAACGTTAGTCCGTCGTCGTCGATTACAGCGTCGTCAAAATAGCCGTTTATTCCGACAAACTTTCTTTTCAGAAGCTCGAAAATCTCATAAAGATAGCTTGTTGTAAACTGCTCGGAAAAGTATTTTGGGTAAATTACTGCTTCTGCGCCGAGCTTTTGGGAAATGGCATCGGAAGCCGCAAAAAGCTCTTTCATTGGCACAAGCTCCGAAAAGCTCACGTTAAAATTAAGCTCGTTTTTTACTTTCCTGCGGGCAATTGTAAGAACTTCTCCCTCGGCAATCACTGCGGGAAGCTCAATATCCTCAAACAATTCTTTAATCTTACCGGACATAATTTTTCCTTTCAGAGCAAATCAATTTCTTTTTTTAGCTCGGACAAGAGCATTTTCTCGGGAACCTTTCGCAGAATTTGTCCTTTGCGGAAAATCAAGCCCTCGCCGTTTCCGCCGGCAATCCCGATATCAGCCTCGCGCGCTTCGCCCGGACCGTTTACCGCGCAGCCCATAACTGCCACTTTAATCGGCTTTTTTACGTCCGCAAGCAGCTTTTCCACTTCGCCCGCAAGTGAAATCAAGTCGATTTTCGTTCTTCCGCAGGTCGGGCAGGAAACTATTTCCGCGCCATCGTAAAGCCCGCACGCTCTAAGTATATCCTTTGCCGCGTAAACTTCTTTAATCGGGTCTGCGGTAAGCGATACGCGGATTGTCGAGCCTATTCCGTCGCACAAAAGCGAGCCTATCCCAACTGCTGATTTAATCATTCCCATTCGTTCGGTTCCCGCCTCGGTCACTCCGAGATGAAGCGGATAGTCGGTTTTCTGCGCAAGAAGCCGATATGCGGCAATCATAAGCCTAACGTTCGATGATTTTATGCTGATTACAATATCGTCAAAATCGTATTTATTAAGTAATTTGACGTGTTCCAGAGCGCTTTCGACAAGAGCTTCGGGAGTTGGACTTCCATACTTTTCAAGAAGTCTTTTTTCAAGAGAGCCCGAATTTACGCCTATTCTAATCGGGATATTTTTCGCTCTGCAAGCGTCCGCGACTGCTTTCACACCGTACTCCGAGCCGATATTTCCGGGATTAATGCGGATTTTGTCAACGCCGCGCTCAATGCACGCAAGCGCAATCTTGTAATCAAAGTGAATATCCGCGACAATCGGCGCGTTAACCGCATTTTTCAGCGCTTCAATCAAAACAGCGTTCTCAGCCCTCGGAACTGCCGCGCGTATAATTTCGCATCCTGCTTTTTCAAGCTCGACAGCCTGCTTAACGCTGTTTTCAACATCGTCCGCGGGAACGTTAAGCATCGACTGAATATAAATCTTTTCGCCGCCAAGAACGCAATTCCCGATTTTTACCTTTTTCATCAAATTACCTCGCAAAAAGCTTTGAAATATCGTTAAATGAAATCACAATAATAAACAACAGCAAAAGAGCCATACCCGCAAAGTGAATCATACCCTCGACCTGCGGCTTTACGGGCTTTCTGCGGATAAGCTCGATTATCAGGAAAATCAGCCTTGCGCCGTCGAGTCCCGGTATCGGAAGAAGATTGAAAATGCCGACGTTTATCGACAAAAGCGCCATAACATTCATAAAATCGGAGAATGTGTAGGTTTTTACAGCCTCGGTTATCACAGAGCCGACGCCGATAGGTCCGGAGAAATCGTTAAGCCCGTATTTCCCTTTTACAACATCAACAATTGTGAGCAAAATAACGCGCGCTGTGGAAAAGCTCTCGCGAAATCCCATACTGACAACGTTTCCGAAGTTCTTTTCCAGACGGTAAACAAGAAAATCAAAGTAAACTCCGCTTGAGCCGTCCTGGCGATTTGTCGTCATAAATTCAACGTCCTTGAGCAAAATCGTTTCGCCGTTTCTCCTCACGGTTATGTCGAAAACAAGGTTTCCCGCATCGTTTTTTCTGTCGCTTGACTGCATTTTGTAGGTTATGTCGGACGCGGAATAAATCGGAAGTCCCTCGATATTCATAATTTCATCGTTTACCATAAGCTGAGAACTGCTCACGCTCTGTTCCCTGAACTCGCTCACGGTTGTGGAGGCTATCGCTTCGGAAGTGCAAAGCGAAATCACCACAACGATAAAACCGAGAATAAGGTTCATCAGCGGTCCGCAGACGAGCACAATCATTCTCTGCCATACGGGTTTTCTGTTGAATGCGCGGGGATTTGACTCAGCAGCTTCGCCCGTTTCCTCGTCAAAATCCTCGATATCCGTTTCAAACGCGCAGTATCCTCCCACGGGAAATGCACGGACAACATACTCCGTTTCTTTGCCTTGCTTTTTGAACAGCGCGGGACCCATTCCGAACGCAAACTGCTTTACATATATTCCGCAAGCCTTTGCCGCTGCGAAATGCCCGAGTTCGTGGACCATTATTATCAGCAAAAATACAAGTATCGCGACAACAACCGGAAGAATATTCATATAAACGTCATAAGCCAAAAAACTAAGCAGAACAAACGCTCCCACAACGAGAACCAGCGCGAGAATTGATATTAACCTTTTTGCTTTTACAGACATATTTCCTCCATTATACAGCGGAAAAAACGTATTCTTCCGCGGCGGCTCTTGTGTTAAGAATATCCGAAATCGACGGATTATGTATATATTTTACGTTGGAAAGTGCGCTGTTAACCACTTCTCCTATGCGAAGAAAACCGATTTTTTCCTCGAGAAACAGCGAAACAGCCGCTTCATTGGCGCAATTTACAATGCAGGGTGCGTTTCCGCCCATTTCAATCGCCTTTTTTGCAGCCGACAAACAGCAAAATACCTCCTCGTCGGGCTTTTCAAACGTTAGCTTGCCGACCTCCGTCAGCGAAAGCTTTTTCGCAGGACAAGCAAGCCTCTTTGGCGAAGTCAGCGCAAACTGTATCGGAATACGCATATCCGCGCTTCCGAGCTGTCCGATAATCGCGCCGTCCTCAAACTCGACAGCCGAATGAAGAATACTTTGTCTATGAACCGTAATTTCAACCTGCGAAGCGTTAACGCCGAAAAGCCAAACCGCTTCAATAAGCTCCAGCCCTTTATTCATCATAGTCGCGCTGTCAATCGTGACTTTTGCGCCCATATTCCAGTTCGGGTGACGAAGCGCCTGTTCTTTTGTGATATTTTCAAGCTCGGCGCGCGTCCTGCCAAAAAAAGGTCCGCCCGAAGCAGTGAGAATAATCTTTGAGATTTTGTTATCTCCCGCGCCCAAAAGGCATTGATAAATCGCGGAATGTTCGCTGTCAATCGGAGTTATCTCAACTTTATTCTCCCGAGCGGCTTTCATAACAATTTCGCCGCCCGCAACAAGCGTTTCTTTGTTTGCGAGCGCAACGTTATTTCCTGCGTTTATCGCGGAAAGCGTCGGCATAAGCCCCGCCATTCCCACAACGGCGTTTACCGTCTTATCGCAGGAAATCGCCGCAAGTTCGCAAAGCCCGTCGTTTCCTGCAAGAACCTTTGCATTTGTATCGGAAAGCCGCGTCTTTATTTCGGAGTAATTTCTTTCGTCCGATACTGCAACAAATTCGGGCGAAAACTCGCGCGCTTGTTTCTCCAGAAGCTCCAGATTTTTGTGAGCGGACAAGCCCTTTATCTTGATATTATGCGCGCGGCAGACATCTAAAGTTTGCGTGCCGATTGAACCGGTCGAACCCAAAAGAACAATTTCCATCTGTTTCCTCCAAAAATCTAAAGGGAGAAAACTTCTGTTTCCTCCCTTTGACAGAGAATTTATTACATTAACGGCGAAACAAAGCTATAAACCACATATATAAACGGCGCTACGAATAAAACGCTGTCGAATCGGTCGAGAATACCGCCGTGTCCCGGCATCACATTACCAAAATCTTTCACGTCATATTGACGCTTTATGACAGACATCGACAAATCGCCGAGAACGCCCGCCGCGCTTGCCGCCATTCCAATGGGAATAAGCAAGGCATAGCTCATTTTATACGCTTCTGCGCTCGGCAGCAAAAGGTTATATACAAGGCACTGAATTGTTACAACAATTCCAACCGTTACAATCCCGCCAATCAATCCTTCTACTGTTTTTTTGGGACTTATAGACGGGCAAAGCTTGTGCTTTCCTAAAAAAGTTCCGACAAAATATGCTCCCGAATCGCCAATCCAAGCGCAAAACAGCAGATAAACCACCATAAAAACGCCCGGAAAATAACCGCCCTCGGCATACCACGGAAGATATCTCACAAAAATTATGCAGCTAAGCGAAACGGGAATTGCAATTCCCGCGCTCCCGCAAGCGGCTATATCTACAAATTTCATTGTATTATGATTTGCAAGCATAACGACAAGCAATACCATTATATACACCAGACAAGCCATAACCCAGAACGGCTTCAGAAAATCAAAAGTCAGAAGCGACGGCGTTGCAAGCGCAAAAATAATGCAAAAACACGTCAAAAACCTGTGATTATTGCACTTTATCGCACGAATAAGCTCAAATGTCCCTATTCCGCTGAAAAGAGATATCAAGACAAGATAAACAATCCGGTTATCTA
Source organism: Ruminococcaceae bacterium UBA794 (assembly GCA_002304735.1). Taxonomy (GTDB): domain Bacteria; phylum Bacillota; class Clostridia; order Oscillospirales; family Ruminococcaceae; genus CAG-115. The sequence continues at coordinate 17,719 of DBIU01000026.1, read as the reverse complement.
TGATTAGCGCAGAAACTCCGATAACCATTGCAACCAGCGCCGAAATAATTCTTTTAAGCATAATCAGCCTTTCAGGTAAGATACGTCAAATTCCGCCGAACCTGCGGTTTCTTCCCGCATACTCCGCTATGGCGCTCTCCAAGTCTTTTTTTGTGAAATCGGGCCAGAGTACGTCCATAAAAACGAACTCCGCATATGCCGCCTGCCAAATCAAAAAATTTGACAGCCGCTTTTCACCGCTCGGTCTGATAATCAAGTCAAGCGGAGGCATTTCACTTGTATAAAGGCGCTTTTCAATAAGCTCCTCGCTAATTTCGTCGGGATTTATCCTGCCAAAAACACATTCCTCGGCGATTTCCCTCGCAGCTCTCATAATCTCCGCTCGCCCGCCGTAATTCAGCGCAATTCCAACTATAAAAGCCGTATTACCGCGTGAGCGCTCTTGAATTTCAGCAAGCTCATCGCGAATATCCTCGTCAAGCCTTGATATATCGCCGAGAATAATCACCCGCGTTTCATTCTTGACGGTATCCTTTATATCCTTAATATACCGCCTGAGCAGGTTCATTATTCCTTTTATCTCATCTTCGGGACGGTTCCAGTTTTCCGTCGAAAACGCATAAAAAGTCGCGCATTTAACGCCAAGCTCCTTGCACCAATCTATGCATTTTTTGAAAACGTCCGCGCCCTTTGAATGACCCATTGTCCGCGGAAGCATACGCTTTTTTGCCCAGCGCCCGTTTCCGTCCATTATAAAGCCGATATGAGCGGGAATTTGATTATTTTCCATCAAATCGACATTATTTCCTTATCCTTTTCTTCGCCGATTTTATCAATCTGCTCGATAAACTTATCGGTTATTTTCTGGATATCCTTCTCCGCTTCCTTAACGTCGTCCTCGGTAATTTCATTTGCCTTTTTCTTAGCCTTAATCTTATCCATACCGTCGCGGCGAACGTTTCTTATTGCAACCTTGCTTTCCTCGCAGGTCTTGCTTACGGTTTTGCAAAGCTCTTTTCTGCGTTCTTCCGTAAGCTGCGGAAACGCAATTCTCAGAACGGTTCCGTCGTTTGTCGGGTTAATTCCAAGCTCTGAAGCCTGAATTGCCTTCTCAATGGCCTTAAGCTGAGATTTATCATAAGGAGATACTATAAGTATTCTCGCCTCGGCGACGGAAATTGAAGCCATCTGATTAATCGGAGTTTCCGCGCCGTAATAATTAACAAAAATTCTGTCGAGAACCGCGGGATTTGCTCTTCCTGCGCGGATTGAAGCAAGCTCGCTCTGAAGCGCGGTAATGCACTTTTCCATTCTCTGTTTTGTATTGTCGATAATTTCTTTCATTATAAAAATCCCCCTATATTATTTATTTTTTACAACAAGCGTGCCGACGCTCTTTCCAAGCGCAGCGTCATAAATGTTATCGGGTCTGTCGAGGTTGAACACGATAATCGGAATATTATTCTCCGTGCAAATAGCGGCAGCCGCGCTGTCCATAACCTTAAGCTTCTTTACCAGAATATCGTGATGTGTAATTACGTCAAATTTCACTGCGTCGGGATACTTTTTGGGGTCTTTGTCGTAAATTCCGTCAACCATCGTAGCCTTAAGAATAATATCCGCCTTAAGCTCCGCCGCTCTCAATGAAGCCGCGCTGTCGGTCGAAAAGAACGGATTTCCCGTTCCGCAGCCGAAAATCACTATTCTTCCCTTTTCAAGGTGACGAAGCGCCTTTCCGAGAATAAACGGCTCGGCAACCTGCTGCATTGTAATCGCCGTCTGCACTCTTACCGTGCAGCCCATTCTCTCAAGTACGTCCGCAACCGCAAGCGCGTTCATCGTTGTCGCAAGCATACCGATGTGGTCGGCGCGCGCTCTGTCCGAACCTTTGCAGTCCCTTCCTCTCCAAAAGTTGCCGCCGCCGACGACAATTCCTATCTCAGCGCCCGCGTCAGCAGTTTTTTTGATGCTCTTACAGATATTTTCAACAGTGGGGAAATCAAGTCCCTGTCCCATTTCGCCGGCAAGCGCTTCTCCGCTCAGCTTCAGAAGAATACGCTTGTATTTAAGCTCCGAGTTGTCGCTCATAAAAACCTCCGCTAATCAATAATCCAGAACTCTCAGCCTGCCGAGAACTTCCGCATTGTCGGAAATTCTCTCGATGGCTTCAAGAGCCGCCTTTTCGGTCATAACGCCTGTAACAAACGCAAGCTCGTTTTCAGCCGACTTCTTAGACGTAAGATAATCAACCTCTCCGAAAGCGTTTTTAATCTCAGACTTAACCGCTTCGAGATTTTTTGCAAGAAGTCTGATATAATTTCCGCAGGTGAACTTTTCAAAGGGTCTGATGAAGCTCTGTTCGCTGTCAGCCCAATCGAGCGACCGGCTTGTTTCCGTGTGTTTAACAGCGGAAACGATATCGGAAACCACCGCGCTTGCCGTCGGAAGTTTTCCCGCGCCCTTTCCGTAAAACACCACGTCGCCCGTTGCGTCGCCGCGAACGAGAATTGCGTTGAACACGTCGTTAACGCCGCTTAATTGGCTCTCGTCCTTGATGACCGCAGGAAATACTCCGATTGAAATTTCGTTTCCTTCCTCACGGCGAGCGCAGCCGATGAGCTTAATTTTAGCGTTATAGTCGTCCATATACTCAACGTCCTCGGGAGTCACCTTCGTAATACCCTCGGTATGAACATTTTCGGGATAAACGTGCCTTCCGAACGCAAGCGAAGCGAGAATGCAGATTTTTCTGCACGCGTCAACGCCCTCGACGTCGGCAGCGGGATTTCTCTCGGCATAACCAAGCTCCTGAGCTATCTTCAGCGCTTCGTCGAACGCCATTCCGTCGCGGAACATCTTTGTGAGAATAAAGTTTGTCGTTCCGTTGAGGATACCCGCGATTTCTTTTATTTCATTTGCTTCAAGGCAAGCGTGTAAAGGCTTAATTATCGGAATACCGCCGCCGACGCTTGCTTCAAAGAAGAAGTTTACGTTATGTTCACGCGCAATTTTTAACAGCTCCGCGCCTTTTTTTGCAACAAGCTCTTTGTTTGACGTGACAACGCTTTTCCCCGCAAGAAGCGACGACTTAACAAAATCATAAGACGGATTAATTCCGCCGATAACTTCGGTTACAACGGTAATTTCGGGGTCGTTGAGAATGATATTGAAATCCTTTACGAACTTATCCGCATACGGGCTGTCCGGAAAATCGCGCAGGTCAAGAATATATTTGATATCAAGCGGCTCGCCCGCTTTTTTTTCGAGATTTTGCTTGTTTTTGTAAAAGACCTCGACGGTTCCCGAGCCGACGACGCCGTATCCCAAAACGGCGATTTTAGCCATACAAAACATCCTTTCCGAATAATTTAATCTATCCTATATAGTATATCACATTTCGGAATTTTTTTCAAGTGCTTTTTGCTTTGTTATTAATTTTTTACAGCAAAATCCGCGCTTGAATTTCTCCAAGCGCGGATTTTAATACTCATTTGTACCCTTTTAGCTCAAGCTATGCAAAATTACTCGCCGCAAAGCTCTTTATAAAGCCCGATATAAAGCTTCGCGGAAGAATCCCAGCTAAAGTCGGCTTTCATTGCGCGCGTTACAAGCTTGCTCCACTCCGTCTTGTTGGAATAGCACTCTCTTGCGCGCTTTATAGCGCCGAGCATATCACCCGCGTTATAGCTCTGGAACGTGTAACCGATGCCGTTATCGCCTGCGTCGATAATGCTGTCGCGCAGACCGCCCGTTGACCTTACAATCGGCACGGTGCCGTATCTCGCGGCAATCATCTGCGCAAGACCGCAAGGCTCGCTCTTTGACGGCATCAGGAACATATCCGCGCCCGCGTAAATTTTCTTTGCGAGAACGGGATTGTATCCGCGGTAGAAGCCAACCTTATCGGGATAGCGCCAATGCATTTCCTGGAAGAAATTCTCATACTGGCTTTCGCCCGAGCCGAGAATTATAACCTGCATATCCAGACCTACAATTTCATC
>DBIU01000026.1:0-13623 GCA_002304735.1 Ruminococcaceae bacterium UBA794 | reverse complement strand
GCGATTGTCGGCACGTCGTACTGCGGCATACCAAATTCCTCGAAAATTGCGCTCTTGCAAGCCGCTTTTCCCTTGTGATTTTTCGCCGAGAATTTCGCGGCAATTGTCGGGTCGGTTTCGGGGTTGTACAAATCAACGTCGATTCCGTTAAGGAAGCCGCAGGTCTTGTACTGTTTATCGCGTAAAATTCTGTCAAGTCCGTGACTGAACCACGGGTCGAGGATTTCCTTTGCATAAGTCGGAGAAACGGTTGTAACCTTATCCGCGGTTTCGATTGCGCCCTTCATAAAGTTCAAATCGCCGTCATATTCGAGAATATTAACGTTGCACGGAGGTATTCCAACCATATCCTTTACAAGGTCAAGACCATACTGTCCCTGATATCCGATATTGTGAATGGTGAAAACGTGCTTAATGTTGTCGAAGCCGTATTCGTTTCTGTAAAACAGATTGTAGTACACGGGAATAAGCGCGCACTGCCAATCGTTGGAGTTGATTATCTGTGGGTGGAAATCAATGTGGCGGAGCATTTCGAGAACAGCTCTGCTGAAGAAAACATATCTTTCCGCGTCGTCAAAATAGCCGTAAAGACCATTGTCACGCTTGAAGTAATATTCATTATCAAGAAAATAATATGTAACGCCGTTCACTTCCTGCGAGAAAACGCCGCAGTACTGATGGCGCCAGCCGACAGGCACCGTGAAGTTGGTTATAAAGTGCATTTTTTCCTTCTGTTCGGGCTTGATTGTATTGACATAATATGGCATTACAACACGCGCGTCGTGACCGGCTTTAACAAGAGCCTTGGGAAGAGAACCCGCAACGTCCGCAAGTCCGCCGCTCGCCGCAAAAGGAAGCGCTTCGCTTGCCGCATAGAGAATATTCATAATCATAACCTCCGCAAAAAAATGATTTTACTTCCAAATATAATATACCACAAACCGCTAAAAATTTCAAGGGCATTTTTACTTTTTTCAAAAATAAAATGCTTCCCGCAGAAAATCCGCGGGAAGCGCAATTATCAATTTGTAAACGAAAGAGAAGCTGCAAGCTGATTTTTAGGCATAGTCTGGAGATAAATCTTGCCGGGACCTGTAACAACGGTATTGAAGAAGCCCTCGCCGCCGAACAGAGAATTTCCTATTCCGCCGACTTTTCTGAAGTCCATAGTGCATGTACCCGACATTGCCGCGAGATAGCCCGTGTCGATAATCATTTCCTGACCCGCCTGAAGCTCATACTCAACAACATAGCCGTCAATTTCTGCAAAAGCCATACCCGTGCCGTGAAGTCTTTGCATAATAAAGCCCTCGCCGCCGAAGAAGCCCGCGCCGAGCTTTTTCTGGAACGCAATCGAAAACTCAACCGAAGGCTGAGAAGCAAGATATCCGCCCTTTTGAACAATCATATCTCCTTTGCTGATATCGAACGGAATTATCGAGCCGGGAACGCTTGACGCAAACGCAATCATTCCGGGGTCTTTGCTTGCGGTGTACAAATTCTGGAAAATAGATTCTCCCGAAAACATCTTTCCGAAAGCCTTTCCGATGCCTCCCGTAGACGTTGACATCGTCATATTCGGCGTCATCCAGCTCATCGCGCCTTTCTGACACATAACCGACTCTTCCGCGTCAAGATAAACAATCAGCACGGGAAGCGGTTCGCCCTTAATTTCATATCTCATAGCAATTCTCCTTTAATTTTATTGCACAAATGTGCTTTAACAATATTATACAATATTATTTCTCTCTTGTCAATAGCTTTTATCTATTCTTTAACCCAAAAGATGAAATTAAATAAACAAAAGTTGTTATAAGAGAAACGGAGGGATTGCTCCCGAAAAGCAACATAAAAAAAGTTCCTGTGATTGCAGAAATAATCCCTGCCGTTTTCATCACTAAATCGACGTTTTCCGCTTTGCAGTGTCGAATTACGAAATTTCTCAGCAAAACCGCGCCGTCGTATTCTCCGATTGGCAACAGATTGAAAATTCCCGTGAAAAGGTTTATAAATGCAGCGATTTTTTCTCCCGAAACCCATAAAACAGCCGCAAAAATCAAGTTTCCCGCGCTTCCCGCAAGGAGAATGACGTTTCTTTGCAGACGCGGAGCGCGCAGAATTTTCTCCGAGGAAATGCGTATTCCCGCGCCGTAGAAGGTTATCGTTTCGGTCGGAATTGAGAAAATTATCATCATAACGAGATGCGAAATTTCGTGCAAAGCGCAGGCTAAAATTGCCGAAAAGCCGAACGCTCCCCCGTCCGTCATCAAGAAGAAAGCCATTACCGCAAAAAATGTGAAATCAAAACGCACGCGCGTATTCTTTATTGAAAACTGTATCATACGCAATTGTATTCTGCGTTTGTCCAAAAAAGAACGCGCCCCGCGAATTTTCACGGAGCGCGTTATTTAATGCTTATTTGACAGTCCCGAAAGAATATCGTCAACCTCGTACCTTGATTTGTCGCGAGAGTCGTCCTCGTCTTTCATAAGGTCCTCGACTCGCTTGTTTGCGATAATCTGAGCGCTGCGTTTTGCCGAGCCTCTTGTCGGATACGCGGCGCTTTTCTCGTCCTCGCGCAGCTCGTCGACAGTCACCTGCGGAGTTTTCGGAAGCTGCCTGCCTATCTGCGGAACTCTTGACTGCGTAAAGAAAGCGTCGCTTGAGTCGCTTGAAGCAAATCCGGAAATTTCAGCCGTCTTTTCGGGCTTTTTGAGAGGAACATCGGCTTTTTCGGGAGGAATTTCGGGTTTATTTCGGATAATCACTCTATCCTGCGGCATTTCGTCCTTATATCTCAAAAGCTCCTTAACGGATTTTTCCGCAGAAGCAGCCGTTTTTTCCGACTGTTCTTCGGGCTTCTTATCATTAAGCGGAATAATCGGCCGCTGAGCGGGAGCGGGCTTTCTTTGTTTTGCTGTATACGAGAAAAGAACTTCGTCCGCGCCTGCTCCCGTTTTGCGGCTGTTTCTCGAATAAGCTCCCTTTCCGTCGTCCGAAACCGATATCCCCGAGGGACTTACAAAATCGTCGCTCGTCATATTTTTTACCTGCGGAATAACCTCCGGAAGCGGTCGTCTTGCGGCAAAAGCTCTTATGATATCGTAAAGCACAAGTGCGACGCACGGCAAAACCGCAATGCAGAAAATTCCGAACGGTGACTTTACGAAGCCTATAATCGCGCCCAGAACGATACTGCAATAATCCGCCCTGCCCACAAGGTCGCTTTCGGGGAGAGTGTATTCCCCGCCGCTTTCGAGGACTTTAATGTAATAAACTCCGTCCTCGGCGTAGTATTCCTTTGCGTAGCCGGTTGTCGGCTTTTTGTTCTCGCCCTTTGTGTAGAGAAGCAGCTTTCCGTTTATTACATCGCTAAGCTCGCATTTCTGCACAATAAGCGCACTGTTTCTCGGCGCAGTCGGGATTTCGTCCGTCTGAACGACGAAAATATTCACGCCGAACACATTCACTATATCCGACGATTTGAAAGCCGCCGCTGTAACAATCAGAAATATACATACTGCAAGCATAAGTCCGCATAAAACGTAGCCGATTACGCGCAAGACCTTTTTCCCCATATTTTCACCTCTGTTTCTCTGTGTTGTTACAGTCCCTTTGCCGAGGAAAGAGCAATTCCGTTTTCACCGAGAGGAATTGCGTGGTCAAGACCGACAAACTTTCCGCTCTCCTGCCAGAGAACTTCTTTTACAAAATTGTATTTTTCCGTATCCCAAGTCTTGAAGTCGTCGAGAACAAGTCCGCCCGTATCGCCCGAATTAGCGTTATAGCACCAGAAAGTGTGATTTAAGTGATAATTCTTGATAAGCGTACGCATACAGGTCATCCAAGTAAGGTTAGGCTCTCTCATAAAGCCGCCCCATTCTCCGATGAGCAGCGGCGCGATGTTTTCTTTCTGAATATATAGCCAGTTGTCGTTCCAGCAATCCCTCATCAAGCTTTCATAGCTGTATCCGCCCTTAAACCACGGCTGCTCGTACACCGTCGGACCGTAATCGTGAGGAGAATAAACAAGCTTGTTCTGATATTTGCCGAGATTAACGGGATAATCCCTTACGCCGCGCAGGTTTCCGCCCCACCAGTTGAAATAGTAATCATCGGCGTTCTGCGACTTATAATCCATATTCGACTTGCTCTTAGGATAAATCTCCGTTCCCTCGACCATTATAAGCACGTTCGGATTAATTGCAAGAATTTTCTTCGCAGCCGTTTCCGCAGTATATTTCCAGTTGTTGATATCGGTTGAATTGTTCCAAATCGCCTTGTTTTGTTCATTCTGCTTGCCGTGAGGTTCGTTTTTGATATCAATAGCGATAATGGTATCGTTGTTTTTATAACGCGAAGCAAGCCACTCAAGCGCACGGTAATAGTCGTTTACGGAAACCTTGTCCGTGTACCAGAGATTTACATTATGACCCATTGCGTCCGTTTCCGCGCAGTGAATATCGGGCATAACCTTCAAGCCGTTTTCTTCCGCGAGCTTCAAAAAATACTCAAAAATCTCGAGGCTGTTCATATTGTTAAGCTCGGGATTGTAAGCGTTGTTGTAATTTGCCTTCGGATACTCGCCCGCAGCCCATTGATTTATAAGCTGAGCCGAAATCGGCACTCTTATCAAATTAAATCCGTGGTCGGCGATTGCCTTTACCGACGGAACGAGCTGACTGTTCCAAAGACCGTCAAACGTGTTTGTTCCCGTATTGTAGCCGAACCAGTTAACGCCCGTAAGCCAAACCTGCTTGCCGTTTTTATCAAGAATTTTATTGCCGTCCGTGTGAAGCCAATCATCGCCCTGAACCGCCTTATCGGAGCGCGTGAGAAGCTCTTTCACCTCGCCTGTCGGCGGAGTGTAGCTTTGGCTGCTGCTCTGAACGTGAGTACTGCTTTGACTGCTCTGAGAAGCGCTTGAGCTGCTTGAAACCGTGCCGCTTCCCGAGCCGCTTGATGAATTGAGCGCAGTCGGCGAGCTGTAATTAAAGCCGCCCGAAACCGAACCGCCCGCGGGAATATTTCCGTTGTAATCAACGTTGGAAACGGTCACTGTCGAACCGTTAACCGAAAAGCTTCCGCCCCACGAATTTGTGATTTTGAAGCCGTTCGGAACGGTAAAGCTTACTTTCCAGCTTCTAACGGCGCTTCCCGTGTTATTTTTTATGACAATTTCGGCGGAACCGCATTTATTTCCGCCTTCTTCCCAAGTGCTTCCCGATTTAACCTCGCAGGAAATCTCACCCGACGGAACGCTTGCCGATGAACTTGACGAAGAAGCGCTCGAAGACGAACTTGACGAGCTGCTCTGAGGAGGCGCGGAGTAGTCGGAGTCGGTTGAACTTTCTCCGCTTGACGACATTTCAGCCGAAGTCGATGAATTTTCGGGCGAATATGTACTTTCGCCGCCCACGGGATTTCCGCCTGCGGAATATTCTCCCGTGCTTTGCTGACCCGAATTATCTAAAACGGACCCGGAAACCGAGCTTTCCGGCGAAGAGCCGCTCTCGCCTTCCTTAACGGTATTTCCCGCGCAGCCCGTTGACAGTAAAACAACCGCAAGAGCGAGCGCCGCGGATTTCTTAAAGAAATTATTCATAATTACAGCCTCCCATATCAAGAGAATTACAAAAAACATATGGGAACCTCTAAAAATCGGTTTGAAAAGTGAAAATGGGTAGAGTGCGCCGAATGCGAGAAAAGCCGACAAAGTAAGGCTGTATGCCTTACGAGGAGGTTTGACAAAGCAGTCGGCGTGCTATGCGCATTTTCACTCAAACAAGGTTTTTAGAGGTGACCATATATTTAATATATTATAGCACAATATGTAATTAATTGTCAAGTATTCAAAAAAATAATCCCTCGGACTTTTGCCCGAGGGATTGCTTCAGGTCGTAAAGAAAGCTTACTTTGCGCTCTGCTCGTAAGACTCAATCATCTTTTTAACCATCATACCGCCGATAGAACCTGCCTGTCTTGCGGTGAGGTCGCCGTTATAGCCGTTGTTAAGGGTAACGCCTACTTCGTTGGCAGCCTGCATCTTGATGTTGTTAAGATTAGCCTTGGACTGTTTGTTAGACATAATAAATCTCCTTGAAATCAATAATAAGCAAAGGTCTTTTGCGATTAAAACGAAAAATTGATTGATTGCCTTTGCAACATTATTATTTTCACAGCCCGAAGAAATATTAAAGGGAATGTTTGCTCAAAAAGTTATAAATTGTTATCAAAAAAATCGTTATCACTGTTCCCTTTTTCCGCCGAAAATAAGCGCGCGCATAACGCTGCTTCCCGCGATATTTCCGAGAATAATTACGGCAAGCGGAAGCAAATCCGCAGCGCTGTAAGCTCCCGAAGCGCCGTAGTAAAACAAATCGGCAACCGTATGGTCGAATCCGCAGAGAACGAAAATAGGAATTGCAAAAATAATTCCTATGTAATTACCCGTTTTTTTGAAGAAATCAACGCCGAAATAAATCAGAATACCGCAGAAAATCGCCGAAACAAACAGCCACAGCAGATTGTTCGCAAGTTTTCCCGAGCAAACCTCGATTGCTTTTTCTTTAACAGCGGGATTAAACGAACCGAGAACGCCAAACCCAAACGCAAAAACGCAGTTTACAACGGTTGCGATGAGAAAATCGGGGATATTCTTTTTGTTAATATAACCCGCCATTCCCGTGAAAAGGCACATTGAGTAGCGGCAGACAATAATTAACCCGAACGCAAACAAAACCGCTCCGACATACTTATTCCCGCTAATCAGATTGCAATATGAAGCGATTGAAATAAGAAGCGCCGCGCTTATTGCATTAATAATCGTTTTTTTCATAAAACCTCGCGAAAATCAGATAAACTCGGCAATTTTATCGCCCATTTCCGAGCAGGAAACAAGCGTCATTCCGTCGCTCATAATATCGCCTGTGCGAATACCGTTTTCAAGAACCTTATTAACCGCGTTCTCAACAGCGTCGGCTTCTTTATCCATCTTAAACGAATAACGAAGCATCATCGCCGCAGAAAGAATTGTCGCAATCGGATTTGCCTTGTTCTGACCTGCAATATCGGGCGCAGAGCCGCCGCTCGGCTCGTACAAACCGAAGCTTGTTTCGTTCATCGAAGCGGAAGCTAACATTCCGATTGAGCCTGTAATCATCGAAGCCTCGTCCGAAAGAATATCTCCGAACATATTCTCCGTTACCATTACGTCAAACTGCGCGGGGTCTTTTACTAGCTGCATTGCGCTGTTATCGACAAGCATATGCTCGAGCGTTACCTCGGGATAATCCTTTGCAACCTCCTCGACGACCTTTCTCCAAAGCCTTGAAGAATCGAGAACGTTCGCTTTATCAACGCTTGTAACCTTTTTGCGGCGCTGCATAGCGACATCGAAAGCCTTTACGGCAATTCTGCGGATTTCGTTTTCGTTGTATGAAAGCGTATCAACGGCAGTCATAACGCCATCTATTTCCTCGGTTTTACGCTCGCCGAAATAAAGTCCTCCCGTAAGCTCTCTCATAATCAGCATATCAAAGCCCTTGTCCGCAATCTCCTTTTTGAGCGGGCAAGCCTCGGAAAGCTGCGGGAAAAGCACGCACGGTCGTAAATTCGCGAAAAGTCCGAGCGATTTTCTGAGCTTCAGCAAGCCCGCTTCGGGACGAAGATTTGCGGGAAGCTTGTACCACGGCGAGGTTGTCGTATTACCGCCGATTGAACCCATAAGAACAGCGTCAGAAGCCTTGCAGCGTTCGATTGTTTCATCTGTGAGCGGAACGCCGTTTGCGTCGATTGAACAGCCGCCCATAAGAAGCTGCTCGTAGTTAAACTTATGTCCGAACTTCTCCGCAACCTTATCAAGCACCTTCATCGCTTCCGAAACAATTTCCGGTCCTATTCCGTCGCCCTTAATAACCGCAATATTCTTTTCCATTACCCTGTTTCCTTTCATCAGAAATCAATTTTATATGTGATATATTTCACGCCGTCAAATTCCCTCGCGGAAGCTTTTCTTTCCGAAAAGCCGAATTTCTCATAAAACCGCCTTGCGTTTGCGTTTTTCTCGGCAGTTTCAAGAACGGCGCCTTTGTAGCCTTTTTTCCTCGCCTCGCGCAGAGAATACATCAGCAGCTTTTTTCCGTATCCTTTATGCTGCATTTCAGGAGCTGTGTAAAGCATCATTATTGAAACAAAGCCGTCGAAAGCCTTGTCCTCGCAACATTCTCCCGCGCAGACGGCGCAAATCTCTCCATCGACAAGAAGCGCATATATATACTTCCCATCGACAATCAGCTTTGTGAAGCTTCTTCGGCGACATTCTCCCGTGTATCGCTCAATCATCTCCTGCGAAAAAAACGACTTGTAATTCTCTCGCCAGCAGCTATCCACAACTCTGCTCATTCCCTCGACGTCGGAAAGCTCGGCGGCTTTTATATCAATTCTCATTTCTTCAAAGAGTTGAGAAGCCCGCCCTTATTGATGATATCCTTGATAAATTCGGGGAAAGGCTGTGCCTTGTAGGTCTTGTTTTTGGTAATATTTGTTATAATACCCGTATCGAAGTCGATTTCAACCTCGTTTCCGTCGTCGATATCCTTAGCCGCTTCGTCACATTCGAGAATAGGCAGACCGATATTAATAGCGTTTCTGTAAAAAATTCTCGCAAAGGTCGACGCGATAACGCAGCCTATTCCGCTTGCCTTAATTGCAATCGGAGCGTGCTCGCGGGAGCTTCCGCAACCGAAATTCATATTCGCGACAATAATATCGCCGTCCTTGACCTTTTTAACGAAGTCCTTGTCGATATCCTCCATACAGTGAGAAGCAAGCTCCTTGTGGTCGGATGTGTTGAGGTAACGCGCGGGGATAATTACGTCCGTGTCAACGTTATCTCCGTACTTATGTACAATTCCGTGTGCTTTCATATCAATTCTCCTTATATTTCAAAATCAACGCATTTTCTGTCCGCAACGAACGGTCTTACGCGCTCGTCCGCAACCTTAACGTGTTCGGGGTGAACGGAATAGCCTTTGAGAGCTTCGGCGCTTGTGAAAGTGCTGTCGAGCATCAAATCTCCCGTTGAGGTCGAAAGAAGCTCTGTTATCACCTTAATCTCGGTTAACCCCTCGATTTTGCCGTTCAAAGACTCTAAACCTTCTTTGATAAGGCGCTTATGTTCAGCCTTTTCGCTTTCGGGCATATCCTTTAGCTTCCAGATAATAACGTGTTTAATCATCACTCAAACTCCCCCGAAATATAGCCCTTGAGAGCGCTTGCCGCAGCGACAGCGGGGCTTGCGAGATAAACCTCCGAGGTCACATCGCCCATTCTTCCGACAAAGTTGCGGTTGGTTGTGGAAACGGCTCTCTCGTGAGGAGCGAGAATACCCATATGACCGCCGAGGCAAGGTCCGCAGGTTGGCGCGGAAACCACCATTCCCGCTTCAACAAAGATTTCAAGCAAACCGTTTCTGAGCGCGTCAAGATAAATCTGCTGCGTAGCGGGAATTACGATTGCGCGGACGCCCTTTGCAACCTTTTTGCCCTTAACCACAGCCGCAGCGGTTTCAAGGTCGCTGTATCTGCCGTTTGTGCAGGAGCCGATTACAACTTGGTCGATTTTAATTTTGAGCTTCTCCGCTTCGTCAATCGTCTTTGTGTTCTCGGGAAGATGCGGGAAAGAAACGGTCGGCTTGATTTCGCTGAGGTTTATGTCGATAACGCGGTTATAGTGCGCGTCCTCGTCAGCCTTGAACACTTCGGGAGTACGCGTCGTTCTGCTCTTTATGTAGTCGAGCGTAACCTCGTCAACCTCGAAAATGCCGTTCTTCGCACCCGCTTCGATTGCCATATTCGCCATACAAAGCCTGTCGTCCATTGAAAGGCTCTTCAGACCCTCTCCCGTGAACTCCATCGACTGATAAAGTGCGCCGTCAACGCCGATTTCACCGATAATATGCAGAATAACATCCTTTCCGCTCACCCACTTATTGAGCTTTCCCGTGAGGTTAAACTTGATTGCGGAAGGAACTTTGAACCAAGCCTCGCCTGTCGCCATACCCGCAGCCATATCCGTTGAACCGACGCCTGTTGAGAAAGCGCCGAGCGCGCCGTATGTACAAGTGTGGCTGTCCGCGCCGATAACGCAGTCGCCTGCGATAACAAGACCTTTTTCGGGAAGCAGAGCGTGTTCTATTCCCACATTTCCTACATCATAGAAGTTCACGATATCATACTTATCCGCGAAATTGCGGCACTGCTGACATTGAATTGCAGCCTTGATATCCTTGTTAGGCGTGAAGTGGTCCATAACAAGCGAAATCTTGTTCTTGTCGAAAATTCCCGTAAAACCGTTCTTGTTGAACTCGTTTATTGCCACGGGGCTTGTGATATCGTTTCCGAGAACCATATCGAGCTTTGCTCTGATAAGCTGTCCCTCGACGACGGAATCAAGTCCCGCATGCTTTGCCAGAATTTTCTGAGTCATTGTCATTCCCATTATTTAATCCTCCTGATTTTCTATCATTTTTAAGAATTGCTCTTCATTGATAACCGTAATTCCAAGCTCGTTCGCTTTGTCAAGCTTAGAGCCGGCTTCTTCTCCCGCGAGAACATAGCTTGTCTTTTTTGAAACCGACCCCGAGCACTTTCCGCCGAGCTTTTCAATCATTTCCTTTGCCTGCTCGCGCTTCAGCGTGGGGAGCGTTCCCGTGAGAACGAAAGTAAGCCCCGCGAATTTATCCGAAATTTTCGCGCTTTCATAGGTCATATTCAGCCCAAGCTCTTTCAAACGCGCGATAAGCTCTTTTCTGTGAGGTTCGCGCATTGCCGTGTAAACGGATTTCGCGAGAATATCGCCGAATTTCTCTATTCCGACAATCTCCTCCTCGGAAGCCGCCATAATCGCGTCCATATTCCCGAAGCGCTCGCAGAGAAGCACCGCCGCGCGGCTGCCGATACCCTTAATTCCAAGCGCGAAAATAAGCCTTGAAAGGTTGTTTTTCTTTGAATTTTCAATTGAATTGAGCAGATTTTCAGCCGATTTTCTGCCGAAACGCTCAAGCTCGGTAAGCTCCTGAATATCAAGCGTATACAAATCCGCAACGGTTTTCACAAAGCCCGCTTCAACGAGCTGTTTAACAACAGCTTCGCCGAGTCCGTCGATGTTCATTGCTCCGCGCGAAGCGAAATGCTCGATTGACCGCAAAAGCTGCGCGGGACAGTCGATATTTTGGCAGCGAATAACCGCCTCGTCCTCGTAGCGAACGGCTTCCGCGCCGCACACGGGACATTTTGCAGGAATAAAGAACTTCTCCGAACCCTCCGCGTGAGAAACGCTCCGAACAACCTCCGGAATAATATCTCCCGCCTTTCTCACGACAATTCTGTCGCCGACGCGTATATCTTTCTCGGAGATATAATCCTGATTATGCAAAACAGCGCGCGAAACCGTCGTTCCCGCAAGCTGAACAGGGTCGAACACCGCCACGGGAGTAAGCGCGCCCGTTCTGCCGACGTTTATTTCGATAGTATTCAGCTTGGTTTCCTTTTCCTCGGGAGGATACTTGAAAGCAACCGCCCATTTCGGAACCTTTGCGGTAGCGCCGATTTCCTCGCGCAGCCGCAGGTCGTTTACCTTAACGACAGCGCCATCGATATCGAACGGAAGCGAAGTCCTCATTTCCCCGATTTCTTTTATTCGCGCAAGAATTTCTTCAAGATTTTTACAGACGCGGTAATCGGGAATTACCCGAAATCCCTGTTCTTTCAGATATTCAAGGCTCTCGGAGTGCGAAGAAAAGCTCTTTCCGTCAACGCGCTGAACGTTGAAGCAAAAGATATCGAGAGCGCGTTCGGCGGTAATTTTGCTGTCTTTCTGTCGAAGCGAACCCGCCGCGGCGTTTCTTGGATTTTTTGGAAGCGGCTCGCCGTTTTGCTCTTGAATTTCGCAAAGCTTCGCGAAGCTCTGCTTTGGCATATAAACCTCTCCGCGAACCTCGAGCAACAGGAGATTATCCTTTAGTTTAAGCGGAATTGAACGGATTGTTTTGAGATTTGCGGTAATATCCTCGCCGATAAAGCCGTCGCCGCGCGTTGAACCGCGTACAAAAACGCCGTTCTCATACTCAAGCGATACGGATAATCCGTCGATTTTCGGTTCAACGGTAAATTCCTCCGCTCCCTGCTCGGCAACGCGCTCGTAAAAACCGCGCACTTCGCCTTCGCCGAAAACGTCCTGCAAGCTCGCCATTTGAACGGAATGAGCAACTTTCTCAAACGTTGCCGAAGCCACTCCGCCGACCCTCTGCGAGGGCGAATTTTCGCTCAAAAGCTCGGGAAATTCGCTTTCAAGCGACCTAAGCTCGCGCATTAAAGCGTCGTATTCGTCGTCCTCAAGCGTGGGGCTGTCAAGCTCATAATACTCGCGATTTGCCTTTTCAAGCCTTTCGGTAAGCTCTGCAACGCGCTTTTTCGCTTCAATAAAATCCATTTTTAATCTCCAATTTCATTCCACCGCGCCATAATCGTTTAGGTAACCGTCAAGCGACTCGGAAGCCACAACGTGCGTGTACGCGTTCGGAACTCTCCCGACAATCACCGTTTCAGCGGCGACAATCGTTGTTTTTACGGGAACTCTTGTCGAATATCCCGGAATAATCGCGTCAACGTCGGCGTCAATCTCAATCACAATTCTGTGAAGCGTCTGATTAAGCCCCGCCTCCGAAAACTCGCTTATTATTGACGCGGAAGCATAGCCAACCGGCTGAACCGTCATTCCGACTCCAAAACCCTTTCCGTGGAGAAGCTGAATACCAAGAAGCGTTCCTATCGGAATTTGAATATCCACATCGGGAAGCCTTGCTATTTCACGCTCCAGCCGATGAACAATCCGCGTTTTCAGCTTGTTAATGTTCATCACGTTGCTTTCAAGCGACATAATCTCGCCCTCTGCGTTCGCGGTTAGATTAACAAGTTTTGAATAACCCGCGTTCTCGTTCTCGATTTCGGCTGAAACAGCGTCGTTTATCAGACGGCTTACAAGCTCGTGACATTTATACGCGTTAACGGTTTCGATAACGGGACGAAAGCTAAGGTCAAGTATAACCAGAAGTCCCGTCATAACCATTCCCGCCGCAATCAGCTTTATCCCGAGCTTTTTGAAAAAACTCCGCGCCATAATTCACCACTCCCCCGTAAACTATATGCAAAACGGAGGAGCAAAGTGAATGAATTTGTCCTTTTTTTAGAGGTGACCTTATGATAAATTATGCGTCAATAAACGCTTCAAACGCCTTGTAAGCCGCATAAACATCGGTTTTCGCGGTAATTTCGTAAGGCGAATGCATCGAAATAACGGGAACGCCAACGTCAATCGTGTCAACGTCGAGGTTTGCGATATATTTTGCAACGGTTCCGCCGCCGCCTATATCAACCTTACCCATTTCGCCGGTCTGCCAGATTACGCCTCTTTTGTCGAGAAGCATACGGATTTCTCCGACAAATTCCGCGGAAGCGTCGGAAGTGCCGCTCTTTCCTCTCGAACCCGTAAATTTCGTCACGCAAACGCCTCCGTTAAGCACGCAGGAGTTGTTCTTCTCGAACGCGTCCGCAAAGGTCGGGT
>DBIU01000103.1:4862-8113 GCA_002304735.1 Ruminococcaceae bacterium UBA794 | reverse complement strand
TTTAAGCGCTTCGCGGTGCAACATCACAACTTTGCGCAATGTGCGGTTCACTTGCCGAGTTTGGTGCTTTGCCGCGAAGCGTCACCCGCCGATAAACTCTCTGATGAGGGAATTTTCGGGTACTATACTGCTGTCGACGGGCGAGAGCAGCTTGAGGAAATACTCGATGTCAGAATAATCGCCGTAATCCGCGAAGTCCTCGGAAGCCGCTTCAAGCTCGGGAAGCAGAATATCGCGGTAAACGAGCGGCTCGTACTCGATAAACGTGTCGATATCAAAATCCGCGCGGTTCTTGTACGGCATAATATAAAGATTTTCGCCGCGCTCAACTGACTTGAAAAACTCAAAAGTATCGCTTATGCTTCTTCCGCGAAACAGCTTGTCGCGCATAAGTCTGCGCATAAGTCTGATTTTCGACGGGTGAAGAAGCTTATCTCCGTCGCAAATTCGCGTTCTCACGCTGACGTAAACGCAGGTCGTGAAGTCCTCGGAATTGCCTGTCACAAGCGGATTTAGCGCGTGTATTCCCTCAAGGATAACGATATCGCCGCGCGTTCTTTTAAGCGGCATTCCGCTCATTCGCTCTTGTTTCGCAAAGTCAAACGAGGGAATGTCAATCTCCTCGCCCTTGAAAAGCATCTCGAGATGCTTCTTAAACAGCGGAATATCAAGCCTCAGCGGACTTTCAAAGTCGATTTTTCCGTTTTCATCGCGCGCAGCTTCGTTTTCGTGCATCGGAAGAAAATAGTTGTCCATTGAAATCGTGTGCGCCTTGCAGCCCATATCCGCGAGCAAAACCGCTATCCTGTGCGCGGACGTCGTTTTCCCCGAACCCGACGGCCCCGAAAGCAGCACAACGGGTCTTTTTTCACGGCGCTCGAAGATACCCCGAGCGGCATTTTCAATCTGCTCGGCGTAGATTTTTTCGCCGTCGCTTATAAGCAGTTCGGGCGATTTTGCGGCTGTGTTAAGCTGTTCAACGGGAATACATTTCATAATATAAAGCCTTTCGGTTTATTGTTTATTCTGAAGAAAAACACGCTTGAAGCTCTCGAAATCATTTGAATAAGCAAGCGCGAACATCGTTCTCATTGCAGCATATTCAGCGGTCATTTTTCCCGCGTCGATAACGCCGCGCTTTTCGAGCAGCCCGCTTCCGACCTTATAGAGCGAAAGATTGCTTCCGCCGCGCAGGACCTGCGTTGACATCACAGCGTAAATGCCGCGTTCAAGCAGTGCGCCGAGCCATTCCGCCCAGCCGCGGCAGGACGGTATTCCGCCCGTTCCAAGCCCGAGAACAACGACCGCTTTCACGTTTTCGGGAATAATCGGCGGTTCTGCGCCCGGAATTATCGTAACAACGGAAACGTTTTCGTCCATTTTATCGTAAAAAACCGTTTCGCCGTGCTGTTTTTCGCGCTCGTTTACGCTCTCGAACGCAGAAACGCTCTCCGTGTCAACCTTCACCACGCTTCTGCCGTCGATGATTTTTCCGTCGAATGAAACGCAAACTCCGCGTGAATTATCCTCGGCAGCGCAAAAAAGCGCGTTTCTGAGGTTAGCGGGAGCGTCCGAACCCGCAGTTTTCATCGGCTTCATACTCCCCGTAAGCACAACGGGCTTTTCGCTGTTCTCGATAAGGCAGGAAAGCGCAGCCGCCGCATAGCCGAGCGTATCCGTGCCGTGCGTTATCACAAAGCCGCTGTAATCCTCATAATTATCGCGGATAAGCCTCGCAAGCGCCGTCCATTCTCTCGGCGACATATCCGTGCTGTCCTTGCAAAACGGCGAAACGCAGTCGATTTCCACATTTTCGGGAAGCTCGGAAACGCTTTCAAGAAGCTCGTTCGCCGTGCTTTCGGGAGTTCTGCCGCCGGTCGTATCGGAGCAGGCTATCGTTCCGCCCGTTGTTATCAGAAGTATTTTTCTCAATTTCAGCGCGGCTCTACGATAAATTTCATCGCCGTGCGTTCCTCGTCGTCAATAATGACGGTCGTGAACGCAGGTATGCAGATAAGGTCAACTCCCACAAGCGCCATATAGCTTCTCGCGATTGCGATTGACTTTACAGCCTGATTTGCAGCGCCCGCGCCGACAGCCTGAACCTCAACCTCGCGGTTTTCGCGTACAACAGCCGCGATTGCGCCCGCAACCGACTTCGGAACGGAGTGCGCCGATACCTTTACCACTTCCATTTTACTCACCTTATGAAACGATTATGTTTCACCTTTCTATTAGTATGATTTATTTTGAATTTCTGCAAAAACGTTCAATCGAAACGCATTTTCCGCTTTTTTCATCAATTTCAAGGCAAACGCCGCAAATTTTACATTCGCCGCCTGCAAAAACGTGTCTGATGTGACGATATGTGAGAAATTTTTCTATTATAATGTCTTTTTCAACGCCGAGAATAGAGTCGGCGGCGCCCGTCATTCCAACGTCCGTTATATAACCCGTGCCGTCGATAACCTGCTCGTCCGCAGTCTGAACGTGAGTGTGCGTTCCGAGAACAGCCGAAACCTTTCCCGCAAGAAAAAAGCCCATTGCGCGCTTTTCCGAGGTCGCTTCCGCGTGAAAATCAACGATAATATTCTTTGCGGTCGTCTTTGAAAGAAGCTCCTCCGCGCACTTAAACGGATTATCCACAGGCTGCATAAAAGCCGTTCCGATAAGGTTTATCACGCAGACCTTATAGCGCCCGAAATCAAGCTCGCACATACCGTTTCCCGAAATCGCGCTTCCGAAATTCGCCGGACGAATAAGCCGCTCGCAGCGCTCAAATTCTTCGTAAATCTCGTGCTTGTTAAACGCGTGGTTTCCCGTTGTGATAACGTCCGCGCCCGCGTCAAAAATCGCCTGCTCCGAGCGGCGGTCGACGCCGTTGCCCTCGGCGCTGTTTTCGCCGTTTACTATAACAAGCTCCGCCTTATAGTCGTTCTTAATCTCGAAAAGCTTTGAGGAAAGCGCGTCGCAGCCGTTTTTTCCGACAACGTCGCCGATGAATATTATTCTCATCAGCGGAAAATAACCTGGTCGTTGCCCGCGCCGACGCCGAGTATTTTAATCGGACAGCCGCAAAGCTCCTCAAGCCGAGTTATATACGCGCGGCACTTCTCGGGAAGCTCCTCGAACTTGCGGCAGGCGGAAATATCGCCCGTGTATCCCTCGATTTCCTCGTATACGGGAGTGCAGTCGGCAAGCTCCTCAAGCGTCATCGGGAAGTCGCTGAGAACGGTTCCGTCGGACTTTTT
>DBIU01000103.1:0-4708 GCA_002304735.1 Ruminococcaceae bacterium UBA794 | reverse complement strand
CGGTCTGCCTGTTGTTGCGCCAAATTCTCCGCCCTTATTTCTTATGGTTTCGCCAAGCTCGTTGTCAAGCTCCGTGGGGAACGGACCGTTTCCAACTCTTGTGGTATAGCTCTTTCCGACGCCGATAACCTCGTCGATAATCTTCGGACCTATTCCCGTGCCGACGCACGCGCCGCCCGCTATCGGGTGAGAAGAGGTTACATAGGGATACGTTCCGAAATCAATGTCAAGGAGCGTCGCCTGCGCGCCCTCGAAAAGCACGTTTTTGCCCTCGTTATACGCGTCAAATGCGAGAACGGAGCCGTCTGTGATATACTTTGCGAGCTTTTCGCCGTAAGCCTTGTATTCCTCAAAAACAGCGTCAAGGTCGAACGCCTTTCCGCCGTAAACCTTCTCAATAATGAGATTTTTCAGTTCGCCCGTGTTCTTCACAAGCTTTTTCAGACACTCCGGGTGAACGAGGTCGTACATACGAACGCCAACTCTGTCAGCCTTATCCGCATAGCACGGACCTATTCCTCTGCCCGTTGTGCCGACGTTAACGCCCGTCTGCTTCGCCTTAAATTCTTCCTCAAGCTTGTCAAGCTCCCTGTGCCACGGCATAATAACGTCCGCGCGCGCGTCTATCCTGAGATTATCGCAGGTTACCCCGTGCTTGTTCATCTCCGCAATTTCACCGAGAAGAACGCCAGGGTCAACGACAACGCCGCTTCCTATAAGGCAAATCGTCTGCGGGTAAAGTATTCCCGACGGAAGAAGATGAAGCTTGTACACATCGTTTCCGTGAACGACGGTATGTCCCGCGTTGTTTCCGCCGCTTGAGCGTATAACAACGTCCGCTTTTTTCGCCATAATGTCAATGATTTTGCCCTTGCCCTCGTCGCCCCACTGAGTTCCGACAATAACGCTTGAAGCCATAATAAAACCCTTCCTTAATATGTGTTTTTTACTGTTGATTAATAATTTTTCGCATTACTTTATTATCTTTCCGCCGCGATGAACGGAAGTCTTTTCCTTTTTCCTGAGGTCAATCTCGGCTTCATCTCCGCCGCGGTCGCTGAAAACTGCTTCTTCCTCATAATCGGGAATTTCGGGATTTTTCTCGCCCGTTTTCTCGTAATACGGATTAATGAGAACCTTTTGAATTGTCGGATAACAGGTAAATACCGCGACAAACGCAATCCATCCGAACGGCAGCACGGGAATTAACATCAGAACAGGCCACAAAAACCACCAGATAAGCGCCGCATAGCCGAAAAACAGCGCGAGCGTTATGATATCGCCGAGAGGATTTAAGAAAACGAGAAGAATCGAGTTTCTTACAATCGCGCCGAGCTTTAGGTCAAGAGCCACAATCTGCGGGTAGATATAAAAGCTCATCATAATCACGAAAATAGACGCAAGAAGCGAAAGCACCATCAGCACCTTTGCCGTGACGTCCATATCCGCGTGGTGAACGTAATAATAGTAAATAACGAAATTCCCCATAAACAGCGCCGCAAGGTCGAGAAGCCCTATCGGAAGCGCCTGCTTGAAATTTTTCTTAAACTCCTCTTTGAAGTCGTGGAAAACAAACTGCGGCTTTTCGAGGTAAATATTCCTCATAAGAGCCGTCATCGCCGCCGTTGCCGGACCGATTGTGACAATCGGGATACAGAAAAGAACGTAAATCATATTAATCTGGAACAAAATCCAGAATTTTCTGATGAACATTTCCCAAAAGCGCTTGAACGGCTTTTTACGCGGAGATTTTTTGGAAACGCCGCTTCCCGCCAATCCGTTATTGTAAATCAAACCCATTAAATCATTCCTTTTATATCAACATCACAGGAAAATCAGTTGAAAAACGGCTCTATAATCAGTCCCGCAATCATTACCAAGGCGAGAATTATCGCCGCAATCCGACATATCCTCATAATTCTTGCGCGTTTTTTTTCGTCCATCAGCGTCACTCCCGCATATTTTTACCGCCGTTTTTGCACAATGCCATTATTATATTATACAACAAAAACGTTTGTTCTGTCAAGTATTTTTGCCGGTTACGCAGTCGAAGCCCTTCGAGCTAACCGCGTAAATCTTGCCGTCGGACGCGAACGCTCTCGTAAAGCCCGTTTTGTCGTCGAAAAGCGTCTTTGAGCCTTCGGTTTTGCCGAAAACAACATACTGCGAAATCACGGATACCCCGTCGAAATACTCGAACGCCGCGCCGCAGGAATCAGCCGCAAACGCCGTCGTTTCCGCGCCCTTTAGAACGAGCGTTTTCAGCTCGTCCTCCGTGAACGTTTTCGTGTATTTCCCGATAACGTCGGCTTTCTCGCCGTTTCTTTTGTAAAGCGTGATTTCAAGCCCGCCGTCAACGCTGAATACCGCCGCGTAATCGCCCGAAACAACGCCGTTTGTTTTGGTGAGCTTCATTGCGGTCGGCTGCGAGATATCTCCGCAGTCAAACGCCGCGAAATAACCGCCGTCGTTTCCGACAAGCAAACTGCTTCCCGAGATTTTCAGCGATTTTGCATTTTCCGCAAAGTTTGAAAGCGCACTTTTCGCCGTGAAATCAGCCGAGCGCAGGTTTGCGTTTTCGCCCTCGAGCGTTACCGCAAAGTCCTTTCCGAAAGCCGCCGCGGAAATTTTTTCGCACTTTTTCGCGGTAATTCCGTCCTTAAAGCTTACAAGCAAGCCGTACTCGCCGTCGTCCGTTTTCCCGTTAAACGCGGCTTTGTAGTTCGCGCCCGCCGAAACGGGGTCGCCGAGAACCGCCTTTGCGCCGATATTCTCGCCGCTGTCGAGAGCGTATTCCGCGCAAACCGCAAAAGAGCAGCCTTTCGTTCCGCTCGCGGCAACGTTTTCCGCGGCAAGCGGCTTTTTCTCGTCCTTTCCGAGGCGCGGAAGATAAACGTCCGTATCGTCTGCGGAAAAGCTCTTTGAATATTTCGGAACGTAAACCGAGCCGAGCGCGATTTTTCCGTCCTCAAACGAGAAATCGCTGAGAACGCCGTCCTGACGAACCGTGAAAAGCGCCGTTCCGTCCTTAATCTTCATATAACCGCACTCGTTCGCTTTTCCGCTTTCGCTGCCCGAGAAAACGCAATAAAGCGCGCCGTCCCGCTCAAACGCGGTCACGAAGCTTGTTTTTTCGGGCGGAGTAATATATTTCGCCGCGTCGAGAACCGTTCCGTCGAAGCTCTCCGCCGCTATTTTATCGCTTGAAACGCTGTAAATTATCTTTCCGTCCGAGAAATCCGCTCCGCCGTTTTTATTGACAAGAAGCTCGCCGAAAATCCCGCAGGTATCGGAATACGCGCAGATGTTCCCGCCGCCGATAACTCTTTCTTCCTCCGGCATATAGGACTCGAAAACCTTTGCAAAAAGCTCGTCGTTTGTCTTTGCAAAGGACAATTCCGGTGCGCCTCCCTTTGCGAATTTTCCCGCGAAAACAGCTAAAACCGCAAGCGCCGCTGCTCCGACAGCTCCCGCGATAATCGCCTTTGTGTAATACTTTCCGCGCGGTTTCGCGGGCTTTTCGGTGGATTTTTCTTCCTCGTCATCGGCGAAATCTTCTTCATCGCGTTCTTCTTCGCGCGTAATCTTCGGTCTGTCCTTGGTGAAAAGCGTCTGGTCAATCTCGATAAGCGGCGCTGTGCCGTCGTTTTCGGAGCCGCCGTCATAGGAATAGTCCTCGTCAGCGCTAAGCTCCGCTTCGTCCTCAACGGGCGCTTCGGGCTCGTCCTCGTCGTCAAAAATATCGCGCTGTACGGCTGTTTTGGGCGCGTCCTTCTGCATACCCGCAAGTATCCGCGTAACCGACATTGTTTCCGTCCGAGCAGGCGCAGGTTCTTCGGCAGGAATTTCCTCCGCTTCCTCCGCAAAATCGCTTTCATCAGCCGCTTCGTTATCCGAAACATCGTCGCGCGCGGACTGCTTGTTTTCCTTTATAATATCGAAAATCTTGGAGAAATCGGAGGTAAGTCCGCCGACATCGTGCGCGGGCGGCTCGGATTCTTCAATTTCTTCCGTTTCCTCGGTATAGATAATTTTGGGCTCTTCGGGAGCTTTTTGGGCTGCGGTTTTCACGCTTTCGCCGCTCTCGCCCTTGCCGTCGAGCAGCCGAACCTGCCTTAAAACTTCCTCGAGCGACGGCTCGTCGAAATCCTCGTCCGCTTCCTCGGCATAATCATAGGTTTCGGGGACTTCTTCCGCTGCTTCTTCGGGGGCTTCCTCGGCTTCGGGAGCTTCGGCGATTTCACGCTGCTTTCCGACCGCTTCGGAAACGCGAACCTCCTCGTCTTCCTGCGCATTATCGACGTATCCGATATCCTCGGCTGCGTCCTCCGTCTTTTCAAGGCGGATTGTGAGCGTTCTCTCCCAAATTTGCCGCGCGGTGTACAGCATAACGGTGTAATCCTTCGCCGTAAGTCCCGAATTTTCAAGCGTGAGAATAAGATTTTGCAAATTCATCGCGGGATTTCTTTTTATCTTTTCAACGCACTGCGCGGGCGCACCGCACGCTTCAAGCAGATACAGAAAATCAGCCGAGCCTATCCCGAGCGAACGCAGACGGTTGAGGAACGTAAACGCGTCAAGCTCGGGCAGCTCCGCAGAGTCGTCCATAAGATATTCTATTATATTCTGCGGGATTACGTTCTCCGGAACAACCTTTCGCCGCATTTCCGCACGCATTTCCTCAAAAGTCATTTCTATTCTCCCCGAT
>DBIU01000113.1 GCA_002304735.1 Ruminococcaceae bacterium UBA794 | reverse complement strand
TTTCTTCAGAAAAAGGTCTTAAGCCCCGCGGGAGCGACTGGAGCGAAGCGACCGACTAAAGCGCCTTCACCGCGTCTACTGCTGTTTGGGCATTTTCGTGGAAGATGATGAAAACAAACCCGTCGGGTGTTTCGCCGAAAAGTGCGCCGGCGGCGGATTTTTGCTGAGCGGGGTAATAAGCGCCGGACTCAACGGTTTCATCGAAGAAAGCCTTGAGAGCCTGTGAAACCGCGTCGTGCTTGCCGTCGGCAGGCTTAACGAAGATAACCTTGTTAAGATTAACGCCCATAAGCTCGGTATAGAACGAAAAATCCGCGAAATCTGCGGTATCGAAGCCGAACAGCGCGTCAATTTCGACGGGGTCGGAAATTTTCCGCATTTGAGGAAATTCGACGGCGGAAAGCGCCGCCTGCGCGTAAATCTCGGCTTTGCTTTCGGCGGTTTGCGAAGCGCTTTCGGATACGGCTGACGAAGATGTTGACGAAGAATCGGAAGCGCCGTCGGACGAACCCGCGTTCGAGCAGCCCGCGAGCAAAATTACCGATACGATAATAACGGAAACAAGCTTTTTCATAGAAACCTCGCGTTATTCTTTCATAGCCTTGTTAACTTCAAGCGCGAGCGCACATTCAAGGCGCTTTTTCTGAAGCTCGCAGGAGATAGCGTGGGGAGTGCGGCAGTCGCCCTCGTAGATGAACGAGTTTGCGTTGCAGCCGCCCGAGCAGTAGAATTTCGCCCAGCAGCCGCTGCAACCTTTTTTGCTGTAAATATGGGTTTTCGCGAAATAATTCTTGATATCCTGATTAATTTCGCCGTCCTTAACATTGCCCATTTTCCAGTTTTCTATACCGACGAACTGATGGCAGGGGTAAATATCGCCGTGCGGTTCAACGGCGACATAGTCGTTTCCGCAGCCGCAGCCGCGAAGCCTTTTAATCGCGCACGGACCTTGGTCAAGGTCAACCATAAAATGGAAGAAGTTGAAATGCGGGTGCGTTTCGTCCGCCATATATTCGCAAAGTCTGTCGTATTCATTGAAAATGCGCGGCAAATCCGCGTTTGTGATAGCGAAAGGCTCTTTTTCATCGGTAACGACAGGCTCTGCCGAAAGCTGAATAAATCCAAGACTTCTGAGGTGAATAACGTCCTCGGCGAAATCGAGATTATTTTTGGTGAAAGTCGCGCGGACATAGTAGTCTTTCTTGTCGCGCTCGCGCTGTTCGACAACCTTTTGGAATTTCGGCACTATAATATCATAAGAACCGCCGCCGTTCAGTGTTTTGCGGATATTGTCGTTGGTTTCGCGCCTGCCGTCAAGGCTGAGAACGCAGTTCGACATTTCCTCGTTGATGAACTTCATTTTCTCATCGTCGAGGAGGATACCGTTTGTGGTGATTGTGAAGCGGAAGCGCTTTCCGTGCTGTTTTTCGATTGAACGCGCGTATTTAACCGTTTCAACGACGGTGTTCCAAGCCATAAGCGGTTCGCCGCCGAAGAAATCGGTTTCGAGATTTTCGCGGTTTGCGCTCTGCTTTATAAGGAAGTCAACGGCAGCTCTGCCGATTTCGGGCGGCATAATGCAGCGTTCGCCGCCGAAATCGCCCGTCTGCGCGAAACAATAGCCGCAGCGGAGATTGCAGTCGTGCGCGACATTCAGGCACATACTCTTGACGGGGCTTTTCACCATAGTATCGGAGTATTTCTCGTAGTCGTCGGGAGCGAAAAGCGCGCCGTTCCGCCAAAGCTCGAAAAGCTCGCGGTAAGTTTCGCGAACCGTTTTCTCGTCATAATCGCGGAGCATCGAGAGGAAAACCTCGGGCATATTCTCGTTCATCGGCGCGGAGATGAGGTCAAGCATATCATACGCGCAGTCGTCCATAACGTGAACGGCGTTGCTCTCGCTGTCGAGAACGATGTTATAGCCAAGCTGTTTGAACTTATGTATCATATTTTTCGGTTCCTTTATATTTATTCGTCAGGCAAAAATCGAACCCGCCCGAGGAAAACGAGCGGGTTCATGGGATTCAGCGTTCAGCCTCGCACTTCTGATTAGCGACAGTGCAGGAGGTCTTGCAAGCGGACTGGCAGGAGCTCTGGCACTTACCGCAGCCGCCCTTTTCGGCGGAAGCCTTAAGGCTAGCCTTGTTAATAGTAACAACGTGCTTCAAAAAAAACACCTCTTTCTATGCCCGTTTAGTTTTACACAATACATTATAACACACCCACGAAGATTTTTCAAGAGGTTTACGCTAATTTTTTTGAAAATAACAAAAAGAGCGAAAAAAGAGTAACGCCGCTCAAGCAAAACGGCGCCCGAAAGCGCCGAATTTGACAAAATCAGAGTTCCTCGTCGGAGTTATCGGCGGGAGCTTCCTCAAAGATATCGTCCTTTTCCTCGGGGATAACGGACTTTACGGTTTTAGCGGCGCCGTCGGCGGGCTTAGCCTCCTCGTCCTCGTCGTCCTCGTCGAAATCGAGGTCCCAGTCGTCGTCGAAGCCGTCGTCCCAGCCGTCGAAGTAATCCTCCTCGTTCTCCTTATCGAGCTTTTTCTTGGCGATATAAGCAGCCGCGGCAACGCCGCCTGCCGCAGCGAGAAGACCTGCCATAAATATACCGAATGCTTTCATTGCATTATCCTCCTTTTTTGAATTTGACTTCACCTTTATTATATACCTTTTGACAGAATTTTTCAAGTGCCGCGCGAATTTTTGTTGATATTCCACAAAATCAACACGTTTTCTATGTGTAATTCGTTACAGCGAGGATAACCGAAATCCGCGAAATGGCGAGATATTGCGCAGTTCACCCGCCGAGTTTGCTTATCACGCTCGGCAGCGCGCCGTTTTCGTTCGCCGCCACGCTCGGCGAGAGCGGCG
>DBIU01000099.1 GCA_002304735.1 Ruminococcaceae bacterium UBA794 | reverse complement strand
CAGCGAAAACAGCGAAATGCACATAACAGCACCCAGAAACGCCGCAGCCGCAAGGCACGCCCCGCCTCTGTGACCCCTTTTCGGACCTCTCCGCCGAAACATACCGTTCACCCCGCTTTCTCGCTTTTTTGAAACTATACCGCTTTCGCAGTAAGGTCTAGTGCATATTATTCATTTTTCTTAAAATCCGTTACATATTTCTTCAAAAAATACTTGTTTATTAGAAAAATTTGTGTTATAATAGAAATAAGTCTTTATTGCTAACTCAAAATCAGCTTATCGGAGGAAAAATATGGAAAAGAATAAAAAACGTCCCGCCGGCAGCATAAGAGTGTCGGAGGACGTTATCGAAAAAATCGCGACAACGGCTGCCTGCGAAATCGAGGGAGTTAAGCTCGCGCAGAATATCAAGCCGAAAACAAAGCTCGCGGGACTAAAAAGCGCGCCCGTTCACACAAAACTCAGCGGAGATACCGCGGCGCTTAAGCTGAATATCTTCGTAGACGAGGGCCACAACGCTGCGGCGATTGCCGAAAACGTTCAGAAGAGCGTTAAATCCGCCGTCCAGAATATGACGGGATTTACCGTAACAAAGGTTGACGTAAATATTGCGGGAATTTGTTTCGCGGACGAAAGCGAAGCTCCCGCTGAAGAATAAGCTTGGGGGATATATGGAAGAACGGCTGAAACGGCACGAAATAAGAGAAGGCGCGTTTCTGATACTGTATCAGCTCCTTTTCGGCACTTCGCTCGAAGAAATCGACGAGCTTAACGCCGAGGCGTTTGATATGGCGAAGAACGAGGAAACAAACGAGATTGTAAACGGCGTTCTCGAACACGACGCGGAGCTTGTCGAAATTATCGGGAAGTACTCGAAAACGCGTTCTGCGGCGAGAATTGCAAAGGTTAACCTCGTTATACTTAAAATAGCGGTGTTCGAGATGAAATACTGCGACAGAGTTCCGAACGCGGTCGCGATAAACGAGGCTGTGGAGCTTGCAAAAAAATATTCGCAAAAATCCGACAGCTCGTTTATAAACGGCATTTTAAGCTCGTATATGAGGGAACTTGATGGAAAATAAAAAGCCCGTTGCGGTTACCGTTTCGCAGGTTAACCGCGCGGTTTCACTGTTGATTGGGAACGAAAAAAGATTTGCGGATTTCTGCGTTAAGGGCGAGATAAGCGACTTTACGCGGCACGCAAAGACGGGGCATCTCTATTTTACGCTCTGCGACGATAACGCGAGGCTTAAGGCGGTTATGTGGTCAAACTGCGCCGAGGAGCTTAAATTCGCGCCCGAAAACGGAGAAAGCGTCGTCTGTCGCGGAAAGCTTGTCGTTTACGAGAAAAGCGGCGTTTATCAGATAAACGTCGTTTCAATGGAGCGCGACGGCGAGGGCGCACAGGCGAAGGAGCTTCTCGAGCTTGTCGGGCGGCTTCAAAAAGAGGGAATTTTCGCGCAGAAAAGGCAAATTCCCGCGTTTCCGAAGAAAATCGCCGTTATTACCGCGCAGGGCGGCGCGGCGCTTCAGGATATCATTAATATTACGTCAAGGCGCTGTCCGACCGTGAAGCTTTTGGTTATTCCGGCGGCGGTTCAGGGAATTTACGCGGCGCAGTCTATTGTAAAAGCGTTTGATATCGCGGGGAAAAGCGGCGCGGATACCGTTATTTTCGGGCGCGGCGGCGGTTCTTCAGACGATTTGAGCGCGTTTAACGACGAAGCGGTCGCGAGAGCGATTTTCGCCTGCAAAATCCCGACAATCAGCGCCGTCGGTCACGAAACGGATACCACAATCGCCGACCTTGCCGCGGATTTGCGTGCGCCGACTCCTTCGGCTGCCGCAGAGCTGGCAACTCCCGATTTGAACGAGGTTATGCGGCGATTTGAAGCGCTTTTGGATAACGCAAGGACGCGCGTTTGCGGGAAAATTTCGCTCTGCGAAGCGGCTCTCGGCGAAAAGGCGCGGCTGATAAGCGCACTTTCTCCGAGGAACAGAATTGCCGAAAAATCACGCTCGGCTGAAGCGCTTTTCGAGAATATCAAGCAAAGCGTTAACCGCAAAATTTCGCTTTGCGAAGCGGCTCTTGACAGGCAAATCGGAGTGATTTCCGCGCTGAGTCCGCTTGAAGTGCTGAAGCGCGGCTATTCCGTTGTCGAAAAGGACGGGAAAGCCGTTCGGAAAAGCTCGGAGCTTGCTGTCGGAGATAAGGTTGAAATAAGGCTCGAAAGCGGTTTCGCTTCGGCTGAAATTATCGAAACAAGGGACTAATTATGGATTTTGATTTTGAAAAAGGAATGAAGCGGCTTTCGGAAATTTCCGAACAGATGAACGGCGATATTCCGCTTGAAACGTCGATAAAGCTGTATTCCGAAGCGGCGGAGCTTGTTAAAAAGTGCCGCGAATACATTGACGGCGCGAAGCTTGAAGTTGAAAAAACGGAAATGATGTGATGAATATTAACGTTAAGGAAATGCTCGCGGAATACGCGGAAATGACCGAGGAAGCGCTTGAAAAGTATCTTCCCGAAACCGAATGTCTGCAAAAAACGCTGATAAACGCCGCGAGATACAGCCTGTCGGCGGGCGGAAAAAGGCTTCGTCCCGCGCTTGTAATGGAGTTTTGCAGAATTTGCGGCGACGAGCCGGATACGGCGCTTCCCGCTGCCTGTGCAATCGAAATGACGCACACTTTCTCGCTTATTCACGACGATTTGCCGTGTATGGACGACGACGATTTGCGGCGCGGAAAGCCATCCTGCCACAAGGCCTTCGGAGAAGCGGCGGCAGTTCTCGCGGGCGACGCTCTCGCGATTATGCCGTATCAGATTATCGCGGACGCGGGTATCCGAAACAGGCTCTCGCCCGACGCTTCGCTGAAAATTATCAAGCTGCTGTCGGAGCTTTCGGGGTTTTACGGAATGACGGGCGGTCAGATTATCGACCTCGAAAACGAGGAAAAAAAAGTTCCCGAAGCGATTATCCTCGAAATGTACCGTATGAAAACGGGCGCACTGCTTGAATTTTGCTGCCGCGCGGGGTGCATCGCCGCGGGAGCGGGCGCTGCGGAACAGCTTGCCGCGGGAAGCTTCGGAAGGCGGCTCGGCGTCGCTTTCCAGATTACGGACGATATCCTCGATATCACAGCCGACGAGAAGCTCCTCGGAAAGCCTGTCGGCAGCGACGGAAAAGACAAGAAATATACCTATGTAAGCGCGGTCGGTCTTGAAAAAGCAAAGGAACAGGCGCGCACGCTCACAAATCAGGCTATTGAAGAGCTTTCCTGCTTTGAAAACGCGGATTTCTTGAAAGAACTCGCGCTTTCGCTTACGGAAAGAAAATTTTAACATATTCGGAGGTTTCTGAACAAAAATGCCAAATATCTTTATGATAAATCCGCCGATTACGGTCGGAGTAATCGCGTTTATTTCAGCACAGATAATCAAAACTATTCGCTATGCGATAAAATACAAGACGTTCAATCCCGAGCGCATCACGGGCGCGGGAGGTATGCCCTCGTCGCACTCGTCGCTGGTTTCGTCGGTTGTGCTGTATTTCGCGAGATACAGCGGAACCGAAAGTCCCGAGTTCGCGCTTGCGGTGCTTATCGCGGGAATCGTTATTTTTGACGCGCTAAGCGTTCGGTATAACGCGGGTCTGCACGCAAAAGAACTGAATAAAATGCGAAAAATTATCGACAACCTTGACGATGAAATCTCAAAACTCAGCGGAAACGACGAGGACCCCGATATAAACGAGCTTGCAAGTCAGAAGGATTTGAAGGAATTTCTCGGTCACACGCCGATTGAGGTGCTTGCGGGAGCGCTTCTCGGAATTATTATCGGTCTTTTGTTCCCCGTTCCCAACGTGGCGTAACGCGAACGCGCGGTTACGGAGGAATTATGCTTTCAGACAAAATCAATCACGAAATAATCTCAAATATGACTACTCCGCAGCTTCGCTCGCTTTGCAAAGAGCTGCGGGGCTGTATTTTACAGACGGTTATGAAAAACGGCGGTCATCTCTCGTCAAATCTTGGCTCGGTTGAACTCGCCGTTGCGCTTCACTGCGTTTACGACGTTGACGGCGGCGATAAAATTCTCTGGGACGTCGGACATCAAGCGTACGCGCACAAGCTGCTTACGGGAAGATATTCGCGCTTCGGCACGCTTAGGCAGAAAGGCGGGATTTCCGGCTTCACAAGGCGCTCCGAGAGCGGCGCGGACGCGTTTATTTCCGGTCACGCAAGCAATTCTCTCTCCGCAGCCTACGGAATTTCAGCGGCAATGCGGCTTAAAGGCGAGGACGGCTCGGTTGCCGCGGTTGTCGGGGACGGCTCGTTTACGGGAGGCTGCGCCTACGAAGCGCTTAACAACGCGGGTAAAACGGCTTCAAACCTCACCCTCGTCCTCAACGACAACGCAATGTCAATCAGTAAAAGCACAGGCGCTCTCGCGCGTTATCTCGCGCAAATTCGCTCGACGAGAAAATATTATGTTGCAAAGGAACGCGTAAAAAGCGCGATTTCCTCCGTTCCGCTTGTCGGAAAATCGCTTGAAAGGGCTGTCGGAGCGGCAAAAACGCTCGTTAAGGAAGCGCTTTACGATACGAGTAATCTTTTCGAGAATTTCGGCTTCGCTTATATCGGTCCCGTGAACGGTCATAATCTTGAGGACTTAATCGAGGCGCTTTCGGTTGCAAAACTGATGAAAAGGCCGTGCGTTGTTCACGTTTTCACTTCAAAAGGCAAGGGTTTTCGCCCCGCCGAGGAAAATCCCGGAAAGTATCATTCCGTTGGAAAAGGCGGAGTCGTCGAGGATTTGGCGCTTGAGGATAAGGCGCTTGTCGCGGAAAAAAGCTTCTCGGAGGTTTTCGGGAGAGAGCTTGCGCGGCTCGGCGAAAAGGACCGCAGAATTTGCGCGATAACGGCGGCGATGAAATATGCGGTTGGGCTGAATTTCTTCAAGAAAAGCTGTCCCGCGAGATTTTTTGACGCGGGAATCGCCGAGCAGCACTGCGTTACGTTTGCCGCGGGACTTTCGGTCGGCGGAATGACGCCTGTTTTCGCGGTGTACTCAACCTTTTTGCAGCGCGGCTTCGACCAGATAATCCACGACTGCGCGATTGAAAATACTCACATAACGCTCTGCATAGACCGCGCGGGATTTGTCGGCGAGGACGGCGAAACGCATCAGGGCATTTTTGACGTGCCGATGCTGAGGACGATACCGAACACCACGATTTACGCTCCCGCGACGTTCGAGGAGCTTCGGCGGTGCCTGACGAGGGCGATTTACGATACCGAGGGAATTGCCGCGGTGCGTTATCCAAAAGGCGGCGAAATGCACGCAAACGGCGCTGAAATCACGCCCGCGAGGGATTTTTCATATTCGGGAAAACGCGCTCAGACGCTCGGAATTACCTATGGCAGAATTTCCGCAAACCTCGTTTCCGCGGCAAATGAAGTCGGCGCGGATTATCTGCGGCTTGTCGTCGTAAACCCGCTTCCCGAAAGTGTTTACGAGATTGCTCTCGGATATGAGAAGATTGTGTTCTTCGAGGAAGGCTCGCTTGCGGGAGGAGCGGCGGAGGGATTTTTCGCCGAGCTTTTGCGGCGCGGATATCGCGGAAAGGCGGAAGCAGTCGGCGTTTCGGGAGAGTTCGTTCCAGCGGCTTCGCAGGAGGAGCAGTTTGAAATGTACGGTCTGGACTGCGCGCATATGAAAGAAAAGTTGGTGTGAAATGCGGCTTGACGTTTATCTCGCCGAAAAAGGGCTGACAAAGAGCCGTGCCGCCGCAGCAGCGCTGATAAAGGCTTGCGGGGTTTCGGTCAACGGAAAAATTATCGTGAAAAACGCGTTTGAAGTCGGCGAAAACGATAATGTGGAAATTGTCGGCGAAACGCTGAAATATGTGGGGCGCGGCGGTCTGAAGCTTGAAAAAGCGCTTGAAATCGGGAAAATCGACCTTCGCGGGAAAACCTGCCTCGATATCGGAGCGTCAACCGGAGGTTTCACAGATTGTATGCTGCAAAACGGCGCCGAGCGCGTGTTCGCAGTCGATGTCGGGACAAACCAGCTCGATGAAAGTCTGCGCGGCGACAAGCGCGTGGTTTCGCTTGAAAACACCGATATTCGGGACTTTTTCCCCGAAATTCAATTTGATTTCATCGGAACGGACGTGTCGTTTATTTCACTCAAACTCATTTTACCGCACATTTTTAGGCTGCTGAAAACAAACGGCTGTGCCGCCGTTCTCATTAAACCGCAGTTTGAAGCGGGAAACTCGGTGTTCGGAAGAAAGGCGCTCTCCAAAAAGGGCGTTGTGACGGACGAGAAAATTCGGCTCAAAATTGTCGCGGAAGTGATTGAATTTGCAAAGCAATGCGGGTTTGCGGTAATTTGCAGCCAAGCTTCGCCGATTACGGGCGGAAGCGGGAATGTTGAGTATTTGATGATTTTGGAGAAACAAAATGAAGGCGTTAATCATCTTTAACCTATCCAAATCGGGCGCTGCGGCGCTTTCCGCGAAAATTGCGGATATACTGCGCGGCGCGGGAATTACACCTTGCGTTTTCGGCGAGAACGCGGTTTATGCCGAGAAAGTCGGCGCGGAAATCGTGAACTCCCCCGCCGCCTGCAATTATATCATAACCGTCGGCGGCGACGGCACAATTCTGCGCTGGGGCAAGGTTGCGGCTGATTACGATATCCCGCTTCTCGGCGTAAACCTCGGAAGGCTCGGATTTATGGCGTCTGTCGAAACCGAGGAAATCGGGAAAATTCCCGAGCTGCTTTCGGGCGAACATCACATAAGCCGCAGAATGATGCTGAATGTTGAGCTTGTGAGGGACGGCAAAACCGTACTCTGCGAGCGAGCGCTGAATGACGTGACGGCTTCGAGAAGCAGCCGCTCAAAGCTGCCCGAATTTGTCGTGAGCTGCGGCGAAACGGAGGTTTCGAGGGTTCGCGCGGACGGAATTATCCTAAGCACGCCGACAGGCTCAACCGCGTATTCCCTTTCGGCGGGAGGTCCTATTCTGTCGCCGGAGCTTGAATGTGTGGAATTTACGGCGCTGTGTCCTCACACGCTATTCAACCGACCGATGATTTTTTCGGATAAACAAACAATTTACGCGCGCGTTTTCAACTATCACAACAGCAAGGCGACTTTCAGCGTCGACGGCGGAAAAGCAATTCCGTTTAACGAAAACGACGTGCTTAAGCTTACGCGCTGCCCGAAAAATCTGCTGCTTATCGAAGCCGGAGAGGGCTTTTTCGGGGCAATTCACAACAAGCTGCTGACGCCTCTGAAATAATGCAGTTAACGTAAAATTACCTTTCATTTTCACATTAAGGAGCAATTTCTATGGACAAAAAGCGCAGACAAGCCGCGATTATCGAAATAATCACGGAAAACGAGGTCGAAACGCAGAGCGAGCTTTCAAGGCTGCTTGGCGAGCGCGGAATAAACGCCACGCAAGCCACTCTTTCACGAGATATAAACGAGCTTCACATCACGAAATGCGAGTCGGAAAGCGGTCTTAACCGATATTATTCCGGAATAACAAGAGGTCCCGTCGAGTTCAGCGATATTTTCTCACAAGCGGTTTTGTCGGTTGATTACGCGATGAACACGGTTGTGCTGAAGTGTCACGCGGGGCTTGCGGACGCCGCCTGCAAGGTTGTCGACGAAAATAAACTGGAGCCTGTTATCGGAACAATCGCGGGGGACGATACCGTGTTTATTCTCACAAAAACGGAAAATCACGCAAAAGCGCTCAGCGTTCGGCTTAAACAGATGATGAAACGTGCTTAAGGAGAAAATTGATGTTAAGAGAGCTATCCATAGAAAATCTCGCGGTAATTGAAAACGCCCGCGCAAGTTTTTGCGGAGGCTTTAACGTGTTCACGGGTGAAACGGGCGCGGGAAAAAGCGTGCTTATCGGCGGAGTTAACGCAATTCTCGGTCAGCGCACGGCTCGCGACGTCGTTCGCGCGGGAGCGGATAGGGCGGTTATTACCGCGCTTTTCGACGAGCTTTCGGACGAGGTTCGCGCAAAGCTTGACGAGCTTGGATTTTCCGCGGAGGACGAGCTTGTTCTCACGCGCGAAATCTTCGCGGACGGAAAAAGCGCGGCGCGCGTCAACGGCAGAACCGCAACCGCCGCTATGCTGCGGGAAATCGGCGGTCTGCTTGTCGATATTCACGGTCAGCACGACAACAGAATTTTAATGTCCAACGACAATCAGCGCGATATCCTCGACAGCTATGCGGGAATTTCCGATAAAATCGCGGCTTATCGCGAGCGTTTCCGCGAATTTTCGAGAGTTTCGCGCGAGCTTAAAAGGCTGTCCGAGGAAAAGGAAATCCGCGGCCTCAAAACGGAAAAGCTTTCCGCCGCGATTGAGGATTTGCGCCCGCTCGGGCTTGAAAACGGCGAGGCGGAACGGCTTGAGGCGGAGCTTAAAGCGGCGCGCTCGCTTGCGAAAAACGCACGTCATCTTTCGGGCGCTTACAGCTGCCTTACCGCGGACGAGGGAAACGCCGCAATCGAGCTTTTGAAGCTGGCTGCGGACAGCCTTGCGAAAATTGACGACAGCGAAAAAGCCGATGAACTCCGCGAGAGAATTATCTCTGCGGCAAGCGAGCTTTCGGACGTTGCGGACGAGCTTTACGGGCTGTCGGACGAGGCCGCCGAGGAACGCGAGGAACGGCTCTCCGAGCGCGTTTCCGCTATCAAGACGATGGCGAGAAAGTATAACGTCGATACGGGAGAGCTTTTTGATTACCTTGAAAAGTGTGAAAACGAGCTTCTCGAGCTTAGCGGCGCGGACGACGCAACCGCCGAGCTTAACGCGAAAAAACACGCTCTCGCCGAGGAAATAAAGCGCTCTGCAAGCGAGATTTCCGAGCTTCGCAAAATAGCTGCGGATAAGCTTTCCGAGGCAATTCAGAAGGAGCTTGCTTTTCTTGATATGCCGAACGTGAGGATTTTCTTCGGTCTGAAGCCCGATAAAATCACGATTAACGGTATGGACAGCGTTGAGCTTATGATTTCCGCGAACCTCGGCGAGGAGCCGAAGCCGCTCAATAAAATCGCTTCCGGCGGCGAATTGTCGAGAATTATGCTTGCGGTTAAGTGCGTTCTCGCGGGGAACGACGGCGTGCCGACGATGATTTTCGACGAGATTAACAGCGGAATAAGCGGACGTGCCGCGCAGAAAGTCGGGATAAAGCTTCGCGAGCTTTCGCAAAAACGTCAGGTTATGTGCATAACGCACCTCGCGCAGATTGCCGCGAAAGCCGACTGCCACCTCGTCCTCGAAAAGAACACCGAGAACGGCAGGACTTACACACAAATCAGCCTGCCCGACTTCGGCGGGAGAGTGCGCGAAATCGCGCGGATTATCGACGGAAACGGGAGCGCGGAGAGCCTTGCCGCAGCCGAGGAAATGCTTAAAAGCAATGATAACAGCTAAAACTGCGGGGAGCTTTCTTCCCGCAGATTGTTTACGATAACACACAAAATGTATCCTAAAAAGTGTTTTCGGAGGAATTACTCCTCATTTTTCTGAAATTGTTTCCTTTTTAACATATTCTTATCACAAAGGACTGATATAATGATGACAGAAAAGAAAAACGGGGATGAAATGATGGCTTATGCAAACACGTTCAAGCGGCGCGAAATGAAATTCCTGCTTAACGAGGAGCAGTTCCGCGTCGTTTCCGAAGGAATTAAGCCGTTTATGACCGCCGACGATTACGGCGAAAGCACAGTGCTTAACATCTACCTCGACAACGAAAACAGCGACGTTATCAGAACGTCCCTTGGGAAGCCCTCATATAAGGAAAAGCTTCGGCTTCGATGCTACGGCGAGGTTTCGGACGGCTCGGCGGCTTTTCTCGAGATAAAAAAGAAGTTTAAGGGCATTGTATATAAACGCAGGCTGGAGCTTCCCTACAAGGAGCTTTTCGATTATATCAACGGCAAGACGCTCGAAATTCCCGATGAAAAGCGACAGGTTTTCGAGGAAACGGACTACTTTATAAAGCGGCTTGAGCTAAAGCCCGCAATCGTCATCTGCTATGACAGGCAGGCTTTTTACGGCAACGACGACAAGGAATTTCGCCTTACGTTCGACGGCAATATCAGAAGCCGCAGAACCGAGCTTGACCTCAGAAAGGGCGACTTCGGCGAGCCGCTTTCAAATCAGCCGTTTCGCGTGATGGAAGTGAAATCGGCGGGCGCGGTTCCGCTGTGGCTCGTGAAAATTCTTTCGGCGAATAAGATTTACACGGGCGGCTTTTCCAAGTATGGAAATATTTATATGAACGAAATAATTGACAATAGGAGTGAACGGCTATGTTTTCAAGCATAATTGACAGTACGGTAGGTCTTACGGGTGAAAGCGCATTTTTCTGCACGCTCACCTCGGCGGTTCTCGGACTTCTCGCGGCGCTTTTATATCGGCTCAACAATCCGCGCCCCTCGAAAAATCTTATGGTAACGCTCGTTGTGCTTCCGGTTTTGGTTCAGTCGGTTATAATGCTCGTAAACGGCTCGGTCGGCGCGGGACTTGCGGTTATGGGCGCGTTTAATCTCGTGCGTTTCCGCTCCGCTCCCGGCACGTCAAGAGAGCTTTGCTACGTTTTCTACGCAATGGGAATAGGTCTTGCAACGGGTATGGGCTACATAGGCTATGCGGTCGTTATCGCGGTCGCGGTCGGAGTTATTCTCTGCGTTCTCGGGTTTGTTCCCGCGTTTCGAATAAGAAAATCCGCAAAACTGCTTAAAATCCTCATTCCCGAGGATATGAACTATATGAACTGCTTCAAGGATATTTTCTCCGAATATCTTTCAAGCTATCGGCTGATAATGTCCAAAACAGTCAGTATGGGAACGCTCTATGAGCTGAGATATGAGGTTGTTCTCAAAGACGCGGATAAGGAAAAGGAATTTATAGACAAAATACGCACAAGAAACGGAAATCTCTCGATTTCGTGCAGCATGCTTACAGACAATCACGAGGAAATGTAATTTTTTGAGGTGATTTGAATGAATATGAATTTTAAGACTCTTGCGGCAATCTGCGCGGCGGCTTTTGCAATCACGGGCTGCTCCGCCAACGACGACAAAAGCAATCAAAGCTCTTCCGAACCCGCTTCGGGCGCGGTTTCGGGACTTACCGCAGATAACGCGTCAAACGTTGGCGCAAGCGCTTCCGCTGCCGTAAATTACAAGCAGGCAACCTGCACGGCGGTTTTCTCGGACGGGAAAATCAGCGTTGAGGGGAAAAACGCCTCGGCTTCGGGAAACACGCTCACAATAAGCGGCGCGGGCGTTTTCGCCGTTTCGGGAACAAGCGCGGACGCGAAAATCATTATTGAAGCTTCGGATAACGACGAGGTTACGCTGCTGTTTAACGGCGCGGACTTGACGAGCAAAAACGGCGCTGTTATCGACTGCGAGAAAGCCAAGAGCCTTAATCTTGTTTCCGCCGAAAACACGCAAAACTATCTCGCGGACGGCGTTAACTACACATTCGCGGACGATGAGGACGAACCCGACGCGTGCGTTTTCTCGCGCTGCGACACGGTTTACAGCGCAGAAAATGGCGGTTTGCTCAATATTACGGGCAATTACGGCGACGCGATTAAGTCAAAGGACGGTTTTACCGTTGAAAGCGGAACGCTTGAAATTAAAGCCGCGGACGACGGTATAACGGGCAAGGATTTTGTCGTGATTTCGGGCGGCAAAATCGTGATAAACGCGGACGGCGACGGAATAAAATCAACTCACGATACCGATGAAAAACGCGGATACGTCACGATAAACGGCGGCGAAATCACGATTGAAAGCGCAAACGACGGTATTCAGGCGGAAACCGCGCTCACGGTTAACGACGGTGTGATTAGCATAAAAGCGGGCGGCGACGCGGCTGACGCGGAAATAAGCTCGGGAAGGGATTTTCTCGATTTCGACAACCGCGGCGGGCGCCCGAACGGAATGGGCGGCAATCCGCCCGAGCGATTTAGTCCTCCGAACGGATTTACGGCAACCGCTCAGACCGCTTCACAAACCGTTTCGGACGACAGCACCGAAAGCACTAAAGGTCTGAAAGCGGGAAATAACGTTGAGATTAAGGGCGGCGAAATAACCGTGACTTCATCGGACGACAGCGTTCACTCAAACGGCAGCGTTACAGTCGAGAACGGCACGCTCCTGCTCTCGTCCTGCGACGACGGTATTCACGCAGACGAAACGCTGACGATAAACGGCGGTAAAATCACCGTCACAAAGAGCTACGAGGCGCTCGAGGGCAAAAGCGTTGAGATTAACGGCGGCGAAATTGACGTTAAGGCTGCCGACGACGGCATAAACGCGGCAGGCGGCGATAACGGAAGCTTTTTCGGTTTTAACGATAATTCCGATGAGTATTATATCTCGATTTCTGGCGGAAACGTCACGATAAACGCAGGCGGCGACGGCATCGACAGCAACGGCACAATCGCGCTGAGCGGCGGTTATGTCGTGGTTTACGGACCTGTCGATAACGGAAACGGCGCGATTGACTACGAAAAGTCGTTCGCCGTCAGCGGCGGCGAAATGATTGCGCTCGGCAGCTCGGGTATGGCGCAGGCGCCCGGAACGCTCTCGCAGCCCTGCCTGTCGATTTACGCGGACGTTTCCGCAGACAGCAAAATCGAGGTTCGCGACAGCGGCGGCAGCGTTGTTATGTCAACGTCATCACCGAAAAAATGCTCCTCGCTCATCTTCACAAGCGACAAATTTAACTCGGGTGAAAACTACTCGATTTACGCAAACGATACGCTTCTCGCGACAGTTACGGCTGAAATCGGCGTTTCGGGCGGCGGCGCTTCCGCGAACGGAGGCTTCGGCGGGGGCGGTTTCGGAGGGCGCTTCGCTTAAGTGCCTCCGGCGGGGGACGCTTCGCTTCAGTCAATCGCTTCGCTCCAGTCGCTCCCGCGGGGCTTAAGACCTTTTTCTGAAGAAA
>DBIU01000107.1:4556-29666 GCA_002304735.1 Ruminococcaceae bacterium UBA794 | reverse complement strand
GTTTAGTCCATTACGATGGGCTTCGGCTGTAATGCGGCTGGGGTTGTGGGGGCGCGGATAATCGACAGCCGCCGCGAGCGCCTGATTGCAATACTTACAAACAATTTCGTTCCGTGCAACGGCAGATTTCCTATGATTTTGAGCATAATTTCGCTGTTCTTCATCGGCGGCGCAATGGGGCTTCTCGGCAGCTTTTTGTCCGCGGCAACGCTCACTGCGGTAATTATTCTCGGTATACTTGCGACTTTTTTCGCGTCAAAAATCCTCTCGGCGACAATTCTGAAAGGCGAACCGTCCTCGTTTACGCTTGAGCTGCCGCCGTTTCGCAAGCCGCAAATCGGCAAAATTCTCGTGCGGTCGCTTCTCGACAGGACGATTTTCGTTCTCGGGAGAGCGGCAGCCGTCGCCGCGCCCGCAGGTGCGATAATCTGGGTCCTCGCGAACATTTCGATAGGCGAAACGTCGGTTCTCGGCTGTATAACAGGCTTTTTCGACCCGTTCGGGCGGCTTATCGGCTTGGACGGCGTGATAATCACGGCATTTTTGCTCGGGCTTCCCGCAAACGAAATCGTAATCCCGCTGATTGTGATGATGTATACGCAGCAAGGCGTTCTCGCGGAAATTGCGCCGCAGCAAATGCTTGAGCTGTTCACGGCAAACGGCTGGACGCCGATAACCGCGGTCTGCGTGATAATTTTCACGCTGATGCACTTCCCCTGCTCGACCACGCTCCTCACAATAAAAAAGGAAGCCGGCGGCATAAAATGGGCGGCGCTTTCGTTCGCGATACCGACGCTTTTCGGGATAACGCTCTGCGCGCTCGTTAAGCTGATTTCGGTTATCTGCGTGTAAAATCGCTTAATAATCACAAAAAATGGGTATCGCGAAATTCACGATACCCTGTTTTTATGTATAATGCAAAATTATTTTTTCTTAAATTCGGGAAACGCAAGGAACACGGTTGCCGCAAGCGAAATGAAGCTGAATACCATCATAAACACGCCAAATCCCGAGAACGTAGCAATTCCGTTGGATTCGCTTACAAAGCCGATTGTGATAAACTGCGAAACAATCGAGAACAAAAGCGCACCCGCCGTAGCCGCATATGAAGCGAACGACGGAAGCGGAAGCTTAACCTTCGGAGCGGCTTTCGGAAGAATTGTAAGAGCAAGACCGGCAAGCGACAGAATTATCGACAAAATCATAAGTATAAGCACGGGAACAAACTGCGGGCTGGGAGAACCCGCCATAGCGTTAAGTCCCATAAAGCTTGTCGTCATCGTTACGATGAACTTGAAGTTAATGTACGCGAGCAGCGGTCCGAACGCCGCCCAAACCGCATACGCGCTGAAGAACAATCTAAGCACAAGATTAATCATCGCATTTTGACGAACAATCGCGTCAAACGAGAAGTTAGCATTGGGCGCGGGCTGCTGATACATAGCCTGCTGCGGCTGAACGGGCTGCTGATATTGAGGCTGAGCATAATTCTGCTGAGGAGCGCCAAATCTTGCACGGCAATTCGCACACATCGAGTCTGCGCCGTCGGGAATTTGAGTTCCGCATTTTTCACAAAACATAGTAAATCCACCTTTCAAATTGAATAATCTACCTTAATTATAGCATATTCATTTCCTGCCTGTCAAGACCTTATCCCCACTTTATTTCGGAAAGCGGAGAATTTACGAGCATTTTGAGCAGATTTTCCATAAATTCAATCGAGGATTTGATATTGAAATTTTCCGCGAGGAACATAAAAAATCCTCCGCCGAAAACCAGAGATTTCACATATTCCTCAAACGAAGAAAAGTTCTCCCTTGCCGCGTTCAAAAGCGCCCCCATACAGCCGAAATAGTCGCCGTCGGGGATAACGTCGCAGGAAAACGCAAGACGCGCCGCGCCGATTTTCTCAGAAATATCCCAAGCGAGAACGGTCGTTTTCGGCAAATAATCGCGGACAGCATTAAGGAAAAGTGCGCAGTTTCCGAACATTTCCTCAATCTCCTGCGTAAGCTGCGAAAACGGGAAGTTCGGGTTTTTGTCGGAATATGCGAGAGCGTCGCTTGCCACGCGATATCCGTTGTACTTCAAGTCGTTGACGTAGAAATTCTTGAAGCTCGCAAGGTCGCTTATCCCGTAATAATTCCGCAAAAACATCTTAACGCCGGGCTTTTCTTCCTCGGAATACTTCTTTAACGGGTCGTCAAAATTCAGCGCGTCTTGAACGGGCGGCGGCACGCGAATACCGCTCGGATAACCGAGATAGAGCGTAAATTCGGTATCGGAAAGCGCTTTTCTGTCCTTTTCGTCAACTTTTGCAAAGCACTCTCGAACAGCCTCGGAAGCCGTTTTCCCGAACGCGTTCAGGTCCGCGAGGTCCTGCTTGATATATTCACGACATTCTTCGATAATGCCCTTAATATCAAGTCCGGCGCTATCTTCGGGGTCAACGACAGCCGCCTGCTCGAAGCAATGCAGAGCGGTAAGCTCGCAGTCGTTCATATAGTGAGCGAAACCCGCACTGTACCAAAATCTCGCATTCTCGGCGGGCGTTTCACAGAGCGGCTCAAGCTCTCTCAATTCCTTGATTGCCTCGGGGAATTTTTTTTGGTTATTCAGCGCGCTTACAAGCCTAAACCGAAGCTCCGTTGTAAGCTCGTCCCGCGAAATTTCACGGATTAATCTCTCGATTTCGCCAAAGTTGTTTCGCTCAAAAAGCAAATCAAGCCGCTCAAAGAGCGCGTTTTCATCAATAGCCATTAGCCGTCCTTTCTCTATCGGTGAACATTATGAAAATAATCACAT
Source organism: Ruminococcaceae bacterium UBA794 (assembly GCA_002304735.1). Taxonomy (GTDB): domain Bacteria; phylum Bacillota; class Clostridia; order Oscillospirales; family Ruminococcaceae; genus CAG-115. Next base: position 26,861 of record DBIU01000107.1, on the reverse strand, counting down.
CATCTGCGCGATAAGCTCCTTAACGCGTGCGAGAGCGTTTTCGGGGCTGATTTTCTCGGAGATTTTCTTGTCGCGCGAATTAAGCTCGAACACTCCCTCGTCGAGATTTCTCGGGCTTACGACAATTCTCAGCGGCACGCCGATAAGGTCTGCGTCCGAGAACATAACGCCCGCTCTGACGTTTCTGTCGTCGTAGATAACCTCGACGCCTGCGTCCTGCAAATCCTCGTAAAGCTTGTCCGCGGCAGCCTTAACCTTTTCATCGTCAGAACGCACCGCGCAGATATGAACCTGCCACGGCGCAATCGCCATAGGCCAAATCGGGCCGTAATCATCGTGGCTGACCTCGCAAACCGAAGCCGCAAGCCGTCCCACGCCTATTCCATAGCAGCCCATAATCGGGATTTGCGTGTTTCCGTCCTTGTCGAGATATGTCATATTCATAGATTTCGAGTATTTTGTTCCGAGCTGGAAGATATTTCCGACCTCGATACCTCTCGAAATGGAGATTGCCTTTTCGCCGCACTCGGGGCAAATTCCGCCGTCCGTAATCTTCGCGAAATCGTGATATTCCGCAGCGGGAACATCGCGGCTCATATCAAGCCCCGTGAGGTGATATTCATTCTTGTTTGCGCCGCAGGAAAGATTGTTCGTGTTGAGAAGCGAGTTGTCGTAAAGCACAGTAAATTCGCCGTTCACCTTGAGGTTAACGGGACCGATATAACCCGCGTTAAGCCCACATTCTTCCGTAATAACGGCGGGGTGAATGTCGCAGCCGAGGAAGTTCGTAACCTTTGTTTCGTTTATATCAAGGTCGCCGCGAATGAAGATTACGACAAAGCTGTCGTCGTGATTTTTCTGATAAACAACCGCCTTGCAGCTCTTTTCAAGCGGAGTTTTGAGGAACGCGCAGATATCCTCGATTGTGTGAATATCGGGCGTATAAACCTCTTTGAGTTCATCTGAAACGTCGTCGCGCGTGTTCTCGATAACGGACTTCGCCGCCTCAACGTTCGCCGTGTAGCCGCAGTGCTTGCAAACCGCGATACTGTCCTCGCCGATAGGAGTAAGCAGCATAAACTCGTGCGAAACGCTTCCGCCCATCATACCGCTGTCCGACTTGACGGAAATAACCTCGGGAACGCCGCAGCGCGCGTAAATTCTCTCATAAGCCTTGTGAACGCGAACATAATATTCCTCCAAATCCTCCTGAGAGGTATGGAAAGAATACGCGTCCTTCATCGTGAACTCGCGCACGCGGATAAGTCCGCCGCGGGGTCTTGCCTCGTCGCGGAATTTCGTCTGTATCTGATAAATCATAAACGGATACTTGGTATAGCTGTTCGCATATTCGCGCACAAGCTGAACCGCCGCTTCTTCGTGGGTCATACCGAGAACCATCGGCTGTCTGTTTCTGTCGGTAAAGCGAAGCAGCTCCGAGCCGATACTTTCATATCTGCCGCTTTCCTGCCAAAGCGACGCGGGCATAACCACGGGGAACGAAACTTCCTGTCCGTCAACAGCGTCCATTTCCTCGCGGATAATGTTCTCAATCTTCTTTGTAATCCTCTTAAGCGGAGGGAACGAGGAGTAAATTCCGTTCGCCACATACTTGATGTAGCCGCCCCTCGTCATAAGCGCGTGGCTGTCAATCTGGCAATCGGAAGGGCGCTCCTTAAAGCGGTCGCCGATAAGCTTGTCTAACTTCATAATATGTCACCTTTCATAAAATAATAATCACAATGAATATTTAATTCCGAGCCTTTCGCAATAATCCGCGAGAACGTCCGTACTCTCTTTAAGCTCGGAAAACTCGCCGTAATTCCTCCGATAAAGCTCAACGATAAGCGCGCCGCCGTAACCCTTGTCCGAAAGCGCCCGAAGAAGCTCCGTAAAATCATAGCTCCCCGCTCCTACGGCAAGGCAGTCGCGGTTTTCGTCCGCGTCGCTTATGTGGCAGTGAACGATGTTTTCGCCGAGCGCTTCAACATAGTCAAGCGGGTTCTCGCCGCTTCTGCGCGCCTGCTTCAAATCGAGAACAAACCGCGCGGCTTCTGGGATTTCGCGCTTCATTTTCTTGAGAAAATCAAGATTTCCGCTCATACAATAGCTCACGTTCTCCTGCGCCACGGTAATCCCGAACTCGCGCCCCGCCTCGGAAAGCATATTAAACTGCTTAAGATAATGAACGGGAGCGCACTTTGAGCTTAAAATCGCGCCGTGAAGCACGAAAACCTTCGCGCCGAGCGTGTTCATACTCTTGAAAAAACCGCTGTAAAGCGACATCATTTCGTCAATCCTGCGGTCGTAGTCAGAAAAGAGAAAAACGCTTTCCATAGGCGAAGAAAACGGGTGAAACGAGGTTACCTTCACGTTATTTTCATCGCGCAGGGAGCAAATTTCCGAGATAATCGGCTCTTGTCCCTCGGCGGTGCTGTTCGCGAACACCTCGATAGTTTTAACGCCAAGCCCGCAGAGTTTCGCAAAAGCGTCCTCAACGTGAAGCGGGTAAAGCGAAGCTGTTGATACTCCAATTTTCATATTGTAAACCTCGGCAGTTTTTTCTCATACCACATTACATTATAACATATTTTTTCTGAAATTGCAAGAGAATATTTTACTGAAATTGACTAATAATAAGCCCGAGGTGATAAAATGGCGATTGTGCTTATCAGAGCGGTTTTACTGTACATTGTAATAGCGCTTTGTCTGCGGCTTATGGGGAAAAGGCAGCTCGGCGAATTGCAGCCGAGCGAGCTTGTCGTGACGATTTTGATATCGAATATAGCCGCAATTCCCGTCGAGGACAGCAGCGTGCCGATGATAATGGGAGTTGTTCCGATAGTAACGCTTGTATGTCTGGACGTAATCGTATCGGGGATAATGCTGAAATCGACGAAAATGCGAAAGCTGATAATCGGAAGTCCGCGCATTATCATAAGCGATGGCAAAATTCTCCAAAACGAGATGAAACGGCTTCGCTACACAGTTGACGACCTTATGGAGTCAATGAGAAACGAGCAGATTTTCGACGTGAGCCAAATCCACTACGCGATAGTCGAAACCACGGGGAAAATCAATTTTCTGCTTAAAAAGGACTGTCAGCCCGCTGAAAAACAGGACGTAAACGCGGGCGGTTCGACGGAAAACCCGCCGTCCGTAATAATCCGCGACGGAATACGCGACAACGAGCAGATGCGGCTGCTGGGGCTTGGGGAAAAGTGGCTTACAAAGACGCTCCGCGAGAAAAACCTGTCCGAGAAAGACGTTTTTCTGATGACTGCGGACAAAAACGGAAAATTCGGGATTGTTGAAAAGGAAAAGCGATGAAAAGGATAATTATAAGCGTGATTTTGCTTTGCGTAACGGCGTTCGGGTGCTTTTACTCGGTATACGCGGTGAACGAATTTTCGGCGAAAATGCTCGACAAAATCCACGAAGTCGAGGACGCTTTTGAGAAAGGCGACATAGAAAAATCCTCCGAGAAAGCTAAAGAGCTGTCGGAGGACTGGAACGAGTTCATAGATTTCGCGATTTTGGTGAACGACCTCGGTCACGCGCTTGAAATCACCTCGTCAATGGCGGAAATTCACTCGTTCGCGCAGGAGGGCAACGAGGAGCTGTACGCCGCCTGCGACCGTGCGGAAGCGCAGATTGATATGTTCCGCGATATGCAAAAGCCAACGTTATGGAAGATACTGTAAAAGCAAAGCCGCCGTTTTTTTCACGAACAGCGGCTTTTGTTAATCAGCTTAAAACAGAATTTTTGCAGTTTTCATAGGTTATCACGGTAAACTCGTCGTAGTCGTCCGAAAGCCTGAACGCGCCCTCGGGAAGCACGCAGTCCGTGAAGCGGAGAAGCTTTTCTGCGTCGTGGATTTCGCACGGGAACACAGCCTTGTGCCTGAACAGCGAAACAAAGCCGTTTGAGAAGCCGTTTGCGTTGCCGCAGACAAACATAACGTGAACTCCCGCTCTCGAGCCTTTAGCAAGCAGACGCTTGAGGTCGCCGCTCAACTCGTCGGCGGACATCGCCGCAAGCAGAACATCTCCGCCAAGCACTATCACAAACCGCTTCGCAGCGCCGTTTTTGGCAATTTCCTTTGAAAGCTCGCTTATGCGCTTTTCGCCCTTTTCGCCCTCGAAAACGTCGATACCGTCAAACATTCCGTTATCCGAAAGTTCTCTGTAAACAGGATTGCTTCTTGCCGCGAGAACCTCGACAGCGACGTTCTGCTCCTTAAGCGAAAGGATAGCCGCCGCAACGGCGTTCGCCGCGTATTTCTTCTGAAGCGCGGGCGCAACGGCAAGAATATTCTCGCCGAAATCATCGTGAATAACAACGGGCAAATTCTCCGCAAGACGGCAAGGTTCGCCGAGGAACAGCATAATTTCGCCGTCAGCGCGGTTTTGGAGAAGCTCCGCGCGGGATTTTTCGCCGTCCGCAAACTGCGATTTCGCATTTCTGTCGGCGGCAAAAGCGTGCTTGTCAACATACTCGCCATAGCTCTCGGAATACTCGCAAACGGCGGTATAATCGCATTTATTCGCGTTATCGACAGGAACGATTCTCGCGAGATAAAGCTCGCCGTCCTTTTCGGGAACAGAAACAAACGCGCAGCCCGCAGGCACTTTTTTCAGCGACTCAAGCTGGTTTTCATAAAGCTTAACGCCCTCAATCATGGTTTCGGCGCGCTTTTCCGCGCCCGCGGTCACAATCGCGCAGTGAACGGCGGTATTCTTGAAAACATCAGGCTTTTCGCCGTTCTCGGAGAACGTTTCGCCGATAAGCACGAGGTTAATTCCGAATTTTCCGCAGCCTGCGAAAATGTTCGCAAGCTTGTCGCGCGAGCATCTCCCGAACATCTTCGGCGCGTTGTCAAGCGCTTTGAGGAACTCGGGGAAATCGCCGATAAACGCGATAATTCTCGGCAGATATTCGCCCGCGGGAACGTCAAGGAAGCTCTCATATCCGCGCTCCGCGAACAACGCCGAACGCGCGTTAAGCTCGTCCTCAAGCCTCTCGACAATATCTGCGGCAACGTGCGGAGCAGCGTCCGAAACCGCGAATTTAACGTAAGGAGAAGCCTTATTAACGCTCTTCAAAAGCTCGGATTTTTGGTCAAACGCCCAAATTTCAGCTTCATCGGGGTGCTTTTTCGCAGCAATTTGATTGACGATATTTTCAACGACAGAAGCTCTGTCAGCGCCATTTTTACCGCATACATAAGCGATATTTCCGCAGATATCGGCGCAAACCGCGTTTCCGTCCATATCCTTGCCGACGACGATTTCATCAAGCGTGCGATTTCCCTTTGCGGGGCTGTTCGCGGGCTTTTCGGCAGGCTCGGGAGCAATCTCGGCTTTCTCTGCGGCGCTTTCTTCCTGAGCGGGAGCGGCGTTCTGCGGCTCGTCAAGCGAAATCTCATCGCGCACAGGCTCGGGCTGTTCGGCGGCGGGCTGCTCCGGCTCAAGCTCAACCTTTTCGGTAACCTCGGCGACCTCCTCGAACGAAATTTCGGTTTCTTCCTTGGGTCTGGGGAGATTGAGGAAAATATGCGGAGGAACGTTCTCATCAGCTCCGAAAGGCGCTTCGGGAGCAGCCTCGGACTGTTTTTCCCCGCCGTTTTCGGGAACGCTTTCAGACGCTTCCTCGTGAACCGGCTCTGCGGGCTGAACAGGCTTAACTTCCTCGTGAACCGACTCTGCGGGCTGAACAGGCTGCGCTTCCTCGTGAACCGGCTCTGCGGGCTGAACAGGCTGCGCTTCTTCGTGAGCCGCCCGAGCAGCCTGCTGACGGCGCTGTTCAACATAAATTCTGAGAATTTCATCGGGAATTTCTGACGGCGCGGAGTACCAGAAAAGGCTCTCGCGCGTGCTTTCAACCCAGAACGCGCCGTTTCTGCTGCGAATTGACGCGGCATTTCCGCGGATTTTCGCTTCGATTTCGGTCTGCGGCTGAGAGTTATCGTGCGTTAAAACAAGCAAAACTCCGCCGTTTTCAGCCGTTTCGCTGATTTTTAGTACGCTTTCCGCGATATCCTCGCCGTATTTTTCGGGAAAACCGTGAAGCACGATAATCCTTGAAATCCCGCCCGAAACAGGCTCCTGTTCAATCTTTGCGGCAAGCTCGGCAAGTTTGCTCTGCGCCTCCTCGGCTGACTTCGGAACCGTAATAAACGGGTTCGTTCCTCTTGCAAGCGCCGCCAAAACGCCCAGAACATCGGGGCTGAAGCTCTCAGCGTCGCAGAAAACCACGTCTGTAAGCTCTTGACCGAAATATTTGATGAAATTGAGAAGCAAACGCTCAACGCCGCCGAGAAGATACGCCTTGTTCCTCTCGTCAAAATCAAGCATAAGAACGCTTCCCTTCTCGGTTGAAACGCCGAAAGGCGCGCCGATTGTTCTCGCGGCGGAGTTATACTCGCCCTTTGAAAGCGCGGAAAGCTCCTGCTCAACCTCCATCGGAACAAGCAGCTTAACCCTGCGCTGGCCGAGGCTTATCGAGCTTTTATCAAGCAGATTTACCGTTCCCTGACTGTTAAAGGCTGATTTGTCAAAAGAAAGGAGCTTGAGATACTGCTTGAAATCGTCGGACTGTATGTAAGCCTTTTCATCGGCTTCGTGCTGAATTTTGCGCTTTTCGATAGCCGCGATATCGCTGTCATACTGACGCTTAGCCTGAACCTTGCTTCCCTCGATAAGCTTCTTGGTGCGCTCAAGCTCCGACTCGTAAAACAGCTTCATACCCGAAGCCTTTGTGAAAAGCGACTCTGCGTTGGGGTCGTTGTGCGAATCGAGCTTAATGGTCTGGCGAATACTCTCGAGCGCGCCCTCGGAGGTTTCAAAAGGCATCTGCGCCTCCTCAAGGTCGTCGGGCTGAGCGTGCTCGCGGGCATAGTCCATAAGTTCCTCGACTTTTGCGATTTTCTTGCGATAGTGCTGTATTTTCTCGCTTAAATCGGAGTCCGAGGAAGCGCAATAATCGTTGTATTCCTTAAATGCGTTTTCGGATTCCGCGGAGATATTTTTCTCCTCCTGAGCAAGTTCTGCGAATTTCTGAAGCATTTGGTTAACTAAATCAGCCATATTTTTTCTCCTTGTGTTTAATATAATACCACATTTTGATTATACAATAAATTTCCAACATTGTCAATATATTTTATGATTTTTGTACAAAAACAAATAAAAAACGCCCGAAATCACAAAGACTTCGAGCGTTCGATGATAATTTTGCTTACTTTGAAACGAGAGCCTTAACCGTCTTTACGATATTATCGGCGGTGAGTCCGTATTCAACGAGCAAATCCTTTGCGGGACCGCTGTGACCGAACACGTCGTTTATGCCGATTTTAACGACGGGAACGGGGTATTCCTCAAGCACGACGTCGCCGACAGCCGAGCCAAGGCCGCCGATAACGCTGTGTTCCTCAACGGTTACGATTTTACCCGTTTCGCGAGCCGCTTTTACGATAATATCGCGGTCGATGGGCTTTATCGTGTGGATATTGATAACGCGAGCGTCGATACCCTGCTCCGCGAGCGCTTTTCCCGCTTCAATCGCCTCGGCGACCATAAGTCCCGTTGCGATAATCGTGATATCCTTGCCGCCCTTAAGCGTAACGCCCTTTCCAAGCTCGAATTTGTAGTCGGGGCTGTTGTAAACGGGGATTGCAAGCCGCCCAAAGCGCAGATACGCGGGACCTTGATGTTCCGCCATCGCGAGAACAGCCGCCTTTGCTTCGTAGTAATCCGCAGGGTTTATTACGGTCATTCCGGGGATTGTTCGCATAAGCGCGATATCCTCGTTGCACTGGTGCGTTGCGCCGTCCTCGCCTACCGAGATACCGCCGTGCGTGCCGCCTATTTTGACGTTAAAGGCTGGATAGCCGATTGAGTTTCTGACAACTTCATAGGCTCTTCCTGTCGCAAACATAGCGAAAGAGCTTGCAAAAACGAGCTTTCCCGTGGAAGCGATGCCCGCGGCGACGCCCATCATATTCTGTTCCGCGATACCGCACTCAAAATGTCTTTCGGGATACGCTTTCTTGAAAACCGAGGTTTTGGTTGCCGCCGCGAGGTCCGCGTCAAGCACCACCAAATCGGGGCGAATTTCAGCAAGTTCAACAAGACCGTCGCCGTATCCCTCTCGGGTTGCTTTATTCTCCATCAGTCAACACTCCCTTCAAGTTCCGCAAGATGCTCTTTAAGCTGTTTGATTGCTCTCTCGTAATCGGCGTCGCCGGGGGCTTTTCCGTGCCAGTCGAGCGCGTCCTCCATATAATCGACGCCCTTGCCCTTTGTTGTACGCATAATAATGACGGTCGGCTTGTGAACAACGGTTTCGGCTTCGTTGAAAGCCTTTTCCATCTCGTTGAAATCGTGACCGTTGATGTTGATGACGTGCCAGCCGAACGCCTTGAATTTCTCGTCAATAGGATAAGGCGACAAAACCTCGCTTACCTTGCCGTCAATCTGAAGATTGTTGTTGTCAACAACGGCAACGAGGTTGTCAAGCATATAGTGAGAAGCGAACATAGCGGCTTCCCAAACCATACCTTCTTCTATTTCGCCGTCGCCGAGGATTGCGTAAACCTTATAGCTCTCGCAGGAAATCTTCCCCGAAAGCGCCATTCCGCAGGCTCCCGAAATTCCCTGTCCGAGCGAACCGGTGCTGAAGTCAATGCCGGGCGTTTTTTTGCAGTCGGGGTGACCCTGAAGCCTCGAGCCGATTTTTCTGAGGGTGTTCATCTCCTCCATCGGGAAAAAGCCTCTGAGCGCAAGCGCCGCATAGAGCGCGGGAGCTGCGTGACCCTTCGACAGAACAACTCTGTCGCGCGTGGGGCAGTCGGGTTCCGAGGGGTCTACGTTCAAGCGGTGCATATAAAGATACGCAAGCAAATCCGCGCAGGAAAGCGAACCGCCGGGGTGTCCCGCCTTTGCGCTGTGAACGCCCTCTATGACGCCGATTCTTATTTTCGCGGCGTCAATTTCAAGCTGCTTAACAAGTTTTTCGTCCATTTTTTTCTCCTTTATGTTCTTACTTTTCTCAGCATTATTATCAATCACACAAAACCGAGGGCTAAGCCCTTTATGTGTGCGGCTTTATATTATCCCAATCTTCCGCGTCAAACGCGCCTATAAGCCAATTCAAGCCCTTGTGCTGCTCGACGACGACATCGGGATTAAGGTTTCCCGAGGGGTCGACGCCTTTAATTCTCGCATCAACGCACGCCCAATCCATTCTGAACAGCAAATCCGCCTTGTCGAGGATTTTAGACGCGCCGCGCATATTGACAAGCGTCATAAGCTCGTCAAAATTCTTGCAGGAAACAATTTCACGCGCCTCGGCGATATACTCGGAAGCCTTGTCGGGATAACCGAGTTCCTTTACAATTCCAAGCGCCCAGAGCAGCGGCACCGCCATTTCAATCCGCCAAGCCATATTGCCCGCCGTATTCGCGGTCGGATTGGGGCTGCTCTTATCGGAGAGCGCGAAAAAAACCTTTTCATCGGGGGTAGGCTCGTCCGAAAGCCCAAATCGCCGAAGCATTTCCCCGAAAAAAGCCGCAGATTCTCTGATATCCGCGCCCTCGTTCAAGCAATCCATCGCAATCTGCGCTGCGAAAAGCGCGGTTACGGCGCGTTTAAGCGCTTGCTCGGGCGATTTAATCTTAGCCGAACTCTCGTCCTCGATAACGGGAAGCTGAGGATTAATTCTGATATTCATTTTGTTCAGGAATTTCTCGGAGCGCTCCTTGCGAAGTCTGCTCGGATTATTCGCAAAAGCCTGTTTCAGAGCCAAAAAATCACCTCGCTAAAGTTTCTCAAGATAACCGATAATCTCGGAAATCGGCGCGTGGTTGTTGTCGCAGACAACGATATCCGCGGCTTCCTTAACCGCGTCAAGCGCGTTTCCGACGGCAGCGCCGAGGTCTGCGTTCACAATCATCGCATAATCGTTGTAATAATCTCCCGCGGCAACGGAAAAACGTTTTTCCGCGCCGAGAATTTTGATTAGCTCGGCAAATCCGCGCGACTTGTCCACGTCCTGCGGCAAAAACTCAAAGAAAACCGAAGCCGAGCGAATTTTCCGAACGTTCCCGAAATTCTCGGCAGTCATTTCCTCGATTTTGTCGATAGTTTCGGGGTCCGCGGTGAACAAAAATTTCAGCCAGCCGCCTTCGGGTATCTCGTCAAGCGGTCTTAAGTCGGGAACAACGCCCTCCATATCAAGATGCTTCCGCTCGAAATCGTTCATAAACGGCACATAAACCGTGTGTTCGCAGAGAACCTCGACTCCGACGTCGGGAAATTTGTCGGTAATTCTTCTGATATAATCCTTGCCGTCGGCTTTTATTTCGCAGCGCCAAAGGAACTTATCCGCGCTGTAATCATACACCGCCGCTCCGTTAAACACAACGCACGGAACGTTCGGGCAAATCTCCTCGGCAACTCGCTTCGCCATTGAATAACCGCGTCCTGTTGCAATCGTGAAGATACCGCCGCCCGCGCGAAAACGCTCAATCGCCGCCAAATCTCTCGGGTGAACGTTCTTTTCGTCGGTGAGAAGCGTACCGTCGAGGTCTGTCATAAAAATGATATTCTTAAAATCCATAAATCACTCAATTTCTCTGAGAAAACGCTTGAAATAATCGGGCAATTCGCTGTCAAATTCGAGATATTCGCCGCTTCTCGGGTGAACGAAACCGATTTTTTTCGCGTGAAGGCACTGCCCCGCAAGCCATTTCGGCTTTCCGTTTCCGTAAACCTCGTCGCCTGCGACGGGGTGACCGATATAGGACATATGAACCCTTATCTGGTGAGTTCTGCCCGTTTCGAGCCGCACTGCGAGATGCGTATAGCCCGCGTAATTCCTAAGCACAAAATAATGCGAAATCGCCTCGCGCGAATTTTCCAAAGTAACGCACATTTTCTTCCTATCTTGCTTTGCCCGCCCGATAGGAGCGTTTATCGTTCCGTCCCGCTTTATGCAGCCGCAGACGACCGCTTGATACTCCCGCGTGAAAGAGTGCGCCTTAATCTGCTCGGAAAGCGCGATATGCGCGAAATCGTTCTTCGCGACAATCAGCAGTCCGCTTGTATCTTTGTCAATCCTGTGAACAATTCCCGGGCGAATTTCACCGTTTATTCCCGAAAGGCTGCCCCTGCAATGGAACATAAGCGCGTTTACGAGCGTTCCTGAGTAATGTCCCGCGGCGGGGTGAACGACCATACCCTTCGGCTTGTTCACAACAAGCAAATCCGCGTCCTCATAAACGATATCAAGAGGAATATCTTCGGGGAGAATGTCCTTCTCCTCAGGCTCCGGAAGCGTCACAACAGCTTTTTCGCCGCTTTTCGGCACGGTTTTCTTGTCGGTCGGCTTACCGTCAATCGTGACAAGTCCGCGCTCGATAAGCTTTGCGGCAGCGCTTCTCGAAAGCTCGCTGTTATCGGAAATGAGCTTGTCGAGGCGAGTTTTGCCGTCGCCGTAAATATCAAGAATTTTTTCCATCGCCGTCGGTAACTTCGCCGTTCTGCGCGGAAGCGAGCTTTTTTCGCTTTTTCTCGCGAATTTCGTCCACGATAACCACAATCATCAACATTCCCGCGCCGCAAACCGCGCAAATGTCCGCGAAATTGAAAATCGCGAAATTAATGATACGCACGTCTATAAAATCAATAACCAAGCCGTTATTGAAAATCCTGTCGATAAGATTGCCTATTCCGCCGCCGATTATGAGCGAAACCGCCGCCATATGAATAGGACGCTTGACCTTTTTTGCAATCATCAAAACAAGCAGTCCTACAATAACGATTGAAGTCAGCACAATCAAAAGTATCGTCTGACCGCTGAGCTTGCTGAAAGCGGCGCCGCTGTTCAGGCAGTAATAGAAGTTAAGAACCTCGGTATCGCCGATTTTTATGAGATGAATTGTGTCGTTAAGCCCCATATTCGACGTTATAAGCCACTTTGTAAGCCTGTCAATCCCGACCATCGCCGCCGCGAATAACAGCCAGACATATTGAAGATTATCCTTAATTTTCACCAAAAACAGACCTCTCAAACTAAAATAAGGAAAGGAGAAGATTTTCTGTGCGCTCCTTTCCTTATTATAATTACTCGAAATTAAGCTTAATTACATCTGCGCAGCGCTTGCAGAGATTCGGGTACTTTTCGTCGCAGCCAACGCTGTCGTCAAACTTCCAGCAGCGCGCGCAAGGCTCTCCCGACTTCTTCTTAACGGTAACGGAGCAGGCGCTTCCCTTGTATTCGCCCTCGCCGCCGATATTTACGACAGCCTTTGAAACGATACAAGCGTCCGCAAGGTCGCTTTCGAGCGCCTTCAGCGACTCGTCGTCGGTGAAAATCGCAACCTCCGCTTCAAGCGGCTTTCCGATAATCTTCTCGGCGCGCTTCTGTTCGAGCGCCGCGAGAACGTCGTCGCGAACAGCGTGGATTTTCGCCCACTTTTCCTCGTCAGCGGCAACGCCCGTCTTTTCGGGCATTTGGTTAAACACGACGCTTCTGAGGTCGTCGGACTTTCTGTGCGGCATAAAGCCCCAGATTTCGTCCGCGGTATAGCAAAGAATAGGCGCAACCAGACGTACAAGCGAGTCAAGGATAATGAACATCGCAGTCTGAACGGACTTTCTGAGCGGCGAATTTTCAGCCTCGCAATAAAGCGTATCCTTAACGATATCGAGGTAGAAATTCGACATATCGACAACGCAGAAGCTGATTATCGTGTGATAAGCGAGGTAATAATCCATCGCCTCATACGCGTTCTTAACCTTTTCGATAACCTCGTCAAGCCGCGCGAGCGCCCACTTGTCGAGTTCGCGGAGCTTTGAAAGCTCAACCATCTCGGTATCGGGATTGAAGCCGTCCTTGTCGCCGAGATTTCCGAGGATATAGCGCGCGGTGTTTCTGATTTTGCGATAGCTCTCGGAAAGCTGCTTAAGCATATCGTTCGATACGCGTATATCGGCGTGATAATCGAGCGAAGCAACCCACAGACGGAGAACGTCCGCGCCGAAATCCTTGATAACCTCCTCGGGGAGGATTACGTTGCCTTTTGATTTGTGCATCTGCTGACCGTTTCCGTCAACAACCCAGCCGTGCGTGCAGACCGCTTTGTAAGGCGCCTTGCCCGTGGTGGCAACGGACGTGAGCAGCGAGCTTTGGAACCAGCCGCGATACTGGTCGCAGCCCTCGAGGTACAAATCCGCGGGCCAAGAAAGCTCGGGACGCTCCTGAAGAACAGCCGCGTGAGTGCAGCCGCTGTCGAACCACACGTCGAAAATATCCATTTCCTTCGTAAACTTAGTTCCGCCGCACTCGCACTTAACGTCTGCGGGAATGAACTCGGACGGGTCCTTTGCGTACCACGAATCGGAGCTTTCCTTGCGGAACATATCGGAAATCGCGCTTATTGTCTTTTCGTTAATTACGGGCTTGCCGCAGTCCGCGCAGTAGAGAATGGGAATAGGAACTCCCCATCTTCTCTGACGTGAAATGCACCAATCCGAGCGCATATTGACCATATTCTTGATGCGCTCCTCGCCCCAATCGGGAATCCACTTAACCTGCTCGATAGCCTTGATTGTTTCGGGCTTGAACATATCCACGTTGCAGAACCACTGTTTGGTTGCACGATAGATAATCGGCTCGTGGCAGCGCCAGCAGTGAGGATACGGGTGAACAATCTTCTGCATTTTGAGCAGCGTGTTGTCGTCCTCAAGGCGCTGAGCGATAGCCTTGTTTGCGTCTGCGGTCTTAAGTCCCGCAAATTCGCCCGCTTCTTCGGTGAGAACGCCCTTTTCGTTCACAGGAACGATAATCTTGAACATTCCCTTGTACTTCTGGCACACCTCGAAGTCCTCCACGCCGAAGCCCGGCGCGGTATGAACGCAGCCCGTGCCGCTGTCGAGAGTAACGTGATTACCGACGATAAGCGGGGATTTTCTCGGCATAAACGGGTGATTTGTTTCGATATATTCAAGGTCGGCGCCCTTGAAGCTGCCGACGGTGGAGTACTTTTCGATACCCGCAGCCTTCATTACCTCGGGAACAAGCTCCTCAGCCATAAGGAGATATTCTCCGCAGGACTTGCTGTTCTCGTCCTCAACCTTAACGAACGTGTAGTCGTAGTTCGGTCCGAGGCAGATTGCGAGGTTGCCGGGAAGCGTCCAAGTGGTCGTCGTCCAAATAACGACATAAGCCTTTTTGAGGTCAATTCCGAGTTCCGCGAACTTTCCCTTGTCGTCCGCGAGCGGGAACTTAACGTAAATCGAATAGCACGGGTCGTCCTGATACTCGATTTCGGCTTCCGCAAGCGCCGTGTTGCAGTCGGCGCACCAGTAAACGGGCTTCAGACCCTTATAGATGTAGCCCTTTTCGTACATTTTGCCGAAAACCTCGACCTGCTTCGCCTCAAATTCGGGACGAATGGTGAGGTAAGGGTTATCGAAGTCGCCCCAAACGCCGAGACGCTTGAACTGCGCCTTCTGTTCACCAAGACAAGAAAGTGCGAACTCGCGGCAGCTCTTTCTGAGCGTAACGGGGTCAACCGCGCCGCTGTCAACGCCGAGCTGCTTGATAGCCTTAAGCTCGATAGGCAGACCGTGGCAGTCCCAGCCGGGAACATAGTAAGCGTTATAGCCGGTCATAGCCTTGTACTTTACGATAATATCCTTCAGCACCTTATTAAGCGCAGTGCCGAGGTGAATGTTGCCGTTAGCGTAAGGAGGACCGTCGTGAAGCGTATAGGGCTTCTTGTCCTTATTTTTCTCTGCGAGAGCGTAAAAAATGCGCTCCTTCTCCCACTTTTCGAGCATTTCCGGCTCTCTTTTGGGAAGATTTGCCCTCATCGGAAAATCAGTTTTCGGCAGATTTACCGTGTTGTTAAGGTCTACTGACATAGTTATCTCCTCGGTTATTTTTCTTATTTATTGTTATTTTTGCCGAATTTCAAATCATTGTGGCGCTGGGGCTTAGCGTCGGAAGCGGAGTTAAAGAACGGAAGATTTTCCGTGGTATTTCCGTTGTCGCCATCGACAGCCTTAAACGGCTCCTCAGCAGCCTTTTTCTGCTCCTCGGCAGCCTTTTTCTTATCAGCCTCAGCCTTCTTCTGCGCTGCTATTTTCGCCTCAACGGCAGCCTTCTGCGCAGCCCTTGCGTTCTCGGCTGCCTTCTGCTTTCTGCGCTCTTCCTCGCGCTTTTCAGCTTCAGCGGCAACTCTCTTGACGAAATCGTCCTCGCACTTTTCGGGAAGCGACTCGAGCAAAGCAATATGCGCCTTATATTCTTCGAGAACCTTGGTTCTGTACTCGTTAACGTTCATTCTGGTTTCGCGGAGGATATTCTCCTGGATTTCCTGCTGCTTATCCATAAGCGCCTTGATTTCGGCAGCCTTGTCGTTTGCGTCCTTGATAATCTTCGCGGCGGTTTCATCGGCGTTCTGGCGCGTTTTGCGGGAATATTCGTCCGCGTCGCCGACCGTTCTGTCAACTCTCGCCTTAGTTTCGGCAAGCTTCTTTTCAATAGCCTCGTCCGTTTCCTTGGTATGCTTTTCAGCGGCAGCCTTAGACTCCGCTACGATAGCGTTACCCTGCTTCTGCGCGATAAGGAGAGCGTCCTTGAGCGCGTCCTCGTCCTCGCGGTACTCGCGTATTTTGTCGGCGAGAACCTCAAGCTTGCGCTCAAGCTCGGATTTTTCCTTCTGGAGAGCGGCAAACTCGTCTGAAACTTCCTTAAGAAATTCATCGACGTCCTCGGTTTTATAACCGTTAAATGCTGCTTTTTCAAACTTTCTGGCAATAATTTCCTTTGCGTTCATACATTTTTTCCTTCCATATGAAAATATGAGCCTAATAAGGCAGTGCCGACAAAGCGGCTGACTGCGTTCATAGGAATTATAGACAACATCTTGTGCATAATTCCTATAAAAGCAGGTTAAACGAACTTATCAATAACGACCTTAAGCCGTCCCTTATGCGTTTCCCCGACAATTTTCGACACACGAAACCTGCCGTACCCTCGGATTGAAAGTACGGTATTCACCTTAACCGCCGCGCTTACTTCAATGCACACCGAAAAATCCGCACTTACCTGCCCCGATTTAACGAGCGACGCGGATTTATCTCTTGAAGCGTTTATACAAGCGCCGACAATGCAATCGAGCCTCATCGACGAAACGGAAGCGTAGATTTGAAGCGGTTCGGGTTTGATAATCGGTTTAGCGACGCCGTTTTCAGCCACAACGCCCGTTTTCCCGACTTTATCAATACCAAGCGCAAGCTCCGCCGCAATATCAAGGCAAAACACAACCGCGCTTCCCTCGCTGACCACAATATCCCCGACAGCCTCGCGCTTCAGTCCGACGCCGAGAACAGCGCCGAGAAAGTCGCGGTGAGAAAGCCTGTCGCAGCTTCGGAACGAAAACGTAACGGCGCTCACGGGGAAAAGCCCGTTTCGCGCGCTTTCATCGAAATCCTCGGCAAAAGTCTGCTCAAAAAAGCCGCAGACGGTCCTTGCCGCGCCGTCGTATCCCCCGTAAAACACGGGACAAGAGCGTTCTGCCCGCGCCGCTTCGGCTGCGATAATCGCCTCGCGCTCATTGAGGAAAGACGAAAATCTCGGCACACCCGAATTTCTGCTTTTCCTGCATAAATCCGAGATATGCGCGGACAGAAACCGCTCGTTTTGTTCCAATGCCATAAAAATCTCCGAAAGGATTAGTCCTCGATATTGTTAATCCAATCAACATTCTTCGGAGCAGCCGCATAGCAGAATGTTTCGATGCGCTTAATTCTGCCCTCGAAAGCCGCGGTAACGCCCGTCATAAAGTCAACGATTCTCATAGAAATTTCGCTGTCTATTCCGTTGAGGTTGAGGATAATGATAGTACCCTCGCGAAGCAGGTCAACCGCGTCGCTCATAACCTCCTCGTAGCTCTTGGGCTTGAGAATTGTGAGCTTGGGAATACCCGCGCTGTGAAGATTGATGTACTTGGAGCTTGAGCCGAAGCTGTCGCTCTTAGAGGAACCGAAATCGGAAGAATAGCCCGCTTCCTCGTTCGTTACCGCATTAGAAGTGGTATCGTAAGAGCCTGCGTTCTCCTCGTAATCAACAAATCCCTCGTTCTCGTCGCCCGTACCGAAGATGTTCTTGAAAAAGTTGCCCATTTTTATTTCCTCCCAATTATTTATATATTTCCCTGCTTACACAGGATATTTCCTTTGTCCGAAAAGTGCTGAACCAATCCGAACAATGGTTGCCCCGAATTTAATCGCGGTTTGATAATCTCCCGACATACCCATCGAAAGCGTATCGAACGCGCCCCTTTTTTCGTCCAACAGCGTTTCTCTCGTTTGCTCGAAAAGCTCGCGCATATCCGCGAAAGGCTTTTCCCCGCAGCCGGGAGGCGGAATTGCCATCAGACCTCTGAGCCGAACGTTTGAAAGCCCGCCCAGACCGCGCAGCAGAACGCTTGCGTCCTCGCGCGAAATACCGCTTTTAGTTTCCTCGCCGCCTATATTTATCTCGGCGAGTATATCCATAGTCAAACCGTGGGAAGCGGCGCGGCGGTTAATTTCCTCCGCGAGATGAACGCTGTTCACGGAATGAATCATTGATACCTTATCAATAATGTACTTCACTTTGTTTGTCTGAAGCGCACCGATGAAGTGAACCTCGGCGGGAGCGTAAGCCTCGCGCTTTTCGAGATACTCCTGAACGCGATTTTCGCCCAGCAAATCAATCCCCAGACCAATCGCAAAATTCACTCGTTCGGGCGGAACGGTTTTCGTAACCGCCATAAACCTCGGCTTATCGGTTCTGCCCGCTTTTATCGCGGCTTCGTTTATATTGTCGGAAATACGCTTGTAATTCTCGCGTATATCCTCAAATTCGCCGCCGTCAAATAACCTTTCCATCGTACAAATCCTTGCCCTCGACAACAATTTTATCGTAAAGCTTCAAATACTCGTCGTCCTTCACCTGCGAGCAGATAACGTATCCCTCGCCCCAGTAAACGACCTCTACCTTCTTGAAAACAAGCGTCTGCCCGCGAAGTACAAACACGCCGCGCTGCTCGTTTTCATCGTAATGAAGCGCCGTTCTCGGAACTCTCAGTCCGCCGTAGCTCTTAACCACAAGCTTAAAGCTCGCGACGCGGCTCTCCACGGCGTTTGAAACAAAGTTATCGCCCTCGAAAATATAGATTGACTTTCCGTTCCCGAGATTTTTCACGGAAACGACCTCGGTTTCATACTGCCGCTGTCCCGAACCTACTCGCAAAGTAGCCGTTCCGCCCTCGTAAATCCCGAACATCTTCTCGTTTTCGATAACCGCCGCCGCCCTCCAGTGGAAGTCGGAAATCAGCTTTCCTATCGCGTTTTTACCGCCGGATTTTTTCGGATTATCAATAACGCTTTCAATCGTTTCCTCGGTCATTTTATCGACGTCCGAATAGCCAAATTCGCCTTCGTATCCATCGACGGAGCTTACAAAATAGCCCGTGCCACCCGCAGTAATCTCCTGAACGTCGCCCGAAATCATCGCCTCAAGCTCGGATATTTCCCCTTGAAGCTCCTTCTTTTTCTCAGCGTAACCTCCGCTCTCCTTAAGCGTAATTTCTCTCTTGCACATCGCGCAGAGAAGCTTGCTACGCTCGCTTGAAGCCGACAAGAAATCGCCGTTCAGAATATAGTCAATCATTCCGGAATGGCTCTCGTTAATCTGAGCGGAAATCGCCTCAAGCTGCGAATTATCCGTTCCGATAAGGGTTTCAGCGCTCTCGAGCATACTAATCTGCTCCTTAAGCCGGTCAATCTCCCTAAGATAAGCTACGTCGCCGTCGTTCTTATATCGGCGCGCAATAACGGTGCTTTTCCCCGCCTTAACGCCGTCCTCGTGCTCATAGCTGAGAACGCCCGAGCCGGAGTTATATATCACGGTTTCATCGCGGAGAATAACGCCCTCGAAAGGAATTTCCGCGTCGTATCCGTAATTATAGGTTGTTTCGGTGGTAATTTTAGCTCCGCCCGCGAAAAAGACCTGTCCTACCGCGACCAGAATAACAAAAACAGACAAAACAGCGATAATCGTTCTTGTCCAGGCGGAATTCAATACGTTCACCCCTCAGTGAAAAAGCGCGATTTTGCGTAAAATCGAAAATTATTCCTCGTCTTCCTTTTCATAAGCGTCAAGAATAGACACAGGCTTAAACGGAGTAATCGTAGAAATCGCGTGTTTATAAATCAAATTTTGTTTACCGTCGGTATCGAGAATAACCGTATAGTTGTCAAATCCCTTAACGATGCCCTTGAACTGAAAACCGTTAGTGATGTAAATTGTAACGGGAATCCTGTCCTTTCGTGCCTGATTTAGGAAAACGTCCTGAAGATTAATGTCCTTAGCCATATCAATCACCTTTTCTATCTATTTTTATGTGACGAAATGCCGCTCAGCCTCAAAAGGGCGCAAAAAAGCAAACACTCTCCAACTATATATTAATAGTATAACATACTTTTCTGAAAATTGCTACTGTTTTTTGAAATTTTTCATAATTATTTTCAAAAAAAATTGCGGAAAAGCGCCCGCAATTTACATCTTATTCCATATTTAACAAAATAATCCATTATTTATGCAAACCGCCGTCGATAATCGCCTTTGCTTTTTCAACAATTTGTTGAAAATCATCATCAGGATTAATAATAACTGGGACAAATCTTTTATCCCGCCGAAACCAAGTAAGCTGCCGCTTTGCATATTGACGAGTGCGGAGCTTAAGCTCGTCAAGGCACTCCGAGAGCGATTTCTCGCCGCGGAAATACGGATAAAGCTCCTTGCAGCCGATAGCCTGCGCTGCCGTCGGGCGATTTTCCTGAAGAAAGCAGGCTTTCGCCTCGTCGACAAGCCCGTTCTCAGCCATTTTGTCAACGCGCTCGTTAATCCTGCGGCGAAGCTGTTCGCGGTCCGCGAAATCCAGCGTAATCATCACGAAATCGTAAGGAGAGGGCTTAAGCCGCGAGTTTTTCTTAGCCTCGGAAATGGTGTGACCTGTGGTTTTGTACACCTCGAGCGCTCGGATAACGCGCCCTATGTTGTTTTCGTGAAGCGTTGAAGCGGTTTCGGGGTCGACCTCGCGAAGCTTTTCGAGAAGCGCCGCCGCGCCGTTTTCCTCGGCAAATTTCCGCATTTCCTCGCGAAAAGCGAAGTCCCCCGCGCTGTCGTCGAACGTGATGTTATCGACAAACGAGGAGATATAAAGCCCCGTGCCGCCGCAGATTATCGGGATTTTTCCGCGCGACAGAATTTCCCGCGCAGTTTTATCGCATAGCGCGACAAAATCCGCCACGGAAAAGCTCTCCGCGGGGTCGAGGAAGTTCATAAGGTGATGCGGAACACCCTGCATTTCTTCGGGAGTCGCTTTTGCGGAAGCGACGTCCATATCGGTGTAAATCTGCATTGAATCGGCGGAAATAACCTCGCCGCCGTAGATTTTCGCAAGCTCGACCGCAAGCGCGGTTTTCCCCGAGGCGGTCGGTCCGCTGACAACGATAATCTTGTTCATCTCAAACAATTCTCCCGAAATATTTCTCAATCTGCCGCTTTGAAATCTGTGTGATAACAGGCCGTCCGTGCGGGCAATAGCGGATATTTCTGTCGCCGAGAACCATTTTCGCGAGATAAGCAAGCTCCGATATACTCTGATTTTCGTTCGCGCGGATACTCGCCTTGCAAGCCATTGTGTGCAGAACGTCGTCAAAGAGCATACCCTCCGCGTTGTCGCTTCCGAGCGCGAGCGTTTCGGATATACTTTGGAGCAGTTCTTCCGGATTACATTCCTCAAGCGACTGCGGAACTCCCTCGACGAGAACCTTTCCGTTATCCTCGAATTTCAGCAGAATACCGACGTTTTCGAGCTTCTCCGCGAACATTTTCACCGCGTCGTATTCCTCCGGTGAAAGATAGACGGGACAAGGCTCGATAAGAAGCTGACCGTGGATATTGACGGCTTTTTTGAAGCGCTCGAAGTTAATGCGCTCGTGAGCCGCGTGCTTGTCGATGAGAACAAGCGTGTCGTCGCTCTCGCAGAGGATATACGTCTTGAAAAGCTCGCCGATAACGCGGATATTCTCGGCTGAAATTTCGGTTTCGGCGGGAGCTTTCGGCGCTTCGGGAGCCGCTTCGGGAGCCTTTTCGCGCTTTTCAAACGACTTCTCCGTGATGAACGAAAATCCCGCAAGCTCGGTCTGCTCCGCTTCGGCGATTTCGGCTTTCTTCACGGCAATCGGCGTGATAACCTCCGCGATAACCTCCTGCTCCGCGTCCCTTTTCACCTCGGGAAACTCGAACGGCGTGCTCATTTTGAAAAAGCTTTCTTCGTCGGGCTTCGCCGTGGGAACGGAAAAAATCTCCCTGCCCACCGGAATGGAAACGGTCGGTTTCTCGGCTTCCTCGGCGGTATCGTCGAGCTTGATTTCGCGGCTCTCGTTATAACCCATAACACCGTTTTTCACGGTAAAATACACCGCGTCAAAGACCGCTTTTTCGTTTGAGAAGCGAACCTCCGTTTTCGCGGGAGAAATGTTCGCGTCAAGGTCAACAGGGTCGAGATTTATGCACAAAACGCACGCGGGAAACTTCCCGACCATAATGTTATTGCGGAACGCTTCTTCGAGGGCGGCGCTGCAAACGGGGCTTTTAACGCTTCTTCCGTTCACGAAAAAATTCTGCTGAGAACGGTTTGATTTCGTGAAAAGCGGCGAACTGACGTAACCCGCAACCTCGATTTCGCGGTAAATATTCTCAACGGGAATCATCGACGCGGCGAACTGCTTTCCGAAAACCGCGTGAATGGCGCTGTAAAAGCTTCCGTCGCCCGACGTGAGGAGCGTTTGCTTTCCGTCGCGGATAAATCTAAACGATACCTTCGGGTGCGAAAGAGCGAGCTTTTCGACAACCGCGGCGCAGTAATTCCCCTCGGTAACGTCCTTTTTGAGGAATTTCAGCCTTGCGGGAGTGTTGAAGAAAAGGTCGCGGATAATTATGGTCGTTCCCTCGGCGCAGCCTGTTTTCTCGTATTCATAAGGCACTGCGCCCTCGATGCGATAATGCACGCCAAGCTTGTCCACGCCGCGCCTGCTGAGCGCTTCAACTCTCGCCGAAGCGCAGACGGAAGCGAGCGCCTCGCCGCGAAAACCGAGCGTAACGATATTTTCGAGGTCGGCGGCTTCGAGGACCTTGCTTGTTGCGTGACGGCGGAACGCAAGCGGCATATCGTCGTAAGA
>DBIU01000107.1:0-4418 GCA_002304735.1 Ruminococcaceae bacterium UBA794 | reverse complement strand
CAAAGCTCCTTGATAACGGACGCGGGACGTTCGATAACCTCGCCTGCGGCGATAAGCTCGTAAACGCTCTTGTCGAGCTGATTTATTTTTGGCATTTTTACTCCTGTTTATTTCTCGTCATCGAGAAGCTTGATAATTCTCACATCGGGAATTTGCGCGGGAAACGTTTCAAGAACTGCGCCGCCGTAATAAAACGCGATTTTGTCGCCTTTTTTGAAGTCGGCGAGCGGAATTTCCGTTCCTCTCCACAAAAGCCGTGTGTTTTCCTTCGCGGTAAACGTAAATTCGCCCCTGCCGTTTATGTCGTTGACGTCAAGTCCCTTAACGTGAAAAAAGTTATCATTGATATCGAGAATTTCCGCATAAACGACTTCGCAAAACGTGTTTTTATCGGCATTCACGCTATTCTCCCCCGTGAAAAATCCGCCGGCAAACGCGCCCGCTGCAAGCAAAACCGCGGCAATCAAGCAAATTACTTTCTTTTTTCCGGTCATATTTTATCCTCAAAGCGTTTCTTTCAGCTCTTTAATCATCATCATCGCGTCAAGCGGGGTCATTGAGTTGAGGTCTGCGGCTCTGAGCCTTGCGACAGCGTTCTGCTCCTCGACGGCGGTAAGGCTGAACTGATTATCGCGGCTTTTCTCAATAGCCTCCGCCATTCTGACCTTGCCGCTGACTTCAAGCTCCTTCAGCTCTTCCTTAGCGCGCTTCACAACCTTATTCGGCAGTCCCGCAAGCTTTGCGACTTCAATTCCGTAGCTGTCGTCCGTGCCGCCCTCGACGATTTTGTGCAAAAACTTGATATCATCGCCGCGCTTTGTGACGGCGACGCTGAAATTCCTCACGCCGCGCTGTTCCTTTTCCATTGAGATAAGCTCGTGATAATGCGTTGCGAAAAGGGTTTTCGCGCCGATTGAGCAGCAAATGTACTCCGCGACGGCCTTTGCGATTGAAATTCCGTCGAAGGTTGACGTTCCGCGCCCGATTTCATCGAGGATAACAAGGCTGTTTTTAGTTGCGTTTTTGAGAATTTCGGCGACTTCGTTCATCTCAACCATAAACGTGGACTGACCCGCGGTAAGGTCGTCTGACGCGCCTACTCTCGTGAAAATCTTATCGACAACGCCGATTTTCGCGTATCTCGCGGGCACAAAGCAGCCCATCTGCGCCATAAGCACGATAATTGCGGTCTGACGCATAAACGTTGATTTACCCGACATATTCGGTCCTGTGATAATGAGAAGCTTGTTGTCCGTGCAGTCAAGATAAACGTCGTTCGGCGTGAATTGACAGTCAAGCAGCAGATTTTCCACAACCGGGTGGCGCCCGTCCTTGATGTCGATAACGCTGTCGAGCGTGATTTCGGGCTTAACATAGTTGTTTTCAAGGCTCGCCTGCGCGAAAGAACAAAGCGCGTCAAGCTCCGACAGCGCGACGGAGGTTTTCTGAATATCGTTAAGTTTAGTTCCGATATAGTCGCGGATTTCCGCGAAAACGCTCTGTTCAAGGGCGAGAAGCCGCTCGTTCGCCGTGAGGATTTCGCCCTCGATTTTCTTTAATTCATCGGTAATAAAGCGCTCGCCGTTCGTCAAGGTCTGCTTGCGGATATAATTCGCGGGAACCCTGTCCTTAAAGCTGTTCGACACCTCGATATAATACCCGAAAACGCGGTTGTTTCCGACTTTGAGGGTACGAATACCTGTGCTCTCGCGCTCTTTTTCCTCAATTTCGCGGAGGATTTTCTCGCCGCCCGATGAAATATCGCGCAAACGGTCTATTTTCTCGTTGAAGCCTTCTCTGATAACGCCGCCGTCCCTGATGCTTGACGGAAGCTCGTCGCGCAGAGCGTTTTCAACGAGCGAAGCAATCTGCGAAAGGTCGCAAATGTTTGAGTTAAGCTCGCGCAGAAGCCGCGGCTCGAACGCGGAAAGCTCTTTTTTGATATCGGGAAGCGTGCCGAGCGTTTTTCCCATAGCCTGAACGTCCTTTGGAGAAGCGGTTTTGTAGGCAATTCTGGACAAAAGCCGCTCGAGGTCGTAAACGTTTCTGAGAAGGTCGCGCAGGTCGCTCAAAGCCGCCGAATTATTCATCAGTTCTTCAACGGCATTAAGCCTTGCGATGATTTTCGCGTGTGATATAAGCGGGCGCTCAATCCACGAGCGAAGCTTTCTCCTGCCCATAGCCGTCATTGTTTTATCCAGCACGCTGAACAGCGAGCCGCGCTTTTCTCCCGAACGCAGCGTTTCGCAAAGCTCAAGATTGCGGCGCGTTGTAATACCGAGGTCCATAAACTCCTCGGAGGTGTGCGCGCTTATGCCCGTAAAGCGCTTTACGGTCGCCTTATAGGAGTTCCCGACATATCTGAAAAGCGCACAGAGCGCCTTTTGTGCAAGCGGGAAAGAGCCTATACCGAGCGATTTTACATCTCCCGCGTCCTCAAACTGATTTGTGATAACAGACGCGTCCGAGCTGTCAAATTCCTCGTCGTCGCGCATTTCGCAGACGCACCTTTTAAGGCTCTGCGCAACAAACCGCGAAACCGCCTTAAGCTCTACAAAATCTCGATTTATGAGCAGCTCTACGGGGTGAAACCGCGAAAGCTCCGAGATAACCTCGGCTTCGCGATTTTCGCCTGTTTTTTCGAAAACGTGAATTTCGCCCGTTGAAATATCGGCGAAAGCAAGCCCGATGCCGTCCGCGCAGGCGAAAAGGCTTGTGATGTAGTTATTTCTGTCCTCGGAGAGCATCGAAGCCTCGATAACCGTTCCCGCGGTGACGAGGCGAATAACTCCGCGCTGAACAAGCCCCTTTGAAGCGTGCGGGTCGGAAAGCTGTTCGCAGATAGCGACCTTGAACGCCGCGTCGATGAGCTTTTTTATGTAGATTTCGGCGCTGTGAAACGGAACTCCGCACATAGGCGAGCCGGCTCTCGAGGTGAGAACCAGCTCAAGCTCGCGCGAAACGGTAATCGCGTCCTCAAAGAACATCTCGTAAAAATCGCCAAGACGGAAAAACAGGATATAGTCGGGGTATTTTTCCTTGATTTCCCTGTACTGTTTAAGCATCGGGGACTCTTTGGCGGGCATTTTTTCCTTATCCATACGTCAATTCACCTCAATCAGCGCCGCGTTATTCAAAAGCAAGTCAAATGCGGATAAATCAGCCGCAGCCGCCGCAGGTTGAGCAGCTTCCCGTACACTCGGAAGCGGGCGGTGCGGACGGGCAGGTCGCGGGGTCGGCGCCCTCGACGGAATAGGTGAGAATGGTGTTGATTTCGCTCATAAGCTTGTCCATACCCTGCTTTGCAACGGTGAACATAGCCATATTCTCGTTCGCCATAATTTTCTCATAAGCCGCCTGCATTTTGAGGTTAAGCTCCTTGATTTTCTCGCCGTCGGCTTCGTCGGGTTCTTTGCTGCTCTCCATTGAGAGGTTCTGGCGAATAAGGTTGAAGTCGCCGATGAGGTTCTGAAGCTCCTCGTCGGCGTCGTTAAGCTTCTTTGCCTTTACATATTCGATATAACGCTCGTCCGTCTGAACGATGGCGCCAAGCTGTCTTGCTGCGTCGATAACAGTCATAATAATTCTCCTTAATCAACAATTTTTCCTACAAGCGCCCAGTTGAGCGCTTTTTCTATCTTAACGCCGACAAAGCTGCCTATAAGGCTCTCGTCGCCGTCAAAATCAACAATAACGTCCTGCGGAGTTTTTCCCGTAAGCGTGCCGCTTCCCGTTCTGCCCTTGCCGGTGCAGAGAACGCGGAATGTCTGCCCAACATACTTTTCATAGATATTCATACCGATTTCAGCCTGAACGTCAAGCAGCTCGCGAAACCACTTCCCCTTTTCTTCCGCGGAAACAGGGTCGTCCATAGCGGCGGCTTTCGTGCCTTTGCGCGGGCTGTAAATGAAGGTGTAGAGCGAATCGAACCGCACTTTTTCAATCAGCGAAAGCGTTTCCTCGAAGTCCTCGCGCGTTTCGCCGGGGAAGCCTACGATGATATCGGAAGTAAGCGCCGCGTCGGGGATTTTTTCGCGGATATAATCAACGATTTTGAGGTAATCCTCGCGCGCATAGTGGCGGTTCATTAGCTCAAGGACTCTTGTAGAGCCGCTTTGAACGGGAAGATGAAAGTGCCTTGTAACCTTTTCGCACTCGGAAATCGCGTCGATAAGCTCTTTCGTGGCGTCTTTAGGGTGGCTTGACATATAGCAAACGCGAAATTCACCGTCAAGCGCGTTAATCCTGCGGAGAAGCTCCGCGAAAGAAGTTCCGTGCTCCTTGCCGTATGAATTGACGTTCTGTCCGAGAAGCAAAAGCTCCTTCGCGCCGCTTTGCAATGCGGTTTTCGCCTCGTCAATAATATCGTTCATCTCGCGCGAACGCTCTCTGCCGCGCACATACGGCACGATGCAGTA
>DBIU01000038.1 GCA_002304735.1 Ruminococcaceae bacterium UBA794 | reverse complement strand
GTATTATCTGCAAGTCGCTTAACTTCTCGTATTAAAAATTCTTCGGATTATTAAATTTTCACATAAAAAGGTGATGACAAATCAAGAAAAATATGTTATAATAAATTCCGAAATAATGTACAAGTGAGAGATAATAGTCATTTTGTGCAAAAACAACAACGGAGGATAATATGGAAGAAATCAAAGAGGAGATTAAGGAAGAAGTTAAGGAGGAGGCGGCTAAAACGGCTCCCGAACCCAAGAAAAAGCGCAGCAAGGACGATATCCTTGAAATTATCATCGCGGTATTTCTCGGCATTACGGCTCTTGCGACCGCTTGGGCAAGCTGGATAGGCTCGCTTCACGGCGGTAATATGTCCACGAACTACACAAAGAGCAACAATCTCGCGTCCGAGGGAAATTCGCTCTGGAACGACGCTTCGCAGCAGCTTATTCAGGATATGCAGGTGTGGAATATGATAAGCGACTACGAGGTTGAAATCCTGTACGCGGACACCACCGGAGATGTTGATAAAATGGGAGAAAGCGCGTATAAGATAAAGTTTATCTGCGCAGATAACCTTTCCGATGAAATGGCTGCGAAAATCAACTATAACTTCGATTTTGACGCGGACCAAATCATTGATTGGGTGAAGAACGACCCGCTTTCGACCGAAAGCCCGTTCGGTTCGCCCGAATTTATCGACGCTTATTATAATGAAGCGCAGGAAAAGCTTGACGAGAGCGAAAAGGTGTTCCTTGAGGGACAGAAGGACAACAGCAAGGGCGATACCTTCAATCTCGTGACGGTAATTTACTCCGTGGTTCTGTTTATGCTCGGCATTGTCGGCACGTTCCGCAGACTCCCGAACAGACTTGCTATCACGATTGTGGCGATTTGCGGCTTTATTTTCGGAACGATTTTTATGTTCACAATTCCTATGCCGACCGGCTTCAATTTCCTTGGATTTTTCGGCGGCTGAGAGTGATTTGAGGTGTTAAGATGAAGATAAAATCAATTGCGGCTGCGGCGATTGCCGCGGCAATGCTGCTGACGGGCTGCTCGGACGACATCGAAAGCACGCCCGAACAGAGCGGAAGCTCGTCAAGCTCGTCGAAGCAGCCCTCCGGCGAAAACTCGGTTATCGACGACGGAAGCGGCTTTACAAAGGGCGCAACGCTGCTTTCAATGAAAGACGGAGGACTTTCGATAAGCCGCCGTAACGAAAAAAGCGGAAATTCCGGCGGAAGCGGCTGGACGCTTCTCGTTTACCTTTGCGGAACGGACCTTGAAAGCGAGGGCGGAGCGGCTTCGGCGGATATCGAAGAAGCGATAAACGCCTATGGAAGCGACGATGTACATATCATATTCCAGACGGGCGGCACGAACGAATGGAACAGCAGCGTTTCCAACAGCTCAATTCAGCGCTATTCCATTGAAAACGGCGACGCAAACCTTGTCGGCGAGCTTTCCGACGCGAATATGGGCGATGCGCAGACGCTTTCGGACTTCGTTTCGTGGGGACTTGAGAACTACCCCGCGGAGAATATGGGACTTGTGCTGTGGAATCACGGCGGCGGAAGCATAAACGGAGTTTGCTTTGACGAAAAGAACGACAACGACAGCCTTTCTTTGCGTGAAATTGACGCGGCGCTCAATTCCGTTTACGATAAAATGCCGAAAAAGTTCGAGTTTATCGGCTTTGACGCGTGCCTTATGAGTACGCTTGAAACGGCGAATATTCTCGTTCCTTATGCGAATTATATGTTCGCTTCGGAGGAAGTCGAGCCGGGCGGCGGCTGGAATTACACGGATATCGTGAATTATCTTGTTGAAAATCCGTCCGCAAACGGCGCGCAGCTCGGTGAAATGCAGTGCGAGAGCTATTACCGGCACTGCGTTGATAACGGCGACGCGGAAGTCGCGACCTTTGCCATAACCGACCTTTCAAAGCTTGACGAGCTTTTGGTATCGTTCGACAAGACTTCGCGCGAGCTTTACGAGAGCGAGAAATTCACGGAAATTGCCCGCGCAGTATCCAAGGCGGAGAATTTCGGCGGAAACAACCGTTCCGAGGGCTACACGAATATGGTTGACCTAAAGGGGCTTCTCGAAGCGGTTTCGGCGTATGCTCCCTCCGCTTCGGAAACGATAGCAAAGCTTGAGAACGCGATAATCAGTCAGTCGAGCGGCTCGCAGCATCCGACCGCGGGCGGACTTTCGCTGTATTATCCGCTTTCGGTTCAAGGCTCGACGGAGCTTTCAACGTTCGCGGGAATATGCACGAGCAGCTGGTATCTCGCGCTTGCAGACAAGATTGCTTACGGAACGAGCGGAAACGATATTTTCGGCTATGACAACAGCCACATAACGAACGACTGCGAAGATATTTGGGGCGACGATTACAGCGCAAGCGGAGATGTCGGCGTTAACGAGGGCTTCTGCCAGATTGACAGCGACAGCACAATCGGCATAAAGAACGTCTATATCGACGATAACGGGAATTATACCGTCGAGCTTTCCGACTTGGAGCAGCTTAATTATGCGACGTGCAGCCTGTTTTGGGAATACGAGGGCGCGAGCCTTTATCTCGGCGAGGACGACGACGTTAACGCCGAGGACCTTGACTATGGGATAATTCACGATAATTTCGACGGTCAGTGGGTTTCGCTTGACGGATATCCGATAATGATTGAGCTTGTAAGCAAGACCGACGAAGTTAGCGTTTACACCTCCCCGATTAACCTCAACGGAAAGCGCACAAACCTGCGTTTGCTCTACGATTGGGCGACATACAGCTGGGCTGTAATGGGCGTTTGGGGCGGAATTGACGGAGAAACGGGCGCTGCGGGCAGAGAAACCGTGAAGATTAAGGACGGCGACGTGATTACTCCGCTTTATCTTGCGGTTACGGAAGAAGCGAACGATTATATCGAGGGCGTCGATTTCACCGTAAACGGCGATATCCCGATTGATTACAGCCCGCTCGGCGACGGCTTTTTCAGCTTCTCGATGGTGCTTTACGACGTTTACGGCAACTATTATTACACGCCGGCGATTTCCGTTGTTATCGACGTCAACGGCGATGTTTATTTCGACGTGCCTGCCGAATAACGATAAATACGCGTAGATAATAAATCCGCCCTCGGTTTTCGCCAAGGGCGGATTTTGCTTCGCGGATTTACTTTTGCAAACCCGTGTTTTCACTTTGTGACGACGTCGATGCGTCGGAGGTGTCGTTCTTAATCCGCGCGATAACCTCCTGCGCGAGCGGCCGAAGCTCCTCGGGAAGCGCACTCAAATCGCCGCTTTTAACCGCTTTCGCAGCCTTTTCAAGCTGTTCCTCGGTCATTCCCGCCGCCGTAAGCTCGCCGCGGTATTTCGCCATTACCTCCTCAACCTGCTTGTCGGTGAGGTTCAGGCTCTGCGCGGTCGGCTGCTGCTCGCCGTTCGCGTCAATGGTGTAATTTTCGCGCAGAACAAGCTCGTCAATCGTCACAAACTCAAAGCCTTTCTCCTTCAAGCCCTTGAGGATATTCGGCAAGGCTTCCGTTGTGTTCTGCAAATCGTTGTGAAAGAGCAGTATCGAGCCGGATTTTGTGTTTGCGAGAACCTTTTTCGTTATCTGTTCTGAAGTCGGCTTGTTCCAGTCAACGCTGTCCACGTCCCACTGAATAGTTTTCAGCCCCATTCCGTCAAGCGTCGTCAGAAGCGAATCGTCGTATTCTCCGTAAGGCGCGCGGTAATAGGTCGGCTCTCTGCCGGTTATCATCTTGATTTTGCGTGAACACTCGCGCGTGTCGTTAATCAAATCGTTCACGTTTATTCCCTCAACGTGCGGGTGCTTGTCGGAGTGATTTTCAATCTCGTGACCCGCGTCCGCAAACTTCTTCACGTCGTCGGCGCAGCGGTCGCACCAATCTCCCGTGATGAAAAACGTTGCTTTTGCGCCGTGTTCATCGAGAATGTCTATCAGCTCGTCGGTGTTCGAGTTCTCCCAAGCCACGTCGAATGTTATCGCAACCTTGTTGTCGTTTCGCTCGACGCGGTAAATCGGAACCTGCCGCTGCTGCGCCTTCGTTCCCACGGAAGTCACCGCCGCCGTTATTATAACAGCAGCCGTCGCCGCTGCCGCAGCCGCAATCGCCGCCCCGCGCTTTATCTGTTTCTTCGTCAATGAAATTGCTCGCATATTATCCCTCCGCCATAGTTTTTGTTTTATTTCTATGCTCGGCTTTGGACAGATATGACAAGCAGATTTATGGAAAATTTGTCAAAATGCTTGACAAAACGCACAAAATGATGTATAATTTATTTGTATAAGCGGCAATAAAATGGCGCGGAAATGAGGAAATATTATGGCTCTTGTGAATGTTATGGAAAAGATTGTAAGCGATAAGCTTGAGGAAATGCTTAAAACGGAGAATTGCTGTAAGTGCGAGCGCTGCATTGAGGATATGACCGCGATTGCGCTTAACAAACTCCCCGCAAAATACGTCAGCACACACAACGGCGAGCTTTTCACAAAGCTTGATTCCACGCTTCGTCAGAGTATGGTTGACATTAACGTCGCGGTTTCAAACGCCATCGCGCTTGTTTTCAAAAATCCCACGCACAAGTAAGTTTTTTTCTTGAATAATGATAATCCCCCGTCCGAAAACGGGGGAATTTTGTTATGAAATCACCTTGTAATCCTTGTCCTCAACCGCTTTTTTCAATACTTCAAAATCGGTCTTTTCCGAGAGCTTTACGACAGCCGTGCCGCTTTCGTGAGAAACCGCCGCCTCGATAACGCTCGGAATTGCTTCGAGCGCCTTTTTCACAGTCGCTTCGCAGTGACCGCACATCATACCCTCGATTTTCATTGTAACTTCCATTGTATTCTTCTCCTTATCGTTATTTTTCACGCGTTTTGCGCGGATTTTCCTGTCGTGCTTTTCGTTATAAATATCGGCGAGATTAAGCCGAAGCGCGTTTGTGATAACGAAAACGCTTGAAAGGCTCATTGCCGCCGCTCCGAACATCGGGCTGAGCCGCAGATTTAACAGCGGAATCCAAACTCCCGCCGCAAGCGGTATCCCGATAACATTGTAGAAAAACGCCCAGAACAAATTCTGATGAATGTTCCGAAGCGCCGAGCGCGAAAGCCGAATTGCCGCGGGAACGTCAAGCAGCGTGTTTTTCATCAGCACAACGTCCGCCGCGTCAATCGCGATATCCGTTCCCGCGCCGACCGCAATTCCCGTATCTGCGCGGGTGAGCGCGGGCGCGTCGTTAATTCCGTCGCCGACCATCGCAACTTTTCCGCTCTTTTGAAGCTCGCGCACAACGTCCTCCTTATCCCCCGGAAGAACCTCCGCGATAACCTCGTCGACTCCCGCGATTTTGCCGACCGCCTCGGCTGTTCTGCGGTTGTCGCCCGTGAGCATAACCGTCTTTATGCCCATATTTTTGAGCTGCGAGATTGCTTTCGGGCTGTCCTCTTTGATAGCGTCCGCGACCGCGATTATACCGAGAAGCTTCTGTTCCCGACAGAAAAACAGCGGCGTTTTTCCTTCTTCGGCGAATTGCTCCGCCCTTTCGCGCACTTTTCTCGATATATCGCAATAGGTTTCGCAAAGCCGCAGATTTCCCGCGATATATTCTTTTCCGCCGAGCGTCGCCGACAGTCCGCTTCCGCGCAGAACCTTAAATTCGCTCGGTTCTTCCGCGGTGAAGCCGCGCTTTTCTCCATAACTCACAATCGCCGCCGCAAGCGGGTGTTCGCTTCGTTTTTCGAGAGAAAAAGCCGTTTGCAAAAGCTCGTTTTCATCAGTATTCTCCGCAAAAACGTCCGTGACTTCGGGCGCACCTTTGGTTATCGTGCCTGTTTTGTCGAGGAGAACAATGTCGGTTTTGCCTGTCTGCTCAAGCGAAACGGCGGTTTTGAACAAAATTCCGTTCTTCGCGCCGACGCCGCTTCCGACCATAATCGCAACGGGCGTCGCAAGTCCAAGCGCACACGGGCAGGATATCACAAGCACGGAAATTCCGCGCTCCAGAGCGTATCCCGCGCCAAATCCGCACAAGAGCCACACGAGTACGGTAACAAGCGCAATCGCGATTACAACGGGAACGAACACTCCCGAAACCCTGTCCGCGACCTTTGCAATCGGCGCTTTTGTCGCCGCCGCGTCGCTTACCATCTTGATTATTTTTGACAGCGAGGTATCCTCGCCGACCCTTGTCGCTCGGCAGCGGATATATCCCGATTGATTGATAGTTGCGGCGGAAACCTCGTCCCCGACGATTTTGTCTGCGGGAACGCTCTCTCCCGTGAGCGCACTTTCGTCAACGGCGGTTTCGCCCTCGACCACAATTCCGTCAACCGGCACGCTTTCGCCCGGCTTAACGCTGAAAATATCGCCGATTTTCACTTCTTCCACGGGAACGACCGTTTCTATCCCGTTTTCAATCAATACGGCGGTTTTCGGCGCGAGCTTCATAAGCCCCTTGAGCGCGTTTGTCGTTTTGCCCTTAGAGTAAGCTTCAAGCAGCTTTCCGAGCGTAATCAGCGTCAAAATCATTCCCGCGCTCTCGAAATAAAGCTCGTGCATATAGTGCATTGCGTGCTCGGCGTTGTCTGCCGCCTGCGCGTTCGACATCACAAAAAGCGCGTAAACGCTGTATCCGAAAGACGCCGCCGCTCCGAGCGCAACGAGCGTGTCCATATTCGGCGATTTGCGGATAATCCCGCGAAATCCGCTTATGAAGAATTTTTGGTTAATCACCATTATTATTCCCGTAAGCAAAAGCTCTGCAAGTCCCACGGCAACGCAGTCCTCCGCGAGAAACGCAGGCAGCGGAAATCCCCACATCACAGCGCCCATTGAAATATACATCAAAACGAGAAGAAAACCTATGCTCCAGAAAAGACGAGTTTTCATTTTCGCGGTTTCCTTGTCGGCGGAGGGCTTTTCCGTGCGCTTTTCGCCCGCCTTTGACGCGCCGTAGCCCGCCTTTTCAACCGCGCTTATGATATCCGACGGCGCTCCGCCCTCGACCGTCATCGTGTTCGTGAGCAGATTTACCGCGCAGTCTTGCACTCCCGCAACGTTCTTTACGGCTTTTTCCACGCGAGCCGCGCAAGCCGCGCAGGTCATTCCCGTAACGTCATATTTTTCCATTTTATCACCTATTTCATCATTTTCCTCAGGATATCGACAAGCTCCTCGATAACCTCGTCGTTTCCGTTTCTTATATTATCCGCAACGCACGTTCTTATATGCTCGTCAAGCAGCTCTCTTTCAAAAGCGCCGAAAGCCGCCGAAGCCGCCGCGCTCTGCGTGAGGATATCGACGCAGTAATCGTCGTTTTCAAGCATTTTCTTAATGCCGTTAATCTGCCCCGAAATCCTGTTAAGTCGGTTGATAAGCCGCTTTTTTTCGTCCTCCGAACGGAGCTTTTTCTTCTTACAGCAGCATTTTTCCTCCATTTTCGCGCTCCTTTCTCTTTATTTCAAGTCTATTATATACCCTCTGGGGGTATTTGTCAAGGGCATATTTAACAAAAATACCAAAAAATTATCTCAAAGTTTGTGCAAAATTTTATTAAAAACGCTTGACAAATTAATAAACGTGTGGTACAATTATTAATACAAGCAAGCGAGTTGTTGACGACAAAGAGGGTGATAATATGGGAAACAGCATTTACAGCCTTGTTCTTTCGGATAACGTGGTTGACGCTGTTGACGCGCTGGCTCATTCAAGCGGATTGTCGCGTTCGGCGATGATAAACAGAATACTTGCGGAGCGCGTGGCGCTTACAACGCCCGAAATGCGGCTTCGCGATATTATGGAAGCGCTTCGCGGCGCGATGGGAGAGAGCTTCGTGCTGACGGAAATGCCCGGTTCGGGTACGCTCTGCGCGCGCTCGTCGCTTAAATATCGCTATAAACCGACCGCGAGATATTCGGTTGAAATACGTTCGGGCGGAGGAAAAAAGGCGGGCGAAATCCGCGTTTCGTTCAGAACGCAGAACGCCGAGCTTATAAACACGCTCGGAGAGTTTTTCGAGTGCTGGATAACGCTTGAAAAGAAGTATATTTCAAAGCTTTTGTCGGACGATATTATTTTCACGATAAACGCGGGAAAATTCACGCGGACGCTTAATATGCCGCGCGAGGATATTTCGGACGACGAGCTTGGACAGGCTGTCGCGGACTATATGGCGATGCTTGACGGAACGATGAAGGAATATTTCGGGGCTTTGCCCGACATAGGGCAGGCGCGGAGAGCCGCCGAAATTTACTATAAATCCGCGCTTGAAAAGCAAAACTACATCATATGAGAAGGGGGATTATTTATGAACGCTAACAAATTAACTCAAAAATCAATGGAAGCCGTTCAGGCGGCGCAGGATATTTCGGTATCCTATCAAAACAACTGCGTTGAACAAATGCATCTGCTGTATGCGCTTTTGTCGGACGAGGGCGGGCTTGTGCCGCAGCTTTTCTCGAAAACCGGCATTGACGCAAACGGCTTGAAACAGGCGGCGCTGAAGTTTATCGAGGGTATGCCGCGCGTTTCGGGAAGCGGCAGAGAAGCGGGCAAAATCTATATTTCATCGGACCTTGACCGGGTGTTCGCAGAAGCGGAGGCTCAGGCGGCTCATATGAACGACGATTATGTTTCGGTTGAACACCTGCTTATCGCGCTGCTCGAAAAGGCGGACAGCGGCGTTTCGGGACTTATCAAGAGCTTCGGTATCGACAAGAAGAAAATCCTCGCGGCGCTTCAGGAAGTGCGCGGAAATCAGCGCGTTACCTCTCAGACTCCCGAGGAAACCTACGACGTGCTGAAAAAGTACGGACAGGACTTGGTTGAGCTTGCTCGTCAGAACAAACTCGACCCCGTTATCGGGCGCGACAGCGAAATCAGAAGCGTAATCCGCATACTTTCGCGTAAAACGAAGAACAATCCCTGCCTTATCGGCGAACCCGGCGTCGGCAAAACCGCGATTGCGGAGGGACTTGCGCTGCGTATCGTGCGCGGCGACGTGCCGTCAAATCTGAAAGACAGAAAGCTTTTTTCGCTTGATATGGGTGCGCTTATCGCGGGCGCTAAGTATCAGGGCGAGTTTGAGGAGCGTTTGAAAGCCGTTCTGAACGAGGTGAAAAAGAGCGAGGGACAGATTATTATGTTCATCGACGAGCTTCACCTTATCGTCGGCGCGGGCAAAAACGGCGGTGCAATGGACGCCGGCAACCTGCTGAAACCTATGCTTGCGCGAGGCGAACTTCACTGTATCGGCGCGACGACGCTTGACGAATACTCGAAATATATCGAGAAAGACCCCGCTTTGGAGCGCCGTTTCCAAAAGGTTCTTGTCGACGAGCCGAACGTCGAGGATACAATTTCAATCCTGCGCGGACTGAAAGAGCGCTATGAGGTGTTCCACGGCGTAAAAATACAGGATAACGCAATAATCGCCGCGGCAACGCTCTCGAACCGTTATATAACCGACAGATTTTTGCCCGATAAGGCAATCGACCTTGTTGACGAAGCCTGCGCGATGATTCGCACGGAAATGGACAGTATGCCCACGGAGCTTGACGAAATCTCGCGTGATATTCTCCAGCTTGAAATCGAAGAAGCGGCTCTGAAAAAGGAAACCGACAAGCTTTCCGAGGAGCATCTTGAGGAAATCCGCAAGGAGCTTGCCGAAAAGCGCGAGAAATTCTCGGCTATGAAGACAAAGTGGGAGAACGAAAAGAACGCAATCTCGAAGGTTCAGGATTTGCGTAAGGAAATCGAGCAGACGAACGCGGATATCGAGAAAGCGAAGCGCGAATATAATATGAACAAGGCGGCTGAGCTTATGTACGGAAAGCTGCCGAAATTGCAGGAAGAACTGAAAAACGAGGAAGAAATCGCCGAAAAGGCGAAAGCGGACTCGCTTTTGCGCGATAAAGTCACCGAGGAAGAAATCGCGAGAATTATCGCGCGCAGAACGGGTATTCCCGTTGATAGGCTTGTCGAGGGTGAGCGCCAGAAGATACTTCACCTTGCCGATACGCTCCACAAGAGAGTTAAGGGACAGGACGAAGCCGTTCAGCGCGTAACCGAGAGCATTATGCGCTCGAGAGCGGGCATTAACGACCCGAGAAAACCGCTTGGTTCGTTCCTGTTCCTCGGTCCTACGGGCGTTGGTAAAACGGAGCTTGCAAAGGCTCTTGCGGAAGCGCTTTTCGACGATGAACACAACATTATCCGACTTGATATGAGCGAATATATGGAAAAGCACACGGTATCCCGTCTTATCGGCGCGCCTCCCGGATACGTCGGCTACGAGGAGGGCGGTCAGCTTACGGACGCGGTTCGCAGAAAGCCTTATTCCGTTGTGCTGTTCGACGAGGTTGAGAAGGCGCACCCCGACGTGTTCAACGTTCTTCTGCAAATACTCGACGACGGCAGAGTAACCGACAGCCAGGGCAGAACGGTTGATTTCAAGAACACAATCATCATTCTTACGTCAAATCTCGGCTCGCAGTATATACTTGACGGCATCGACGAGAACGGCGAAATTTCGGAAGAAGCGAGAAACAACGTTGACGCTCTGCTTAAACGCTCGTTCAGACCCGAATTTTTGAACAGACTTGATGAAATCGTGTTCTACAAGCCGCTTACCAAGGAGAATATTTTCGGTATCATCGACCTTCAGGTTGCCGACCTTGCAAAGCGTCTGAAAGACAAGCAGCTTTCGCTTGAAATCACGGACGAGGCAAAGCAGCTTATCGTTGACGAGAGCTACGACCCCGCGTTTGGCGCAAGACCGCTGAAGCGTTATATTCAGCGCAATCTTGAAACGCTTATCGCGAAGGAAATTCTCGCGGACAAGCTTCATCAGGGCGATACCGTAAAGGTAGGAACAGCGAACGGAGAGCTTGCCATTCTGGACTAACGATAAAGGCACATCTGCGTTGTCAGCGGCGTTTTGGCAGGCAGAAAGCCTAGCCGAAACGCCACTTCCTAGCATCTGCACCTTTCTCGTCAGTCCGAGAAACATATAAACCAAAGCGCGGACAGAAATGCCCGCGCTTTTTTGGTAACGAACCGCACAGCGATTAAATTTTGCACGAATTTGCGCTCTCAATCCACGCAAAATCCCTTTTTTCTTACGACTTTTTCGATATCCTCGATATGCTTCTTGCAGACATCGCGGGAAACCGCCTCAGCCATAATTCTGAGCAGCGGCTCTGTTCCCGACGGACGCACAAGCACGCGTCCCTCGCCGCCGAGCGCTTCCTCCGCAGCCTTAACCGCCGCCTTGACGTCCTCGTCGCCGAGAACAGCCTTTTTGTCCTTAACGCGAACGTTCTTCAAAATCTGCGGATAAACCGTCATACCCTTTGAAAGCTCGGACAGCGCGCACTTTTTCGCGCAAATAACTTCCATAATCTTAAGCGCGGTGATAATCCCGTCGCCCGTGCTTGCATACTTGCTGAAAATAACGTGGCCGCTGTTCTCGCCGCCGAGAACATAGCCCTTTTCATTCATACGCTCGTAAACGTATTTATCGCCGACGGGCGTTTTTTCATAGTTAATTCCAAGCTCGTCGAAAGCCTTGTAAAGTCCGAGATTTGACATTACGGTCGTCACAACCGCGTTGCTGTCAAGCTGACCGCGTTCTTTGAGGAAGCTTCCGCAGATGTAGAGTATCTTGTCGCCGTCCACGACTCCCGCTTTGTCGTCAACCGCGATACAGCGGTCCGCGTCGCCGTCGAAGGCAAATCCGCAGTCGAGCTGTTCCTCGCGGACAAGCTTTACGAGATTATCAATATGCGTCGAGCCGCAGCCCTCGTTTATGTTGAAGCCGTCCGGCTTATTACCGACAACATAGGTTTTCGCGCCGAGCGCGTCAAAAACGCTCTTTGCAATCGTGAACGAAGAACCGTTCGCGCAGTCAAGACCTATTCTCTTTCCTTTGAAGGAATGTGCCGCAAGCGAGATGAGATAGCCTATGTAGCGGTTTCTGCCCGCGGAATAATCCGAGGCTCTGCCGATTTCCTCGCCCGTCGAGAGCGGAATTTCGGGGATTTCGCCGTCGAGATACTTCTCAATTTCGTCGATAACCGCGTCCTCCATTTTCTCGCCGCGCGAGTTAAACAGCTTAATTCCGTTATCATAAAAAGGATTGTGCGAGGCGGAAATCATAATTCCGCAGTCGAAGTCGTCCGTTCTCACAACATAGGAAACCGAGGGCGTCGTCGTGACGTGAAGCAGGAAAACGTCCGCGCCCGAAGCCGTAAGTCCCGCCGTAAGCGCGTATTCAAACATATACGAGCTTCTGCGCGTGTCCTTTCCGATGACAACCGAGCAGCGATGCTCCTTTCCGTAATAAGCGCCGATAAATCTGCCTATCTTAAAAGCGTGTTCAACGGTAAGACCGATATTAGCCTCGCCGCGAAAGCCGTCCGTTCCGAAATATTTAGCCATTTGTTTCTCCTCCAGCCGATTTTTATGTCCGTTACTATTATACTTTATGTAATATATGTTTGTCAATATGATAAATTACAAAAAGTACTTGGGCATCACCGCACAATTAACGGCTTGCGCCTTTGCCGCGCACTCGCTTGCAGCTTTTCCGTCATTCTGCACAAATTTCGTTTGAAAGGCGGCAGCCTTCCTGCACTCAATTTGTACAATCTGACGAAAAATCTGACTGCGCGTTTGCACGACAATAATTATGCGGTGAAGCCCTTGATTTTTCGGGGGAAATGTTGTATAATATTATTCGTGAAGTGTTTTCGATTATGGGGGCAGACCCCGACAACGCGGCGCCGTGAACCATGTCAGGCGGGGAACCGAGCAGCATTAAGCGATTTGCCGCGTGTGTACGGCAAGCCTGTTCCCATAATCGAGAACACTTCTTGGTAATTACCCGTGGAAAATGCGATAATTGTTGTTTTAGCAGGTGATTGACGATGAAGAAAGCAAAGATAATAATGCTTTCCGCGCTTGCGCTGATTGTGGCGGGGGCGGCGGTTTTGGCGGCGGTTTTCGGGAAGAAAACCGAGGAAAACGCGCCGAAAACCGAGTTCTTGTTCAGCCTGTGGGGCGGCGATGTCGGTTGGGAAGATACGCGCGGATTTGCTGTCCCCGAATACGAGGACGCTGAGTTCTTGTGGACAGCCGACCGCATTTGTGCGAACGGCGAAACGCTGATTTGGGGAATGCCCGTTTGGGGCGTTTATTTAAGCGATTTGAACGGCGATGGGAAGCGCGAAATCATATCGGAGGTTTCGATAGGTTCGGGGATTGTCGATGATAGAATTATCGCGTACGATTTCTCGGAAAAACGGCACTATGCGCTTGAAAAACGCTTTTACAGCAACTTTTCGCTGTTTCTGAATAACGGCGAGCTGTGGGTTCGCGAGAAAAAATACGGCGGCGACGAAATTATAAGCGAAAGAAAGCTTGCGCTGTCGGAAATGAAGGAATACGACGGCACATATTGATAAAAGAACGGCGGTGGGTTGATGTATCTTGCTTTATACAGAAAATATCGTCCGAGAACGTTTGACGACGTTATTTCGCAGGAGCCTATCACCACGACGCTGAAAAATCAGATAAAAAGCGGTTCCGTGGGTCACGCTTACCTTTTCACGGGTTCGCGCGGCACGGGAAAGACAACCTGCGCGAAAATCCTCGCAATGGCGGTGAACTGCCTTAATCCAAAGGACGGAAATCCCTGCCTTGAGTGCGACCGCTGCAAGGAAATACTGGACGGCTCGGCGACCGATATCGTTGAAATGGACGCGGCTTCAAACAACGGCGTTGACGATGTTCGACAGCTCCGCGACGAGGTGAATTACACGCCCGTTTCGTGCAAATACAGGGTTTATATAATCGACGAGGTTCATATGCTGTCGCCCGCGGCGTTCAACGCGCTTCTGAAAACGCTTGAGGAGCCGCCGCCCCACGTTAAGTTTATTCTCGCGACGACCGAGCTTCAGAAAGTCCCCGCGACGATTGTTTCGCGGTGTCAGAGGTTTGAATTTAGGAGAATTGACCCTGCGCAGAGCGCAAAAAGGCTGTTTTTTGCGGCAAACGAGGAGGGAATTACCCTCGACAGCGACGCGGCGGAGCTTATTTCAAGGCTGTCTGACGGCGGAATGCGCGACGCTTTGTCGATTCTCGACCGCTGCGCTTCTGCGGACAAGCACGTCACAAGCGAGATTGTGAGAAGGTGCGCGGGAGTTGCGGAAACGTCGCATCTCACGGCGTTTACGAAAATGATAGCGGAACAGGACGCGGCGGGCTGTATAAGGCTGCTTTCGGAGCTTTACAGCCGCTCGAAAGACCCCGCTCTGATTATTGACGACCTTTCCGAGCGCTTCCGCGATATTATGATATACAAAACCGCGCCCTCGGACGTTGATTTGCTGACGGCGCTGCCCTCGGATATCGGGGATATCAAAGCCGCTGCGGAAGCGTACTCGCTCGGCGATATTCTGCGCTGTATGAATTTGATGAGGCAGTGCGCGGATAATATCGGAAAAACGCGCGGACGGAAAATTCTCGCGGAGATGTGCTTCGTGAAGATGTGTCTGGGACTTGGCGCAGACGCGGGCGCTCCCGCAAGAACGGTGAGCATAAAGCCCGAAATGCGCGTCAAGGAGCTTCCGAAAGAGGAATTTGTTCCGACGCCGCCCGAGAAAATGTCCCGCGAAAGTCTGAATAATCTCAGCCGAATGAGGGCGCTCGGCGAGGAAACGGCGAAGCTTGTCGAAAGCGAAGAAAGCGCGCCGATACCCGAGCCGCCTGCGCCGCCCGTTCCCGATGTTATTGAGGAAAAAGCGGCTGAAGCTGTTCCCGCGGCTGAACCTGCGCCGCCCGTTCCCGACGTTATTGAGGAAAAAGCGGCTGAGCCGATTGAGGAAAGAAACGAAATTCCCGAAAGCGACAATCCCGCCGCTGACGAGAAAAAAGCCTCCGTTCCCGACAAAATTACGCAGGAGGAATGGCAGAGCGCAATCGCGAAGTGCGATATTATGACCGCGACTATGCTTGGCGGCTCGAAAGCCGAGATTGAGAACGGAACGCTTGTTATTCGTTCGTCAAACAATATGCTCGTGAATAACGTCAAAAACGAGGAGCTTGACGCGTTCCGAGCGGAAATAGCAAAGGCGCTGGGGCTTGAAATCGCCGTTAAAATCGAGAAAGAAGCTCTTTCCGACGCGGAAACGGCGGATAATCAAAGTGAAATTGACAAGCTGCTGAATAAAGCGCGGCAGCTTGGAATTGAAATTAAACAAGAATGAGAGGAAAATATTATGAAATCAAGACTTCCCGCAGGATATCAAAATTCCGGAGCAAATATGAACCAGATGGTCAGAAAAGCTCAGAAAATGCAGGAGGATATCGCCCGCGTTCAAGAGGAGCTTGAAGCGAAGGAGTTCACGAAGCAGGTTGGCGGCGGCGCTATGGAGCTTGTTATGACAGGCGACAAGAAGCTCAAGTCCGTTACCTTAAAGCCCGAGGTCGTTGACCCCGAGGATATCGAGATGCTTCAGGACCTCATCATCAGCGGCGTTAACGAAATCATCGCCGAAATCGAGGATTACAGCACCGAGGAAATGTCTAAAGTAACCGGCGGCGTTTCTATGCCCGGTCTGTTCTGATAATGTCGGAATTTGTTTCTCTTCCGCTTGCGCTTGCGGCGGAACAGTTCGCAAAGCTGCCCGGCATCGGCATAAAAACCGCCCAAAGACTTGCTTATTATCTGCTTAATCTTCCCGAAAACGAGGTCTGCGAAATCGCGGACAATCTTGTCAAGGCGAGAAAGAGCGTAAAGCTTTGTTCGTGCTGCCAAAATTTCACAGAGCGCGATGTCTGCGAAATCTGCTCCGACGATAACCGCGATAAAAGCGTTGTGTGCGTTGTGGAGTCGCCAAAGGACGTTTCCGCGTTCGAGCGGGCGGGCGGCTACGAGGGGCTTTATCACGTTCTTCACGGGCTTCTGTCGCCGATGGACGGTATCACCGCCGAGGACCTCAAAATCAAAGAGCTTCTCGCGCGGCTTTCGGACGTGAAAGAAGTCATTATGGCAACCAACCCCACCGTCGAGGGCGAAGCGACCGCTATGTATATCAGCCGCCTTATAAAACCGCTTGGGATTAAGGTTACGCGGCTCGCTTACGGACTGCCGGCAGGCTCGGCGCTTGAATTTGCGGATAATGTTACCCTTGTAAAGGCGCTTGAAAACAGAAACGAGCTGTAACAGCCCGCCGCACGGGGAATGTTTCGCGCTCGGTTCGCTTGTTAATACGAAAAAACGGGAGAATTTGTGGTTCTCCCGTTTTGTTATTTTCACTGTGAATTTAGACCTTAATCCGGCAGGACGTATTTAGCCTTATAGTCGTTAAATTCGTCCATAAACTCGGATTTATCGAGCTTTTTGAGTTCGTTGATATATTCGTGAGTATCGAGGCTGTTTTCCCGAATTTGAATAAGGCAGACAGCGATATTTGAGCAGTGGTCCGAAACTCTCTCAAAATTCGTGAGCAAATCTTGAAGAATGAAGCCGAGTTCGATTGTGCAGATACCTTCGCGAAGCCGCTCGATGTGGCGATTTTTAAGCTCGGTGCGAAGCGTATCAATAACGTCCTCAAGGGGTTCGACTTCCTTTGCGAGGGCGATATCGGAGGTCATAAACGACTTAATCGACATATTAAGTATTTCCTTGAGCGCGCTTGTCATAACGTCGATTTCCTTTTTCGCGGCTTCGGAGAAGTGGATTTTCTTCGTGTGCATTTCCTCGGCGGCTTCCTTGATGTTGACTGCGTGGTCGGAGATACGCTCGAGGTCGCCGATTGTGTGAAGCAGGTTGGAAACGACTTGGCTGTCGCTTACCGAAAGGTCCTTTGAAGCGACTTGCAGGATATACGAGCCGATTTTGTCCTCGTAAATATCAATCGTGTTCTCGTTATCCACGACTTCCTGCGCAATTTTCGGGTCGTATTCGCTGACAAGACCGAGCGATTTCAGCAGAGTTTCCTGCGTGAGCGTCGCCATTTTGTAGGCTGCGTTCTTGCACTGTTCGATTGCGATTGAGGGAGTATTGAGGAAGCGCTTGTCGAGTATAGGCGTTTCCGTTGAAGCTTCTCCGGGCTTGTCGCGGATTGTAAGACAGGCGAGCTTCTCGAGCTGCTTTGTAAACGGCAGGAACAGTGCCGTCGCGAGAACGTTAAAGCAGGTGTGAATTGTCGCGATACCGACGGCGTTAAGCTGTCCGCTCATAAACGGAAGGTCGACAAACGCGTTTACAAGATAGAACAGCGCAAGGAACACAAACGTTCCGATTATATTGAAGTAAAGATGTACGATTGCAACGCGCTTTGCGGACTTGTTCGCGCCGATTGAGGAAAGGAGCGCCGTTACGCACGAGCCGATGTTCTGACCGAGAATAATCGGCAATGCTATTGAGTAAGTAACCGTGCCGGTTTTGTTTGAAATAGACTGAAGAATACCGATTGAAACCGACGACGACTGGAGAACAGCCGTGAGCAGCGCTCCCGCGAGAACGCCGAGAATGGGATTTGAGAACATTGTCATAATGCTCGTAAACTGCTCGTTGTCTTTCAGACCCTCGGCCGCCGTGGACATCTGGTCCATTCCGAACATCAAAAGCGCGAAGCCGACCATAATCGTGCCGACGGTGCGTTTTTTGTCGGATTTGGTAAACATTGCGAGAATAATTCCAAAGATTGCGAGAAGCGTCGTGAACGTACTTACGCTGAAAATCTGCGAAACGATGCTGCCGCTGCCCTCGACAGACGAAAGGCTGACGAGCCAAGCCGTCGCCGTCGTGCCGATATTTGCGCCCATAATGACGCCGATAACCTGCGAAAGCTTCATAAGTCCCGAGTTAACGAAGCCGACAAGCATAACCGTCGTCGCCGCCGACGACTGAATAAGCGCGGTTACAAGCGCGCCCAGACCAACGCCCTTTATGGGGTTCGAGGTCATTTTTTCGAGCAGCGATTCTATGCGTCCGCCCGCAAGCTTTTCCAATGCGCCGCTGAGCGTGTGCATACCAAACATAAATACCGCGAGTCCGCCCAACATTCCAAGCAAATCCTGAAAACTCATATCAAATACTCCTGTATTTTTTCATCTTCT
Source organism: Ruminococcaceae bacterium UBA794 (assembly GCA_002304735.1). Lineage (GTDB taxonomy): Bacteria > Bacillota > Clostridia > Oscillospirales > Ruminococcaceae > CAG-115. Next base: position 3,462 of record DBIU01000038.1, on the reverse strand, counting down.
CATTTTTGTCAATTCTTTTCCATACATATTTATTATACAGGATTTTTTTGAAAAAGTATAGGGGGTTTGAGGATTTTTCTCGAAATATTTTTAGAAATTTTGCAGGAACTTTTGATTATAAAGCGATTTGTCAAAAATTCAGAATAAAAAATTGTTTAATGTTACAAAAAATCGTAAAAATTATAAGAAATATTGTTAAATTTATCGACAAAATGAAAATAATATGGTACAATATAATCAGAAAAATCACAAAGGGGGTTGTTTCTATGAATAAGGTTATTACTATTTCAAGGCAATACGCAAGCGGCGGGCGCGAGGTCGGAGAGAAGCTGGCGGCAAAGCTCGGCGCGGAGTTCTGCGACCACAGGCTTCTTGAAGAAGCGGCGAAAGCGAGCGGTATCCACGAAAGTCACTTTGTCGAAAACGACGAAAAGCGCACGAACAGCTTCCTCTATCTCCTTTCGACGACCTATGGACAGGGCGGCGTGCCGTTTGACGACTCGCTTTTCTTCGCAACGCTCAATGCCGAGCGAAAGCTTGCTTCCGAACATTCCTGCGTAATTATCGGCAGATGCGCGGATTACGCCCTGCGCGACTTCAAAAACGTCGTCAACGTGTTCATAACCGCGCCTATCGAGGCTCGCGTAAAGCGCGCAATTGAGGTTTACGGTATTGAGGAAAAGCACGCGGAGGACTACGTTAAGCGTATCGACAAGCAGCGCACCTCTTACTACAACTATTACACCGACAGACGCTGGGGACAGCCGCAGAATTATCATATCTGTATCGACAGCTCCGCTCTCGGTATCGATGGCACGGTCAATCTTCTTGAACAATTCGCCGCAGCCTTTTATAAGGAATAACGCGTGTTGAAGGCTATGACAAAAAACTCCCCCGATTTTCGGGGGAGTTTGGTTTATTTAAGTTAAGATTAACCCTTCTTGTTGCCGCAGCCCTTGCAGAAGTTTGCGGTGGGGTTGTTCAAAGTGCCGCACTTTGTGCAAGTCCACTGCGCTTCCTGAGCGGGAGCGGGCGCAGGCTGAGGAACGGGAGCGGGAGCGGGCGCAGGCTGCTGAACAGGCGCGGGAGCGGGCTGCTGGAACTGAACAGGCTGCTGATACTGCGGCTGAACAGGCTGCTGATAAGCGGGCGCCGGCTGTGTTGCGGTTGAAACGAAGTTGGGAATGTTTGAATATGCGTTTTCGGGAAGCTGAGGCAGCTTGTTTTCCTTGCGGTAAGTCTGGTCAACGCGCATTTCAACGTTGTTTGTATGCTCGAGATAAACCATAAGGAAAGTGAAGAAAAACAGCGCGGGAACAAAGATTTCGCAGAAAAGATAGAATGTTCTTCCGGTTGCCGCGCCGACAATTGCGCCCGTAAGTCCGAGAACAAGAATGCACCAAGCAAGAATAAATCCGATTTTTCTCCAGAGTGATTTCATAAGTAAACCTCCTAAAAAGTCTTTTTTTACAATAATAGGATAAATCCATTTTTATTATAACACGCAAACTATTTTTTGTCAATGGGCATTTGTCATTTTCATCATTTTTTTGAGTTTTCCCCTTGAAAATACATTAAAAAAGTGTTATAATAACTTGATATGTAAAAAATTCTTATTTTATAAGGGGTAAAATAATATGGATACTATGAAAGGTCTGAAAAGAACCTGCTATTGCAATGAAGTTGAGCTTGAAATGAACGAAGTTACGGTTGGCGGCTGGGTTGCGCGCGTCCGCGACAAGGGCGGAATTATCTTCATCGACCTGCGCGACAGAACGGGAATAGTACAGCTTGCGTTTGACGAAACAACCGAGAAATCCGTGTTTGAAAAGGCGAAAACCGTGCGTTCCGAGGACGTTCTTATGGTTAAGGGCAAGGTTCGCGCACGCGAGAGCGTAAACGGCGAGATTAAGACGGGAAACGTTGAAATTCTCCCCGACGACCTGAGAATTTTGTCAAAGGCGCAGACCCCTCCTTTCGAGATTGTCAGCAATTCAAAGACAAACGAGGAATTAAGGCTGAAATATCGCTATCTCGACCTCAGAAGAAAGCCGCTTCAGGATAATATCATTATGCGCCACAAAATCGCGCAGTGTGCGAGAGAATACTTCTATGAAAACGGCTTCCTTGAGATTGAAACGCCGATGATGATTAAGTCCACTCCCGAGGGCGCGCGCGACTATATCGTTCCTTCCCGTATCCACAACGGAAAGTTTTACGCGCTTCCGCAATCGCCGCAGATGTACAAGCAGCTTTTGATGATTTCGGGATTTGACAAGTATATTCAGCTTGCGCGCTGCTTCCGCGACGAGGACCTCCGCGCCGACAGACAGCCCGAATTTACGCAGATTGACCTTGAGATGTCGTTTGTCGATACGGACGATATTCTCGAGTGCCTTGAGGGCTTCATAAAGCGTCTTTACAAGAACGTTCTGAGCGTTGATATCGAAACTCCCCTGCCGCGCCTTACCTATGACGAGGCTATGAGCAGATTTGGCTCGGACAAGCCCGACACGCGCTTTGAAATGGAGATTACCGACCTTTCCGAAACCGTTAAGGACAGTGATTTTGTCGTATTTAAGAACGCGCTTGAAATCGGCGGCTCGGTTCGCGGTATTGTTGCGAAAAACGGCGCGGAGAAGCTCTCGCGCAAGGAAATGGACAAGCTCACCGAGTTCTCAAAGGGCATCGGCGCAAAGGGTCTTGCATACGTTCGCTGGGTTGACGAAGCGCCCTCCTGCTCGTTCGGAAAGTTTATGAAAGAGGGCGAGCTTGAGAAAATTCTCGCGGCGCTTGGCTGCGAAAAGGGCGACGCTGCGCTTATTGTCGCGGATAAGGACAAGGTTGTTCTCCCGACGCTCGGCGCGCTCCGTCTGAAAGTTGCGAAACAGCTCGATATCATTCCCGAAAAGTGGAATTTTGTGTGGATAACGGAGTTCCCGTTCTTTGAATATGATGATGAAAAGGGCGAATGGGCGGCTATGCATCACCCGTTTACAATGCCTCTTGAGGAGCATATTCCCTACCTTGAAAGCGACAAAGGACGCGTTCGCGCAAAGTGCTACGACCTCGTTCTGAACGGCGTCGAGCTGCTTTCCGGCTCAATCAGAATAAACAATCCCGAGCTTCAGCAGAAGATGTTCGAGATGCTCGGAATGACGGACGAGGAAATTCAGATGAAGTTCGGCTTTCTCGTTGACGCGTACAAGTATGCCGCTCCTCCTCACGGCGGCGCGGGAATAGGTCTTGACCGTCTTGCGATGCTTATGTGCGGCTGCGACAGTCTGCGCGACGTAATCGCGTTCCCGAAGGTCCAGAACGCTTCCGAGCTTATGAGCGAAGCGCCCGGCGAGGTTTCGGACGAACAGCTCGCGGAGCTTGGTATTACGATTGTAAATAAAGGTCGCCTCTGAAAACCGGGACACGAGCGGATTTCGTATATGACTTATATCAGATGCTAGG
>DBIU01000091.1 GCA_002304735.1 Ruminococcaceae bacterium UBA794 | reverse complement strand
GAGCTCTTACCTCGCCTTTCCACCCTTACGGCGGCTGAAACCAGTCGCCGCGGTATATCTCTGTTGCACTTGCCCTAAGGTCACCCTCGGCTGATGTTGTCAGCTATCCCGCTCTGTGATGCCCGGACTTTCCTCATGGCGTTCGCACGCCCCGCGATTATATAACGAACAGCGCTCAATTACCTTATTATTCTACCACATTTCTTCCGAAATTTCAAGTGCCTGACTGAATTTTTCCCGCCGTCTGCTTCAAAACGTCGTTCTGTATTGACTTTTACGCGAAATTGTGATATAATAATAAAGTATATTAATCACGAGGAGGGTTTTTATGTCGGATAAACCTATCAATCCGTTTGACGACGCGGAAGAAATTGCGAAAAAGTCAATGGTTCTCTTTTTTCTCATAGACTGCTCCGGCAGTATGGGCGGCTCTAAAATCGGCACGGTTAACTCCGTTATGGAGGAGCTTATCCCCGAAATCCGCGGTATCGGCGGCGCTGACGCGGATATCAAAATCGCCGTTCTTAAGTTCTCGGGCGGCAGCGAGTGGATGTACAGCGAGCCTATTTCCGTTGAGGATTTCGAGTGGAAGCCGCTTGACGCGGAGAACGTTACCGACCTCGGAAGCGCTTTCTCCGAGCTTTCCTCAAAGCTTTCACGCAGCAGCTTTATGAACTCGCCGTCGCTTTCCTTTGCGCCCGTTATGATTCTTATGTCCGACGGCTATCCTACGGATAACTTTGAAAAAGGTCTGGACGAGCTTCGCAAAAACCGCTGGTATGCCGCGGGCATCAAGGCCGCCGTCGCTATCGGCGAGGACGCGGACTTTGATATTCTCTCGCGCTTCACGGGCAATCCCGACAGCGTTGTTACCGCGCACAACGGCGAAGCCCTCGCTAAACTCGTCAAGTTCGTCGCGGTCACTTCCTCGCAAATCGGCAGCAAGAGTATGCGTCTCGCCGAAACCGAGGAGGATTTCCGCACAAAGCAGGAATCCGCCGCCGAACAAATCCGCGAATTTGCCGAGAGCGACGAGATAAGCGCGGATATTGAAGAAGGCTGGTAATAAACGGTCTGATGAAGAATATCGGCAAAAAAAGCAGGTTTACGGGCTGCGCTTTGTCCGTTCGCGGCGCTTCTCACGAGGAAACAGGCTCTGAATGTCAGGACAGCGCGCGCGTTTTTCTCGGAGATAATTTCGCCGTCGCCGCCGTTTCCGACGGTCACGGAAGCGAGAAGCATTTCCGCTCCGCCGCAGGCAGCGAAATGGCGACAAGGGTCGCGATACGCTCTATCTGCGATTTCAGCGAGCGCAACGGCAGCCTTGATGAAATATTTCTCAATAATCCGCAAAACGCAGCCCGCAGAATTGCCGCGAATATTATTTGCGGCTGGAACGGCGAAATTGCCGCGCATATCGGACTTTTTCCGCTTAATGCGGGGGAAAAGGCGATTTACGACAAGTTTGGCGGCATCTCGAACGAGGTTATGTACGGAGCGACGCTTATTGTCGGGTGTATGACCGAAAAAGGCTGCTTCGGTCTGCAAATCGGCGACGGGAATTTCTGCGCGCTCGATAACGGCAAGATGATTTCGCCCGTTCCCGACGACCCGAAGCTTGTCGGCAACCTCACGACTTCGCTCTGCGACAGCGACGCTATCTCCGGATTTCGCTTCTTTTACGAGAATAAGCCGTTTTCGGGCATCGTGCTTTCAAGCGACGGGCTTATTAACTCGTTTCTCAACGAGGACGATTTTTTCAGCTTTGGAAAGCGCGTTCTCAAAGCCGTCGGAGACGGCACGGCAAACGCTCTCGGCGAACATCTCAGAACTCGCTCGCGCTGCGGCAGCAGGGACGATATCTCGGTCGCTGCGGTTCTTTAAGGCAACACCGCACAATTACCGGCTTCGCCTTTTTCATTCACTCACTTGTTATTTTTCCGTCACCTTGCACCAAATCTCCTCGAAATACATCAAGTATTCCAGCGTCGATTTAGTACAATCTGACGAAAAAATCTCTGCGTGATTGAACGAAAATAATTATGCGGTGTTACCTTAACACAAATGGATAATCCCAAAAAGGAGTTTTTTATGGCTAATCTCAATATTGACAAAAATATCGACAACTCAACGCTTAACGGCTTGCTCGCGCAGCGCGCTTCGGTCAATAAGAACGATAAGCACGCCGTTGCTGCTCTTTCCGCACGCCTCGGCGAGGAAATCGTGATGAAGGCGAATTATCTTGCGGTTGTGAATTTCTCAAAGCCGCTTGTTAAGGGCGAAAACGGCGAAATGGCTATGCAGCACGACACAAATATGAACTTTATCCTCCTCGACAGCTCAAACGCGGGCAAGTATTTTCCCGTTTTTACCGATAAAAACGCTATCGACAAGTGGGGCGGAGTAAAGGATTATCACACCGTTCAGATTACCTTCGACAACCTCGCCGACTTCGTTCTTACGGGCAAAGCCTGCAACGGTATGATTATTAATGTCGGCACGGACAACCTTGTTATCGAAAGAAACGTGGTTGCCGGCTGGTACGAGAGAAAGCAAATCTCCGTTAAGGGTCACGCAAGCAGCGTTATCACCGGCGATACCCCGCTTGAGCTTTATCCGCTCAATCCGTTCCCGCAGAAGCTTGCCGACAAGCTTAAAAACACCGCGGGCGAGATTGAACAGGTTAACAGGCTTTGGCTTCACGGCATTACCCTCAACGGCGAGCAGGGTTATCTCCTCGTTGCGGATTTCTCGGACGACAGACAGCTTGTTTTCTCAAAGCTCGGCGAAGCAAGCAAGGAATTTCTCGGCGCTCTCCCGCTTCATATCGTTCCTTTTTCCGATGAATTCGGCAAAAAAACGGTCGAGGAGCTTGAGCCGTTTTACTCAAAGGGCTGATTGTAGTCAAAATGCACAAAATCCTCCTGTTAAATTTGAAAAAATTGTTGTAGACAATTTAGGCATTATGTGATATAATTAAAGTAGAAGAAATTCCGGTTTTGCGCCGGAGCTTTAGAGGGGGATTAGGATATGGGTAAGAAAAAGCTGTTTGGAAACAATATTAAACCGTCGTGCAAGTATTGCGAGATGGCAACTCAGGGCGAGGGCGATAAAATCGTTTGTTCGAAATTCGGAGACGTTAAGGCTTACGATTCCTGCAAAAAGTTTATCTATAATCCGCTCAAGAGAATTCCTAAGAAAGAACTTCAGCTCGCAAATTCCGCGGTTAACGAAATTGATTTCTGATACATAAGGCGTTCGCTTTCGCGGGCGCTGTTTTTTTGTCAAGTTTACAGAGCGTATTGCGCGATTATTCCCTCGTAAAGCGCCGCAAGCGCCGTTCCCGCAAGCAGCGCGAGAAATCTCAGCGTCAGCCTTTTCGCGGGAGAATTGTCGCTTCGGCGGCAGGTTCCGTTTGCGAACCCGCGAAGCTCCTCCGAAAATTCGCTTGAGAGCGCCGCGCCGATTATCCCGCAGACAAGCGTTCCCAAAGCCGACGGCAAAAGCGCTCCGCTCCACGCGGCGGACAGCGTAAGTCCCGTTCCCAAGCCGAGAAACAGCGGAATTATCCATACCAGAATATCTCCCAGAGCAAAAAAACCGAGCAGGTATTCCGCGATAAGACTGAAAGCGTTTATCGCAAGCCTTGTTCCGAATACAGCGCGAAATCCGCCCGAAAAACGCTCCGTGAGCAGCTTTCCCGCGGTTTCTCCGAAAATTCCCGTCAAAACCGCGATTATCCCGGCGGCTGTTCCCAAAATCGCCGAGAACGACATCAAAATTTTCGCCGCGCCGCGCCGCAATTCGGGCGAGCGAACGTGCGAATATTCCTCGGGAAGCTCCGGCTCGTCTTCGGTAACATTGATTGCTTCGCCGTCGATGATTACCTCCGTTATCGGAACAGGCTTCGGCTTGTCCGCGAGCTTTTCGGGAATTGTTCCCGAGGTGTAGTCAATCACATTTTCCATTGTCCGCTCCTTTGCGCTTTCCGTGTTTTTTATTATGGTAACACCGCACAATTACCGGCTTCGCCTTTTTCATTCACTCACTTGATATTTTTAGTGTGATTTGTAAAACAAATCATACGGTCATAATATCTAAAACTCCCACGAACGCATTATCCGCTTCGCGGAAAACGCTACATACAGTATTCCTTCGTTCGTTTTGTTCATTCTGACGAAAAAATCTCTGCGCGATTGAACGAAAATAATTATGCGGTGTTACCTTATATCTATTTCGGAATTGTCCGAATTATTCGCCGAGTTGATTATCAAATTATGTCTAAAGGAGATTTTCCCTATGAGAATGAGAAGAAAAAAGAACCTTGACGAGCGTATCGAGGCTTGCAGAGAGGTTATGCTTTATATGCAGTGCCAAAATGAACACGCGAACGACCCGCTTTCCGAGGAGTTTTTCGCCGACAGCAGAAAAACTTTCGGCAACGACAACCCGCTTTTCCTCGAAATCGGCTGCGGCAAGGGCGGCTTCGCCATCGAATTTGCGCGGCAAAATCCCGATATCAACCTCGTCGCCGTTGAAAAAACGCCAAACGTTCTCATCACGGGTATGGAAGAACAGATGAAGCTTCAGCTTCCGAACCTAAAGTTTTGCTTGGGTCAGGCGGAATATCTCGAGCATTTGTTTCACGATAACGCAATCGACAGAATTTTCCTTAATTTCAGCTGCCCGTTTCCGAAAAAAAGCTACGCTATTCATAGGCTTACGCACGCGCGTTTCCTTGAAATATACCGCAAGGTTATGAAGGAAAATGCGGAAATTCATCAGAAAACCGATAATATGCACTTCTTTGAATTCTCGATTGAACAGCTTTCAAACAACGGTTTTCCGCTTAAAAATGTCAGCCTTGATTTACATAACAGCGGCTTTCAGGGGAATATTATGACAGAGTATGAAAAACGCTTCACAGAGCTTGGTCAGCCGATTTACAGGCTCGAAGCCGTCAATGGGAGAGATTTTTGATGAAAATTACAAAGGGAAGCTTCAGAAGCTCCTCGGGGCTTTGCGATATTCGCTTCTACTTTTTCGCGCCCGAAAAGCCAAAGGCGCTTTTGATTTTGTCGCACGGAATGTGCGAATATATCGAACGATACCGCGAATTTGCCGAGTTTTTGTGCGATAACGACATCGCGCTTTGCGGAAACGACCACCTCGGTCACGGAAATTCCGTTTCAAGCGACGAGCTTCTCGGCTATTTCGGCAGCAGGCGCGGTTATATTAATATGGTTCGCGACCTCAACAGAATGAAGCGCGTCGCCGAGATGAAATTTCCCGATATACCGCATTTCCTGCTCGGTCACAGTATGGGCAGCTTTCTTGCGCGGATTTTTGTTTCAAAGTATCCCGAAAGACAGCTTCGCGGCGCGATTTTTATGGGAACAGCGGGCGGTTTAACCGGCTCGGCGCCGCTCAGGGCGTTTCTCGACGCAGCCGCGAGAACTAACGGCGAGCTTTATCGGCACAAGCTCTGCACGAAGCTCGCTTTCGGCGTGTTCAACCTCAGAACCGAAAATCGCCGTACACCGAACGATTGGCTTTCACGCGACGACAAAAGCGTTGACAAGTACTGCGCCGACCCGAAATGCAATTTCACGTTCACAACGGCCGGATATCGCGACCTTCTAAACGCGCTTTTGTGCTGCAACTCCGCGCCCGTTATCGAAAATACCCCGACAAATCTTCCGATTTTGTTCCTCAGCGGCGGTATGGACCCCGTGGGAGAATATGGCAGGGGAGTCCGCGCCGCCGTCGTCAAGTATCTTGAACACGGCTGCGAGGTTTACCTCAGAATTTACCGCGAGGCGCGCCACGAGCTTCTTTTCGAGCTGAACAGGGAAGAAGTTATGCGCGATATTATCGATTTTATGATTAAGAGAATTTAATCGTGCGGTTGACTTTTTTGGCGATTTATGGTACAATATATCTTGAATTGACGAATAAAGAAAGTGAGCTGAATATTTTGCTTGAAATACAGGATTTGAAATGGAATTTGCCAAGCGGCGACGGTATCATAAACGGCGTTTCCTTTAAGACGAACGGCGGACTTACCGTTATCACCGGTCCGAACGGCGGCGGAAAAACCACCCTCGCAAAGCTTATCGCGGGAGTTGAAATTCCCACGGAGGGAAAAATTCTCCTTGACGGCGAGGACATCACTAGTCTTTCCGTTACCGAGCGCGCGAAAAAGGGCGTAGCTTACGCGTTTCAGCAGCCCGTTCGCTTCAAGGGACTGACCGTGCGCGATTTGCTTGAGCTTGCCGCGGGCGAAAACCTTAAATATACCCCGCTTTGCGAGCTTCTCGGGAAAGTCGGGCTTTGCGCGGAGGAATATATCGACCGCGAGATGAATTCCGCGCTCTCGGGCGGCGAAGCCAAGCGTATTGAAATCGCGACCGTTCTCGCGAGAAAGGCGAAGCTTTCCGTTTTTGACGAGCCGGAGGCGGGTATCGACCTTTGGAGCTTCTCAAGACTTGTCGAAACCTTTGAGGAAATTCGCGCCAAAAACGAGGGCGAGCTTGTTATTATCTCGCATCAGGAGAGAATACTCAAAATCGCCGATGAAATCGTTGTTGTCGCGGACGGTAAAATCAGAATTTCGGGTGCAAGAGATGATATTCTTCCCCAGCTTCTCGCGGGAGAATATACCTGTTCCTGCCCGAAAAGAAGCTGAATGACGAGGTGACGAAAATGGAGAACAATTTTAACGATATCACCGCGGGAATGCTTAAAATCATTTCCGATTACGACATTACAACGGGCTTCAAGGGCGCTTATAATATCCGCGAGGACAGCTCCTGCGCGGGACGGCAGTCCTCCGAAAATATCACTATTTCGTCGAAAACGGACAAGCCCGGCATTGACATTATCGTAAAGCCCGATACAAAGGGCGAAACCGTTTATATCCCCGCGTGCGTTACGCATACCGCCGTTGACGACCTTGTTTACAACGATTTTTATATCGGGAAGAACGCGGACGTTATTATCGTGGCGGGCTGCGGCGTTCACAACGAGGGCGAGGAGGACGCGCGCCATAACGGTATTCACAGATTTTTCCTTGACGAGGGTTCTTCCGTGCTGTATAAGGAAAAACACATCGGAACGGGCGAGGGAAAGGGTCTGAAGAAGATTGACCCCGTGACCGAGTGTTACTTAAAGGATAACTCGCGGCTTGAAATGGACACAATTCAGCTCGGCGGCGTTGACCGTTCCACCAGAAGCACAAGCGCGGAGCTTGGAAACGGCGCGAAAATTATTGTTCGCGAGAGAATTATGACGGATAACGCGGAGGAGGCTGTCACGAAGTTCAGCGTTAAGCTTAACGGCGCGGACAGCGGCGCGGATTTGGTTTCGAGGTCGGTTGCGCGCGGTAATTCGCATCAAGCGTTTTACAGCGTCGTCGAGGGCAATAACCGCTGCACCGGTCATTCCGCCTGCGACGCTATTATCGCCGAAAACGGAAGGGTTGACGCACAGCCCGCTCTTAACGCTTCAAACGTTGACGCGGAGCTTATTCACGAGGCGGCTATCGGCAAAATCGCCGGCGAACAGCTTCTCAAGCTCTGCTCGCTTGGGCTTACGCGCGAACAGGCTGAAGAAAAGATTATCGAGGGATTTCTTAAGTGAATATTTTGCTCCCCTGCTTTGGCGGGGGAGCTTTTTGCAGCGCTTCGCGCTTAAACCTGTGATTTTGCCAAGGAGTAAAGTCTTTTTGAAATTCTAAAAAACTTTTTCTTCAGAAAAAGTTTTTAAGCCCCGCGGGAGCGACTGGAGCGAAGCGACGACTCACGGCGAAGCCGTGCAAATACGTCAAAAGAGCGCTAAAGGGGTTTGGGGGAAAACAAGAGTTTTCCCCCAGCGTTTGTGTTGGCTTTAGACAACACAAACGTACGACTTTAGTATAGAAGAAACTCGACTTTGACTGCGGCGGAGCAGTCAAACGGTGAAACTCGGCTGTGAACGCTCCCGAAAATCCCCCGCCTGAGGATTTTCGGGAGCGTTCACGCGATTTTGGGGGTTCGACGCCCCCAAAATCGCACCCCGTAGGCTATCGCAGAGTGAGGGTTAACGGAACGCGCTGTATGATTGTTGGAATTAGCAGCGAAAAATCGCGCCTGCAAAGAATATCAAAACCTGCCGAAAAAGCAAAGAGAACGGACTTTTGCCCGTTCTCCGATGCAGACGCTGCGAAAATGCGGCTTTTCGCGGCGTTTATGCCTTTTTTATGCCTCGGCAACGGTGACGCTGCCCGAAGTGGTGTTCGCGGTTATCTTGTGGACGTTGCCCGAGCCGAACGTTCCGTTCGTTCCCTTGCCGATGTTCATAAATTTGCCCTTTTCGCCGCCGATATCCGTTTTCAGCGAGCCTGATACTCCGTTAAAGCAAATCTCTGCGCCGCTTCCCTCGGGGAGCGTTATGTTCGCTTTTCCGCTTACAACGTTTATCGAAAGGTCGTCGTTCCACTCGGCGTAATTTACGTCAATATTCCCCGACGTCATCGAAATCGAGCCTTTTCCGCAGGCGTTATTGCAGATTATCTTTCCCGAAACTCCCGAAACCGAGTAGCTTTCGGCGCGGCAATCCGCCTCGATATCGCCCGACGCCGAGCTTATTTTCAAGCTTTTCGCGGGTGCGTCTGATGTGTTTGCGAATTTAACGTTTCCCGAAGCGGACTTGATTTTAACGTCGGCGAAATCGCCCGAAACGTTAATTTCTCCAGAAGCCGTGTTCAAAACGAAGCTTTCCGCCCGTACGTCGCTTATCTTTGCGCCGCCGCTTGCAGTGCTGACTTCAAGCGACTTGAACTGCTTCCTCGGCAGATACACGTTTAGCGTGTACTTCTCAAGCGGATTTTTGAAGAGCGCGAGCAGCTTCGACTCCTTGAAAATAATCTTGTTTTCCGTAAGCGTTGCGCTGAACTTCGGCGCTTCCGAGGGATTGTCGTATTCCGCGAGAATAAAATCCTCGTCGTGCGCCGTAATCGTCAGACTTGCCGCGAGTACGCTTACCTTTACTTCGTTGATTTCGTTTGTGAATTTGTAGACCTGTTTTTCCATAGCGTTTTTCCTTTCGTTAATGTGATTTTGGTGGATTATTCAGATTGTTCCGCGACTGACGCTTTTCCCGATGAAGCAACGTCAACGCTGCCTGAGCCTATGTCAATAATAAACGTGTTTTCGCCGTTTCCGAGAACGATATCGTCGTCCTTGTGGTTTCTTCGGGTTTCGTTTATTCCGCACGCGTTGAAGTCAACGCCGCCCGAACCGATATCGAACTTAAACGTGGTGTTGGAATTGTCGGGGATTATCATTGTCGTATGTCCGCTGCCCATATCGAACTTGCCCGCGGGAGAGTCCATAAAGCTAAGCTCGAGCGAGCCGCTGCCCATATCAATATCGCCTTTTCCGGTGAGGCTGCTTATCGTGCAGCTTCCCGAACCCATATTTATGTCGTATTTCTCCGGAGTTACTCCGCGGAACGTGCCGCTTCCCGAACCCATATCAAGCTTGAAATCCTTGCACTTTGTAAGTCCGCAGTCGAAATCCAGACTTCCCGAACCTAAGTCTATGTCGTATTCTTCGGCGATTATGCCTTTCATTATCGCTTTTCCCGAGCCGAGCGTTATTTTCGCGCTTTCAAACGTCTTTTTCGGAATCTCAATCTGAACGTATCTGTCGTCAACGCTTCCGTCTGTAATGAAGCTGAACGGATTTAGGTTTATCCCGAAAAGTCCCGTCCCGAAAATATTCGTGTTTATCGAGATTTTTGTTTTATTTCCGTCGTCGCGGCTGAGCGAAACGTTCACGGAACGCTTGCTTGTGTTCTTTACATAAACCTTGATGTCATCGGCGTCGGTAGGCGTTACAACCGCCTGTACGTCCGCCAATTCAAGCGTGAGATTGCTGTTTGCGACGATTGTCGCGTTGTATTCCGCGTTGTTTACCGTATTTGTCGCGCTCCAAGCCGCTTCTGAGCTGTCGTCCGTGAGAAGTCCGCTTCCGAGTACTCCCGCGTTGCTTGTCCCCAGAATGGAAGTCGATATCCAAAATCCCACAAATCCGATTATACAAAGCGGAATTAATATTGCAAATGAATGTTTCATTTTTTCCCTCCTTATATATCGTAAATTGCCTTGATATGAAGTGTTCCGATGTGCTTCAGAAGCTTTATCCACGGTTTGAAAAGCCCGCCCGCTATCGTCATCAAAATTCCGCCGAGCGCGCAGAAGCCTATCCCGAGGAAAATCCTGCTTATAAAGTGAAACTGCATATTAACAAAGCCCGTAAACGTTCCTATTCCGTTCTGCACGAAAAGTCCTATTCCCGCGCCGAAAAGCGCTATAATTGCCGAGAAAATCAGCGGCACAAGCCAGCTCCAGACAAATATGTCCAGCATTATTGCTCCGACAAGCTTACTTGCGTTTACGTTCGGCTGTTTGCCCTTGACGCTCTCGAACGTGAACCCGCCTTTCATCACAACCGTGCTTCCCGCGCCGTCCGGAATTGTTCCCGTATGAGAATTGTTTATGTTCTCGCGAAAATCGTCGTTTGGAGTGGGAACTCCGTGGTTTTTGCAGCGCTTGTGGCTTTTCGCGTTCTGACTTGCGTTCTTAACCGCGTCCGCGGCGCTCTGTCCCGCTATTTTAACGGCGTCCGCGGTCGTTTTGCCCGCGTTTATTACAGCGCCCTTAACGCCGTTCTTTCCGAATGCCTCGGCTAATGCCTGACCTGTTGCCCGAGCCGCCTCAGCAACCGCTTTTCCCGCATTGCTGAAGGCGTCGGCAACGTTTGAGTTCACATCATTTGCGCTTGCGTTTGAATTTGTGGCTGTTCCGTTAGCTTGATTTGTCGTGGAGCTGTTTGTGGAGCTTGAAGTGAAATTGTTGTTTGGAATTGAATTTGAGCTGTTATTTATAAATGAGCTTTGCTGTCCGCCCAAGCTCTGTGAACTCTGATTGTTCTCCGCGCCCCTGTTCGGGTAAATTTCAGCGGAAATATGTTCGGGAGTGTACTCGCGTATGCAGTCGCTGTTCTGAATATCCTTTCCGTCAAGAAGCGACAAATCCGCAGGCACGCTCTGTCCCGGCTTCGTCAGGCTTACCTTTTTCCCCGTATTTTCGTGGTCGCGTGCGATTATGCTGTTAAGCCGCGAGCTTTCCAGATTAAGATAATTTCTCGCGATTTCCTTTACATCGCCGAGCCTAAACGCAGTATCCTCCTCGGAAACTCCCTGCTCGGCGCTTTCCTCGAAATGCTGCTCGAAATCCTCCTTGATTTCGTCGAAATTCTCTACGCCTATCCTCTTTAACTCAGTTTCCAGCAGCGAGAAGAACTCTTCCTTGTTGTTCGCTGTCATAATTATTCAAACTCCCCTTTCAAAAGCTTATCTATGCTCTGCGTAAATTCATACCATTCTTCGGATAACCTTGCAAGCTCCTCAGCTCCCGCTTCCGTCAGCTTGTAGTATTTTCTTGGCGGTCCTTCGCTTGATTCCACTATATAGCTGTCTATCAGTCCCGAATCCTTAAGCCGCTTCATCAGCGGATATATCGTCCCTTCCGTTATCTCCATACACTTTGATATGCGGTTTACAAGCTCATATCCGTAGCAATCTCCTCGGCTCATCACCGACAGCGCACATAACTCAAGCGTTCCTCGTTTCATCTGAGAATTCATCTTCACACCACCTTGCGTGTTTCGCTTTGTGTTTTATCGTAATCTTATTATATCACAAGGTATCGTGCATTACAAGGTACAATGTATACAAAGATAGCGATTATTTACAGCTTTTTCTTGTGTAATATGTACAACGCAATATATATCAAGCGATTTTTGCAGAGATAATAAACAAACCGTGGTTAAAAAACCACGGTTTCAGTTTTGTGGAAACGTCATAATAGAAAATCAAGCCTTTGCGGGGGAATTTACCTTTCGGGTTTTACCGTTTGACTATTCGGAGATAGCCGCGCTTTTTTGGCGCTTTGACCGCTCCGTGCAGACAAAGGGGAGTTGGCGAAAAGGGCGAGAGTTCGCCAAGTTTGCCTTCTGAACACTCGGCGAGCGGGGCGGGCTTTCGCCGACTTTGCTCGTTTGACCGCTCCGTGCAGATAAAGGGGAGTTGGCGAAAAAGGGCTAGAGTTCGCCAAGTTTGCCTTCTGAACACTCGGCGAGCGGGGCGGGCTTTCGCCGACTTTGCAATCAGCCTTTCTCCGCAACTTCCCTGCGGAGAGCGATTTTGG
>DBIU01000101.1:3242-3868 GCA_002304735.1 Ruminococcaceae bacterium UBA794 | reverse complement strand
ATTTTTCTAAAGGGCGGACGGTTTTGTTCGCCCTTTAGCTGTTTTGCGGCGGAATGAGCCGCGTTATGAATAAAATGTTGAAAGGAAGCTTTTATTATGAATAAAGCAGTAAGAAAAGCGATTATCGCAGGAAACTGGAAGATGAACAAAACCCGTCCCGAGGCAAAGGCGCTTCTCGACGAGCTTAAGCCGATGGTTGCGGACGTAAAGGGCGTTGAAATCGTTGCGTGCGTGCCTTTTACTAACCTTGAAACCGCGCTTGACGCTACAAAGGGAACTAACATCAAAATCGGCGCGGAGAACTGCCATTTCGAGAAGAGCGGCGCGTTCACGGGAGAAATTTCCGCGGATATGCTCGCAGAAATGGGCGTTGAGTACGTTGTTCTCGGTCACTCCGAGCGCAGACAGTACTTCGCTGAAACCGATGAAACCGTAAACAAGCGCACAAAGGCTGCTCTCGCGGCAGGTCTGAAGCCTATCGTTTGCGTCGGCGAGCTGCTTTGGGAGCGCGAGTGCAATATCACCGAGGAGGTTATCGCGCGCCAGATTAAGCTTGATTTCTTCGGAATTTCCGCCGAGGACGTAAAGAAGTGCGTCATCGCTTACGAGCCTGTTTGGGCTATCGG
>DBIU01000101.1:0-3158 GCA_002304735.1 Ruminococcaceae bacterium UBA794 | reverse complement strand
CAACTCTCGCTAAGCTCTATGGCGCAGATATCGCAGACGCTGTTACCATTCAGTACGGCGGCTCTATGAACGCTAAGAACGCCGAGGAGCTTGTTAAGAAGCCCAACGTTGACGGCGGACTTATCGGCGGCGCTTCGCTTAAGGCTGCTGATTTCACCGTAATCATCAAGGCTGCCGAAGCTAACTGATAATTTGAAAGGAATTTGATTTAATATGGCTAAACCCGTTTTATTGGTAGTAATGGACGGCGTTGGTTTCTCGAAAACGGGACTCGGCGACGCTGTTTCCGAAGCAAATACCCCCACGCTTGACTGGCTGCTCGCAAACTGCCCTTACACCCGCCTCAAGGCTCACGGCGACGCGGTTGGACTGCCCTCCGACGACGATATGGGCAACTCCGAGGTCGGTCACAACGCGCTCGGCTGCGGTCAGATTTACTCGCAGGGCGCAAAGCTCGTTAACGAAAGCATCGAGAGCGGCAAAATGTACGAATCTGCGGCTTGGAAAGAGCTTGTCGATAACTGCGTTTCCAAGAACAGCACGATGCACTTTATCGGCTTGCTTTCCGACGGCAACGTTCACTCGAATATTTCTCACCTGTTCAATATGCTCAGAAATGCGAAGGCTGACGGCGTGAAGAAGGCGAGAGTTCACGTTCTGCTTGACGGACGCGACGTTCCCGCGACCTCCGCTCCCATTTATATAGAGCAGCTTGAAAAGGTTCTCGCGGAGCTTAACGACGACAGCTTCAACGGAAAAATCGCTTCCGGCGGCGGACGTATGAAGATTACAATGGACCGCTATCAGGCTGACTGGGCTATGGTTGAGCGCGGCTGGAACACCCACGTTAAGGGCGAGGGCAGACAGTTCGCTTCCGCTCTTGAGGCGGTTGAAACGCTCAGAAACGAAACCGGCGCTATCGACCAAGACCTCCCCGCGTTCGTTATCGCGGAGAACGGCGAGCCTGTCGGCAAGATTGTCGACGGCGACAGCGTTATCCTGTTCAATTTCCGCGGCGACCGCGCAATCGAGCTTTCAATGGCTTTCGATAACGATGATTTCACCTATTTCGAGCGCGGCGGCAAGCCCAACGTGTGCTATGCGGGTATGCTCGAATACGACGGCGATTTGAAGCTCCCGAAGCGCTTCCTCGTTAATCCGCCCGAAATCCACGACACTCTCTCCGAGGTTCTTGTTGCGGCTAAACTCAATCAGTACGCTGTTTCCGAAACGCAGAAATACGGTCACGTTACCTACTTCTGGAACGGCAACAGAAGCGGAAAGTTCTCCGAGGAGCTTGAAACGTTCAAGGAAATTCCCTCTGATAATGTAAGCTTTGACCAGCGCCCGTGGATGAAGAGCGCGGATATCGTTGACGACCTCATCGAGGCTATCAAGTCCAAGAAGTACGATTTCCTGCGCTGCAATTTCCCGAACGGCGATATGGTCGGCCACACGGGCAGTATGCCTGCGACGATTGTCGGCGTCGAGTCGGTTGACCTCGGTCTTGCGCGCTTGATGAAGGTTTGCGACGAGTACGGCGTGACGCTTCTCGTTACCGCAGACCACGGAAACGCCGACGAGATGCTCGAAAAGAACAAGAAGGGCGAAATTCAGGTTCGTACCGCGCACTCGCTCAATCCCGTTCCGTTCATTATCTACGACAAGGACGTTAAGTACACGATTAAGGACGGCAAGTATGGTCTTGCGAACGTTGCTCCGACGGTTGTAAAGATGTTCGGTCTGAAAGCGCCGGACTGCTGGCAGGAGAGTATGATTTAACAGCGTTTTATCGCTGATGAAAACAGGCTATCGCAAAAATGATAGCCTGTTTTTGTTTGTTTGACAGTATGATTTGCCCCGCTTAAATTTTTTTCGACAAATTATTAAAAAAATTGCAAAATCCTCTTGACAAAACGGAAAAGTCGTGGTATAATTATATCGTTGCAGTTGAGAAATGCTGATATAGCTCAGTTGGTAGAGCACATCCTTGGTAAGGATGAGGTCATCAGTTCGACTCTGATTATCAGCTCCATAAAAATCCGCACGGCGCAAAGGCTGCGCGGACTTTTTTAGGTATTTTGAGTTCACCGCGAAATTTAACGTGAATGGCTGCGGAAAGTGGTTTTTATATCAAACGCAGACGCGCGATGGGCAGAAGAAAACCCGCGCGGATTGCACGGGTAAAGATGAGTGGTTAGTTGTTGGCGGTGAAAACATAGATTTTTCCGAGCTTTTTCGCCTGTCGCTTAACTATGGGAACGAAGTAGTTCTTTTGAATGTTTTTGACATCAACGTTAAGCACTGTACAAAGCGTTAGCCAAATAACCCACGACGCGGCACATTCGCCACATTCAATCTTACGAAGATAAATGTCGGAAATTCCCGAGAGTTCGGACAGGCGCTCCTGCGTCAAGTTGTATTGACGGCGCAAAGTGCGCAACATTTGTCCAAATTCTTTCTTCAGTAATTCCGTTTCAATGAAATCTTCGCCTTGCATTTTTAATGCCCCCTTGTCAAAATTACATATCTAATATACCACTTTTGAGCGTTGATTTGTTGAACTTTTTTGTAAAATAATGGAGAAATTTGAGGCAGATTTAAGACTTTAACGCCGTAAAACGGCTTTGCTAAAGGCCTGTTGTGGAAAATGCCAATCTTTTACAATGCTAATTTCCGAAATTGAAAAAAAGTTTTTTTAAATTCCTCTTGACAAAATGTGTTAGGAGTGATATAATATTAGTGTTGTTGAGATGTGCGCCAGTAGCTCAGCTGGATAGAGTATCTGGCTACGAACCAGAGGGTCGGGGGTTCGAATCCCTCCTGGCGTACCAGCAGCGTGACGCTGCACCCAATTTCGCCCCTAGTAAGTGCTAGGGGTGATTTTTTTTCCGCGAGGGACAAATCCGTAATGTCAAAATTACACAAACAGCGTGATGAAGGACGGTTCGATGGATTGTCCTTTTTTGCATTTTCCTTTCAAAATTGTCCGAGGGAATTTTCGGGAGGAAAATCCGCGGGTATACTAACTGAATTTTTCCGCTGTTTCTTGTATGGAAAAGCCTTTGCCCGCGAGCGGGTTGCTTCGCAAGCGCAATAGTCCCTCAAGTCGCAGGCTTAAGCGGTTTGAGGGACATTTCTGTTCAATTATCGTTAAT
>DBIU01000112.1:22601-25571 GCA_002304735.1 Ruminococcaceae bacterium UBA794 | reverse complement strand
TATATCACATTTGCGAAAATATTTCAACAATTTCTTTGATATTTTACAAAAAATCTTGCAATATTTTTTATTTTATGATATACTTATATTAATTACAGTGTGAACCGGAGGTGGAATTATGGCGTTATTTCTGACTATTTTGATGTTTTTATCCACAATTGTTTTTATTATAATGATGATTTATGTCTTGGCGAGGGCAATACGCTTCGGCGAAAATATCCCCGAGCGCACAAACAGGACTTTTATTCTCGGCGTTGTCGCGGGAAGCGTTTCGGTATTGTCGGCGGTCCTGAAAATGGCGCTGTACGGCGGAAACGTTTTGTTATTGATAGCGGCGGTAATTTGCTTTGCGTTTGCGTTTGCGTTCAAGAGAGCCGTCTATTTCTTTGAGGATGATTTTGATAAAAAGCATCAAATTTCCGTTGTCCCGAACGAAAAGGTTTACTTTTTCAGCAAGAATGACGCGGAAACCGACGATTATCTCGACGAAAACAGCAGATTTAACGGCGATTTCACTCATTTTGACAACAGATAAGCAAAAGCTCCGTTTGACGCGGAGCTTTCTTTTTTATTATTGCAGCAAGGCTTACTTGACAATACCCGCGTTGTCGATTGCGGAAACGAGCGCGTAAATTGAAGCGTAAATAATATCCGTATCAACTCCCGCTCCCCAGAAAACGCTTCCGTCCGCGAGCGTAATTCCTATCATACACATAGCTTTCGATTTCGAGCCGAGTTCCGTTGCGTTTTCGCTGTAAGTCGAGATTGTGTAGTCAACGCCGAGTCCTTCCTTGATTGCGTTTGAAACCGCGTCAAGGCGGCCGTTTCCGCTTCCGGAAAGAGTTTTCGCTTCGCCGTTAAGCTTTGCGGTAATTTCGGCAGAAATGCTGCTTCCGGGCTTGAAATGAGCCTCGGCGATTTCAAGCGGCGATTTCTTATTAACATAGGTATCGCCGAATATCTTGAACAGTTCGTCGGGGTGAAGCTCCTTGTGAGCGTGGTCGGAAACGCTCTTGACGGTATATCCGAAATGCTCGCTCATCTTCTTCGGCATAACGATACCGTAATTCTGCTCCATAAGATAACCGATGCCGCCCTTGCCCGACTGCGAGTTAATGCGTATAACGTCGCCCTCGTACTCTCTGCCGAGGTCGTGCGGGTCGATGGGAATATACGGAACGTTCCAGTGCTGCAAGCCCTTTTCCTCGCGATATTTCATACCCTTTGCAATAGCGTCCTGATGCGAGCCGGAGAAGGCCGCGAAAACAAGCTGACCGCTGTACGGCATACGCTCGTAAACCGTCATTCTCGTAAGTCTTTCGTAAATCGCGCAAAGCTCGGGAAGATTTGAGAAATCAAGGTTAGGCTCGACGCCGTGAGTATACATATTAAGAGCAAGCGTGATAATATCGACGTTACCCGTGCGCTCGCCGTTTCCGAAAAGCGTTCCCTCAACTCTGTCCGCGCCCGCAAGCAAGCCAAGCTCGGTATCCGCGACAGCGCAGCCGCGGTCGTTATGCGGGTGAAGCGAAACTATGACGTTTTCCCTGTTGTGGAGCGTCTTGCACATATATTCAACCTGCTGCGCGTAAACGTGCGACATACTCTCGGCAACGGTTACGGGCAGATTGATGATAACCTTATCGTCGGGCGTCGGATTCCAGATATCAATAACCGCGTTGCAGATTTCCGCGGCAAATTCGGGCTCGGTTCCGGTAAAGCTCTCGGGCGAGTACTCGAAACGGAAATTACCCTCGGTCTTTGCCCTGTATTCATTGAGCATTTTAGCGCCCGTTGTTGCAATTTCAACAATTTCTTCCTTGGACTTTCTGAAAACCTGTTCTCTCTGCGCAACAGAAGTCGAGTTGTACAGGTGAACGATAGCGTTCTTGCAGCCCTCGAGCGCCTCGAACGTTTTCTTTATAATATGTTCGCGGCTCTGCGTGAGAACCTGCACCGCGACGTCGTCGGGAATGAGATTTCTCTCGATAAGCGCGCGGCAGAACTCATATTCGGTTTCGGAAGCCGCGGGAAAGCCTATTTCAATCTCCTTGAAGCCAACCTTAACGAGATACTTGAAAAATTCAAGCTTTTCCTCAAGGCTCATCGGGATAATAAGCGCCTGGTTTCCGTCGCGAAGGTCAACGCTGCACCAAACGGGCGGCTTTTCGATATATTCCTTTTTCGCCCAATCAAGGCAGGGAAACGGCGGCATAAAATAGCGTTTTTGATACTTATTTGAATACTGCATCTCAAATCTCCTCTCAAAATAAAAAATTCCCGTCCTTAATCAAAAGACGAGAATTACCCGTGTTACCACTTTCGTTCACGCAAAGCTCGCGCTTTACGCCTCACAGCGTTCAATAAAACGCCCGCTCTTTAACGGGAGCACCCGAAACAGACTACCGCTCGGAAATTTGCCGGCAAACCAAGCCTTCGCCCATTCTGCTCAGGGAGGAGCTATCTCCGCGCATTGCTGCCGTTTCGCACCGAACAACGGCTCTCTGAAAGCGCTCTCGCGGACTTTTTTCCCTTCAACGCATTTTGAATTATTCGATTACTGAAATTATAACACATCTAATTTTGTTTGTCAAGGGGTAAAACAAAATTTTCTGTCGAAAGCCCTTGACAACGGGATATCAATGTGATATACTTGTATCAATAAAGCGCCTCATCAAGAGCGGCTTAAGACGGATAATCCGTCGGGGGACCGGTCCCTTAAAAGCCCGGCAACCTACCCGATTTACGCGGGCAAGGTGCCACTTCCTGCGATATTTATTATCGAAAGATGAGGAGTGACAGTAAGATTTTTACCGCTCACTCCGAAAAGTGAGCGTTTTTCATTGGGGAACCTCTAAAAACCGGTTTGAAAAGTGAAAATGGGTAGAGGACGACGAATGCGAGAAAAACCGACGAAGTAAGGCTGTGTGCCTTACGAGGAGGTTTGACAACGCAGTCGGCGTGCTATAC
>DBIU01000112.1:22060-22497 GCA_002304735.1 Ruminococcaceae bacterium UBA794 | reverse complement strand
CAAGGTTTTTAGAGGTGACCATTGTTTAATTCAAGAAAGGATATGCAAAATGACGACAAGAAAGCTTTTCACTTCCGAAAGCGTAACCGAGGGACACCCCGACAAGCTCTGCGATAAGATTTCGGACGCGGTTCTCGACGCGATACTCGAGCAGGACCCTATGGGCAGAGTTGCGTGCGAAACGACCGCGACGACGGGAATGATAATGATTATGGGCGAAATCACGACGACCGCGCAGGTTGATATTCCCGCGCTTGCAAGAAAGGTTGTCGCGGATATCGGCTATACAAGCGCGGACAGCGGCTTCAACTCGAATACCTGCGCCGTTATCACAACCTTGGACAAGCAGTCGCCCGATATTGCTATGGGCGTTAACAACGCGCTTGAAGGGCGCTCGGAGAACGCGAACGATATCGGCGCGGGCGACCAGGGAATGA
>DBIU01000112.1:0-22015 GCA_002304735.1 Ruminococcaceae bacterium UBA794 | reverse complement strand
GCGACCAGGGAATGATGTTCGGATTTGCCTGCTCGGAAACGCCCGAGCTTATGCCTATGCCGATAAGCCTGTCGCATAAGCTCGCGAAAAAGCTCGCCGAAGTAAGAAAAAGCGGCGAAATTCCCTATCTTCTCCCGGACGGAAAAACGCAGGTTACGGTTGAATACGACGACAACAAGCCCATTCGTATTGATACGGTTGTCGTTTCATCGCAGCACCTCGCTTCCGCTTCGCTTGAGCAAATTCGCGCGGATATCATCGAAAAGGTGATTAAAACGACAATTCCCGCAAATCTTCTCGACGAGAACACGAAGTATTTCGTAAATCCCACGGGACGCTTCGTTGTCGGCGGGCCGATGGGCGACAGCGGACTTACGGGCAGAAAGATAATCGTAGATACCTACGGCGGCTATTCGCGCCACGGCGGCGGAGCGTTTTCAGGAAAAGACCCGACAAAGGTTGACCGCTCGGCGGCATATATGGCGCGTTACGTTGCGAAGAACATTGTCGCAGCGGGACTTGCGGAGAGAGCGGAAATCCAGCTTGCATACGCAATCGGCGTCGCGCACCCCGTTTCGGTAATGGTTGATACGTTCGGCACGGGAAAAATCGCCGATGAAGCGATAGCAAACGCGGTTATCAAGGAGTTCGACCTGCGCCCGTCCGCGATAATCAAGGCGCTCGACCTCAGAAAGCCGCAGTACGAACAGCTCGCCGCTTACGGGCATATGGGCAGAGAGGATTTGGAAGTTGCGTGGGAAAAGACCGACCGCGCGGCAGACCTCGCGAAATATCTTTAATAAGCATCAGCGCTTGTTCGGAAGAACAGGCGCTGTTTTGCTTTAATCGCGCAAAAAGTGCAAAAAAACGCCCGATTTGTCTAAAATCACCAAAAATACCGAAATAAATTCTACAAGCTGTTTCGCGGACAAGAAGTCGATTTTTGTAGACTTTTTTGTCGGGATATGTTATAATTGATATAGTTATATTGCGTTAATATGCAATATAATGTAACAGCTTATCTTATAACAATCGGGGAAATCCCGAAAAAATACTCAAGGAGGCTAAAAAATGGCTTTTAAGAAGAGCGCGATTCCCTTTGCGGGAACGCCCGAGCAGGAGAAAAAGCTGAAGGAAATCATCGCCGAGCATAAGGACGACCCCGGCGCGCTGATGCCTATTCTCCAGAAGGCTCAGGAGCTTTACGGCTACCTGCCCATCGAAGTGCAGACCATTATTGCGGAGGAGATGGACATTCCGCTTGAGAAGGTATACGGAGTAGTAACCTTCTACGCGCAGTTCACAATCAACCCGAAGGGCAAGTACAAGATATCCGTCTGTCTGGGAACGGCTTGCTACGTTAAGGGTTCGGGCGATATCTACAACAAGCTTCAGGAAAAACTCGGAATTTCGGGCGGAGGAATTACTCCGGACGGAAAGTTCTCGCTTGACGCGTGCAGATGCATAGGCGCGTGCGGACTTGCGCCGGTACTTACGGTAAACGAGGACGTTTACGGCAGACTCACCGTAGACGACGTTGATAAGATACTCGAAAAGTACAACTAAAACACTACCGAAATGAAAGGAACTGCGCGGAATAATAATCCGAGCGCGGGACCTGTTTCCATTTTCCGGAAAGAAAGGAAATTTTATCAATGAACGTAATAAAAACGATTGACGAGCTTAACGCTATCAAAGCCAAGGCTGCGGAAGTTGTCGCAACACGCGTTGAGGGCAAGGAAACCGGCGTTAAGGACGTTCTTGTCTGCGGCGGTACGGGCTGTACGTCGTCAGGCTCAATGAAGATTATCGAAACGCTCAAGGAGGAGCTGAAGAAGAACGGTCTTGAGGACAAGGTAAATATCGTCAAGACGGGCTGCTTCGGTCTTTGCGCGCTCGGTCCGATTATGATTGTATATCCCGAGGGAACGTTCTACTCAAAGATGGAGCCGGAGCATATTCCCGAAATCGTCGAGCAGCACCTCAAGAACGGTCAGCCCGTGAAGAAGTATCTTTACGCGGAAACCGTTGACGGCGATGTAATCAAGTCGCTTAACGATACCGCATTTTACGCTAAACAGCATCGTGTAGCGCTGAGAAATTGCGGACTTATCTCCCCCGAGCATATCGAGGAGTACATAGCGCGCGACGGTTATCAGGCGCTTTATAAGGTGCTTTCGTCGATGTCGCAGGACGACGTTATTAACACGGTTCTCGCTTCCGGACTTCGCGGACGCGGCGGCGCAGGCTTCCCGACGGGAAGAAAATGGCAGCTTGCAAAGGACCTTGTTAAGGACGCGGACCAGAAGTACGTTTGCTGCAACGCGGACGAAGGCGACCCCGGAGCGTTTATGGACCGTTCCGTACTCGAGGGCGACCCCCACGCCGTTATCGAAGCAATGGCAATCGCAGGCTATGCAATCGGCGCAAATCAGGGCTATATCTACGTTCGCGCGGAGTACCCGATTGCGGTTGAGCGTCTGAAAATCGCTATTGCACAGGCTGAAGAAGCGGGACTTCTCGGCGACAATATTTTCGGAACGAGCTTCAGCTTCCGCCTTGGCTTAAGACTTGGCGCAGGCGCATTCGTATGCGGCGAGGAAACCGCTCTTATGACCTCTATCGAGGGCAACCGCGGCGAACCGCGTCCGCGTCCTCCGTTCCCCGCAGTAAAGGGACTTTTCGGAAAGCCCACCGTTCTCAACAACGTAGAAACCTATGCAAATATCTGCCAGATTATTCTTAACGGCGCAGAGTGGTTCGCTTCTATGGGTACCGAGAAATCAAAGGGCACGAAGGTATTCGCGCTCGGCGGCAAAATTCACAACACGGGACTTGTCGAGGTTCCTATGGGAACGACGCTGCGTACCGTTATCGAGGAAATCGGCGGCGGTATTCCGAACGGAAAGAAGTTCAAGGCTGCTCAGACGGGCGGACCTTCGGGCGGCTGTATTCCTCCGGAGCATCTCGATATCCCGATTGACTACGATAACCTTATCGCAATCGGCTCTATGATGGGTTCGGGCGGACTTATCGTAATGGACGAGGACAACTGTATGGTTGATATTGCGAAGTTCTTCCTTGAATTTACGGTAGACGAGTCCTGCGGAAAATGCACGCCCTGCCGTATCGGTACAAAGAGAATGTACGAGATGCTCGACAAGATAACCAAGGGCAAGGCGACAATGGAGGACCTCGACAAGCTCGAGAAGCTCTGCTATTACATCAAGGACAACGCGCTCTGCGGACTCGGACAGACCGCTCCGAACCCCGTTCTTTCAACAATGCGCTACTTCAGAGATGAATATATTGCACACGTTCAGGATAAGAAATGTCCTGCGGGAGTATGTAAGGACCTGCTCCAGATTCAGATTATCCCCGAGAAGTGCAAGGGCTGCTCGCTCTGCTCGAAGAAGTGCCCCGTAGGCGCAATCAGCGGCGAAATCAAGTCGCCGTTCCACATCGACCAGAGCAAGTGCATCAAGTGCGGCGTCTGCATGAGCAACTGCAAGTTCGGCGCAATTGTCAAGGCGTAAATTTTCCGCTTCCGCAAGGAACGGAAATGAAAGTATGAACGAAAGGACTAAAACCTATGGTTAATATAAAAATAAACGGCGCAGAATATGCTGTTCCCGAGGGTTCGACCATTCTCGAGGCGGCAAGAGCGGCGGGAATTAAAATACCTACGCTGTGCTTCCTCAAGGAAATCAACGCAATCGGCGCTTGCC
The DNA here is from genome assembly GCA_002304735.1 of Ruminococcaceae bacterium UBA794. Classification (GTDB taxonomy): domain Bacteria; phylum Bacillota; class Clostridia; order Oscillospirales; family Ruminococcaceae; genus CAG-115. Next base: position 18,287 of record DBIU01000112.1, on the reverse strand, counting down.
GAATTTGCGTAGTCGAGGTAAAGGGCGCAAGGTCGCTCGTGGCTGCGTGCGTATATCCCGTAAACGAGGGAATGGAGATATTCACGAATACTCCCAAGGTGCTTGAGAGCAGAAAGACGACGCTTGAGCTTATCCTCTCCAACCACAACAAGTCCTGCCTCTCCTGCACAAGAGGCGGAAACTGCGAGCTTAACGAGCTTTGCGTTGAGTATGATATAGACATACACAGATTCGACGGCGAGAACCCCGTTCCCGACATTGATTACAGCGCGGCTCATATGTACCGCGACAACTCGAAGTGCATACTCTGCCGCCGCTGCGTGGCAGCGTGCGCTAAAACTCAGGGAATAGGCGTAATCGGCGCGAACGAGCGCGGTTTCGCAACGCAGATTGCTTCCGCGTTCGATATGGATTTGGCTGATACCGCGTGCGTATCCTGCGGACAGTGCATCACGGCTTGTCCTACGGGCGCCCTTTCCGAAAAGGACGACACGCAGAAGGTTCTCGACGCAATCGCAGACCCGAACAAGATGGTTGTTGTACAGGCGGCTCCTGCGGTTCGCGCGTCGCTTGCGGAAGCGTTCGGCAATCCTATCGGAACAAACGCAGAGGGCAAGATGATTGCCGCGATGCGCAGACTCGGCTTCGACAAGGTATTCGACACGAATTTCTCCGCAGACCTCACGATTATGGAGGAAGCAACCGAGTTCCTCGGCAGAGTACAGAACGGCGGAGCGCTCCCGCTCATCACGTCCTGCTCGCCCGGCTGGGTTCGCTACTGCGAGAACTACTTCCCCGAGTTTATCCCGAATTTGTCCACCTGCAAGTCGCCGCAGCAGATGTTCGGCGCAATTGTAAAGACATATTACGCTCAGAAGCTCGGAAAGAACCCCGAGGATATCGTATCCGTATCGGTAATGCCCTGCACGGCTAAGAAGTATGAGGTTGGACGCGACGGCGAAGCGGCTGCGGGTGTTCCCGACGTTGATATCTCCATCACGACAAGAGAGCTTGCTCACCTCATCAAGAAAGCGGGTATTATGTTCAACGACCTTCCCGAGGAGCAGGCTGACTCGCCTCTCGGCGGCTACACGGGCGCAGGAGTAATCTTCGGCGCAACGGGCGGCGTTATGGAAGCGGCGCTCAGAACAGCCGTTTGGAAGCTCACCGGCGAAGCTCAGGATACTCCTATCGAGTTTAACGAGGTTCGCGGAACAAAGGGCATTAAGGAAGCTACATACACCGTTGCGGGCAAGGAAGTTAAGGTTGCGGTTGTAAGCGGACTTGCAAACGCGAAGAAGCTTCTTAAGAGCATCAAGGCGGGCGAAGCGAAGTATGATTTCGTTGAAATTATGGCTTGTCCCGGCGGCTGCGTAAACGGCGGCGGACAGATTATTCAGCCCGCGTCCGTACGCAACTTCACGGATATCCGCGCAAAGAGAGCGGAGGTTCTTTACAAGATTGACGAGAACTGCGCACAGCGCCGCTCGCACGAGAACCCCGTAATTCAGACGCTTTACAAGGATTTCCTTGGCGAGCCGAACTCTCACAAGGCGCACGAAATTCTTCACACGAATTACAGCGCAAAGCAGCTTTACAAGTAATCTTTAAGCAATAAATTCAGCGCAGAGGGAAATACCTTCTGCGCTGTTTTTTATTTCCGCCGCGGGTCAATCCCACAGACTGCGGTAAATATTCTTCACATCGTCAGCCGAAACCGGCTTTACGGTGTTGGCGGGGCTGCCGCTTGCAATGGCGTCGAGAGCCATTTTGTCGATAACCTCGAAGAATTTCCCGCGGTCAATTCCGTATCCCGCAAGCGTTGGGATTTCGCAAACCGCGCAAAGCTCCCCGACGGCGCCGATAAACTTTTCGGAAGCCGTTTTGTCGTTATCCGAAAAATCAGCCGCGCCAACCGCTCTGCCAAGCTCCGCAAAGCGCGGATAATTCCCGTCAAGCGCAAAACCGAGGCACTTTTCGAGAAGCATAGCGTTTGAAATTCCGTGAGGAACGTGAAAATACGCGCCGATAGGTCGGCTCATTCCGTGAACGATAGTAACCGAAGCGTTGTTTATCGCAATTCCCGCCTCAAGAGCCGCCATACACATCTCGCTGCGCGCGGAAATATCGCCGCCGTTTTTGTAAGCGGCGGGAAGATTTTTGAAAATCCTCTTTACCGCGGATAAAGCGACAGAATCCGTAAGCGGCTGCGCTTTTTTGCTTGTGAAGCTTTCAACAGCGTGAGTAAGCGCGTCAAGACCCGTCGCCGCGGTTATGCTTTTCGGCGCGGAAACGGTAAATTCGGGAGCGACAACCGCAAGGTCGGGAATAAGCGCCGCGCCGCCCAAAAGCATCTTTACGTCAGTCGCCGTGTCTGTAATCACGGTAAATCTGGTCGCTTCCGAGCCTGTTCCGGCGGTTGTGGGAATTGCAGCCATAAACGGAAGCTTTCCCTCAATCTGCTTTCCGAGATAATCGGAGATTTTCCCGCCGTTCGCCGCGAGAACAGCCGCCGCTTTCATCGTATCAAGAGCGCTTCCCCCGCCGATTGCGGCGAAGCAGTCGCAGCCGTTCTCGCGATAAGCCGAAAGCGCCGCGTTAACTATGATATCATTAGGTTCGCCTTTGATATCCGAAAAAGCCGCGTGAGCGACTCCCGCCTTGTCGAGAGCCGCCTCAAGCGCCGAAAAGCACGCCGATTTCGCAGTAACCGCGCCCGTGATAATAAGCGCTTTTTTGCCCATAACCGAGAAATATTTTGCCGCCCCCTCGAGAGCGTTTTCACCTGTAACAACATACCTTGGCATTAAAAATTCTCTGCTCATAAAAACCTCCGTAAACGTAAGGGCGAAGCGCGGCAACGCCGTCATCTCCGCCCTCATAATATCCGATAAAGTCAAGCTCAGTCCGCGTCCGCCTTGAGAACCGCGTTGAGCATAACGCTCGCGCCCTCCGTGCAGTGTTCAACGCTTGAAAACTCAGGCTCGCAGTGCGAAAGACCGTCTTTGCTCTGAACGAAAATCATAGTTGTCGGAAGCATATATGCCGCGAACTGCGCGTCGTGACCCGCGCCGGAGTGGATATATTGATGCTTGACGCCAAGCTCCTCGCAGGCGCTCTTGACATATCCGACAAGCTTTTTGTCCCAGTAAACGGTATCTCTGTTCCACGCCTTTACAACCTCGCAGGAACAGCCGCTCCACGTTTTATCCGCGCAGCTCTTGACGATATCGAGGACTTTGGCGAGAACCTCGGGATTTTCGTGACGCGAATCGAACGAAAAATCGAAGTAATCGGGAACGCAGGTATGAACGCAGGGGTGACAAACGACTTCGCCCGTTGTGTAAACAAGGTCGGTATAGCCCAGCTTGTCGATTTCCTCGTGAAGATAGCAGAGAGCCTGCGAAGCGGCGTAAAACGCGTCGCGGCGCTTTGGCATCGGGAAAGTGCCCGCGTGAGTTGTCTGACCGTAGAATTTCAGCCTGTAATTGAACATTCCGAGAACGCAGTCCACAACTCCGATATCGTTCCCGTTATCCTCAAGGATAGGACCCTGCTCGATGTGCGTTTCAAAGTAACATTGATAGCGGTCGGGAGAAAGTCTGAACTTCTTATCGCCCTTAAATCCCGACTTTTCAAGCGCTTCACCGAAGGTTTTCGTTCCGTCGAGAATTGATTTGCTGTTCATCATATCCTCAAACTTAAACTTGCATCTGATATCTTCGGGGAGATAGTCATAGCAGACAATTCCCGAACACATCATCGCGGGCGGATAAAGCGAGCCTTCCTCGTTCGTCCAAATCATTGCGGTAAGCGGGTGTTTATGCGGGATTTTCTTTTCCGCAACCGTTTCGAGAACCTCCATAGCGGACATAACGCCGAGAATACCGTCATAGTTTCCGCCGTTTTTAACCGAATCGCAGTGCGAAGCCATAACGATGCGCTTTGCGTCGGGGTCGGTTCCGGGGAGCGTCGCGTACATATTTGCAACGTCGTCGATTTCGATAACCGCGCCTATCGCTTCCATACGTCTGCGAAACTCGTTTCTCGCCATAATCGCTTCGGGCGACAGGGAGTATCTTGTTATACCGCCGTGACCCGCGTCGCCGAATTTCGAAAAGGTCTTGATTTTATCTTCCATTCTTTCCTTACTGCAAGTAAACATAACGTAATCCTTTCTCAGCACTTTAACCGTGTTTTTTTATCATCTGTTCGGGAACGCGCCGACAGTTTTCGAGAAGCTGCCGAACTTCCTCTCCCGTAACGAAAAAAGGCCGCTCGTCCGTTTCGATTTCACCCTCGAAAAGGAGCTGGAATTTATCGTCCCAATCGGTTATGGTAATTCTCTTTGCGTCAAAGCCCGAAAGCTTTTCCGATATTTCCTTTTTCCCGCGAACGAAGCCGTAAACAATGCCGTCCCATTCAACATAGAAGCTCAGTGTGTCCGCAAAGCGCCTCTTCATGTGAATTTCCACGGGGATTTCGGACACGCCGCCCTCGATATGCCTGTGCTTTGCGAGGATTGTCCTAAACTTCTCTGCGGGGATAAAATCGGCGAGCCTTACGCTCGGAGCGTTTTTGTATGAATCAGCCATTGCATTCACCCTGTCTTTCAGTCATATTTCCGCGTCAACCGTTCCGAGAACCTCGTCAACCTTCGCCATTTCTTCTCTGAGCTGAGCTTCGGTGATGATAAGCGGCGGCGAAACGAAAATCATATTTTCGTGAGAATAGGTCATAAATCCCTTTGCTTTAAGCGCGCCGATAATCTTCGGCATTATTCCCTCCGGGTCTTTTCCGTAAGGAACAAGCGGCTCTTTGGTGATTTTATCGCGGACAAGCTCAATCGAGCTGAACAAGCCGATATATCTTACGTCGCCAACGCAGGAATGTTTCGTTTTAAGCTCCTCAAGGAGTTCGCCGAGAACCTTTCCGACCTTGTTGACGTTTTCAAGGATATTCGCTTCCTTATAGTAGTTCACGCAGGCGACTCCCGCCGCGCAGGCAAGAGGGTGAGCGCTGTATGTCAGACCGCAGGAAAGCAGATGGTCGTCGAAATAGGCTGCGATTTTCTTGCTTACGACAACTCCGCCGAGCTGAACGTATCCGCAGGTAACGCCCTTTGCGAAGCTTACGATATCGGGCTTAACCCCGAAATTCTCGAAAGCGAACATTTTTCCCGTTCTTCCCCAGCCTGCCATAACCTCGTCGCAAATCATCATAATTCCGAACTCGTCGCAGATTTCGCGGACGCCCTTGAGATAGCCCTCGGGAGGAATTATAACGCCGTTTGAGCCGGTGATTGTTTCCATAACGATTGCAGCGACGCTTTCGGGGCCCTCGTAAAGCACCTGCTCGCGAAGCTTCGCGACATAATACTCAGCCGCTTCCTTTTCGCTTGAAAACTTGATTACAGGCTCGCGGTAAACATAAGGGTCGAAAAAGTGGACAAATCCGGGAATACCCGGCTCAAGCGGATAACGCCTCGGTTCGCCGGTAAGATTTCCCGCGCCGAAGGTCGAGCCGTGATAGCTTCTGTATCTCGAAAAAATCTTGTTTCTTCCCGTAAACATTCTTGCGATTTTAACGGCATTTTCGTTTGCGTCCGCGCCGCCGTTTGTGAAAAAGACCTTTCCCATATTATCGGGCATAAGCTCGACAACCATCTTCGCAAGCTTTGCGCGCGGCTCGCTTCCGTAGCTCGGAGAAAGATAGCAGTATTTTTCAGCCTGCTCCTTGATTGCGTCGATAATGGGACGGCAGTTATGCCCGACATTGAGATTGACAAGCTGGCTTGACATATCGGAATAGCGGTTTCCGTCGAAATCCCACATATATATTCCGTCGGCTTTTTCAATCGGAATGGGATTAATCCCCCTCTGCTTCGACCACGACTGGAGGTTGTAGGCAACCTGCATTTCCTTGATTTCCTTACCGTTCATAATTAAAACTTCCTTTCAATAAAGTATTTCAGTTAAATTCAGCCTGTTTGCGCGGCGCGGAACCGAGAACCTCCCGCGCTCTGAACGCAAGAAGGATATTCATTTTGTCCTCGTCGTTCATTTCAACCTTGAGTATTTCGCGGATTTCCTTCATTTTATAGTTAACAGTGTTCCGATGAACACCAAGCCTGTCTGCGGTCGTCTGAACGCTTCCGCTGCACTCAAGATACACTCTGAGCGTTTCCTCGTAATTCGTGCCGTTCATACTGTCGTATTTCAGGAGGTCGCCGATTGTCCCGATAACATAGCTTCTTAAAATACCTCTGTTCTCAACGCCGAAAAGCAGCTTATAAACGCCGATATTTCCGTAAGGCATAATCGTAAGCCCCTTGATTTTCGCAGCCTCAAGCGCCGAAACGGCTTCCTTATAGCATATCGGCACGCCCGAAAAGCCTTCTCCCTGCTCCGAAATCCCGACGTTAAGCTTCAGCTCGCGTTCAAGCTCGGAAAGCGCCTTAACCAGCCTGTTCATTTCATCGTCGTCTGCGTTCTGCCTGACAGAAATAAGCTTATCGTCCTGAAAGAACAGCGCCATAGGGCTTCGCGAGCGTTTAAGCAGCCGCCACAGACCATATCGGTTATTTCGCAGAAGCTGCGCTGCCGCCGCCTTGTCGCTGCCGAGAGAAATCGCCATAACCGTATAGCGCGAGCTTTCGGGAAAGCCCATTTTCTCAAGCGCCGCGGCGTAATTCTCGCGCTTTTCGGGCGAAAAAATCAAGTTTCTGAAAGCCTCCGCAAGCGTGGTTTCAGCTTCCTCGTTGTCTATAATCCTGCGGCAGAAATTGTATGTGATGTCGATAATATGAACCTGCCAAGGAAGCGTAAAAAGCGGAAAATCGTTCTCCTCGCAGTAGTCGATAACTCTCGGCGGAACCGCGTCGATGTGCGGTCCGAGGTTTACGACAAGCCCCACGGCATTGTGCTGTCTGAGCGATTTCACGAACGGCTCGAGCCAGCCGCTTCCGGAATGACCGATACCGGTGGTAAAAACAAGCTCGTTTCCGTGAAGAAAATCGGGAACCTCGCTGTCCTCAACCATATGAACCCAGCGGACGGTGTTATCTGTTCCGCCGCGCCCCGCGATAAGCTTCATATTATAGTTTTTTTCTGCGTTTTTGCAAAGCTGAGAAAGAGTGATAGCCATAGTCCGCCTCCTTTCAGAGATTGCTCAGCGCTTCGGAAAGCGTTTCGAAGCGCCGATTGCGCTTGTCGGGCAAACCAGCCTGCATAAATGACAGCCGACGCATTTTGTCGCGTCAAGCTTCGGCGTTCTGTCGCCGCCGAATGAAATCGCTCCGTGACCGCCGTCGCGGCAGGAAACAAAGCATCTTCCGCAGCCGATGCACAGCGTCCTGTCAAATTTCGGGAAAACGATTGAATCCCTGTCGAGCTTGTCCGAAGAAACAATTCGCTGAAGCTCCGTTCCTACAAGCTCCGAAAGCGATTTAGCGCCGCGTTCGTTCATATATCGCGACAAACCCAAGATAAGGTCGTCGATTATGCGATAGCCATACTGCATAACGGCGGTTGTAATCTGAAGATTTTCGCAGCCGAGCGAAAGAAAATCCAGTGCGTCGCGCCACGTTTCAATGCCGCCTATTCCGCTGATAGGCACGCCCGAAAGCTGCGGACATTTCGCCATATCGCTGATAAATCTAAGCGCGATTGGCTTAACCGCCTTTCCGCTGTATCCCGAAACGGTGCTTTTACCGTTAACCTCGGAAGAACGCGAGGTGGTGACGCTTTTGATTGTGTTGATAGCCGCAAGCCCGTCTGCGCCGCCGTTCACTGCGGCGATTGCGGGAATTGTCATATCCGCGAGATTTGGCGTCATTTTCGCAAGAACGGGAAGCCGCGTTCCCTTTTTCGCAAGCGCGGAATAACGCTTCACAAGCTCGGGACTTTGACCGACGTCGCTTCCCATACCTTTTTCGCTCATCTGCGGGCAGGAGAAGTTACATTCGACGATATCCGCGCCCGCTTCCTCGGAAAGCCTTGCAAGCTCCGTCCATTCCTCATCCGATTGACCCATAATCGAAGAAACAATAATCTTTGTCGGAAAATCTCGCTTAAGCCTTTTTAGGATATCAAGATTTTCTTCAAGCGGGTGGTCGCTGATTTGCTCCATATTCCGAAATCCGACAAACGGCGTTCCTTCCTTTCCAACGGCGTCAAATCTCGGAGAAACCTCGTTCGGCAGGTAAAAGCCGATTGTTTTGTAAACAGCGCCCGCCCAGCCCATTTCAAACGCTCTCGCAACCATTTCATAGCTGCTTGCGACAACGGAGGAGCTGAGGAAGAACGGATTTTCGCACTTCACGCCGCAAAATTTAATCGAAAGGTCCGCCTTTGACGGCGAAGCGGGCGAAAGCGCCGCCGCAAGCTCCTTTATTCTGACGGGACGGTCGTAATGAATACAGGCGCTTTCGCAAAATCCCCGACATTCCGAGCATTTCCCGCCCAAAATCGCGCCCGCGCACTCCGAATTATCGAAATCGACGGCTCTGACAGCCCTTGCGGGGTCGTAATGTTCGGGACAAGCCGCCGTGCAGGGCGCGTTCTCGCAAAGCAGACAGCGAGCCGCTTCTTCCCGCAGATTTAATCCTCTAAACGCCATAAAACCGCTCCTTTCGCGCCGAAGCTTTTTTCACGAAACGTGCTTTGCACATTTCACGAATTTGCCCCAGCCTCTTTCGCCGACAAACTCGCCGTTATCGAAAACAAGCTTGCCTCTCGAATAGGTCTGAACGGGATATCCGTGAATTTCAACGCCCTCCCAGATTGTGTGGTCGCAGTCGGAGTGCATATTCTCCTGATGAACGGTAACGTTTTTCTTCGGGTCGTAAATCACGATATCCGCGTCTTTTCCGACGGAAATCTCGCCTTTTTCGGTACAGCCGAAAATCCTCGCAGGATTAACCGCGCAAAGCTCGACAGCCTTTGTAAACGGGATAATGCCGTCGTTCGCCTTTCCGAGCATATACGGGTACATATTCTCGATACCCGCGCAGCCGTTCGGAATTTTCCTGAAGTCGTTCAAGCCCCAGTCCTTTTCGCTCTGCATAAACGGGCAGTGGTCCGTTGCAACGGTGTCGATATCGCCGCGCTTAATCGCCGCCCAGATTGCGTCCTGCGACTCCTTTCCCTTCATAGGAGGAGAGCAGACAAAGTTTCTTCCGTCGGGACGCTTGTAAACGTCGCTTGTAAATTCAAGATACTGCGGGCAGGTTTCCGCATAAATCTCATATCCCTCGTCCTTAGCCCTTGTAACAGCCTCGACGCCCTGTTTGTTCGCGAGATGCACGATATAAAGCGGCGCGTTTGCAGCCTTTGCAAGGTTAATCGCGCGGACGTCCGCTTCTCCCTCGACAAATTCGGGTCTGCTCATATAGTGATACCAAGCGTCGGTTTTGCCCTCTGAGATATATTGCTCCGTAAGAGCGTTCACAAGCTCGTTGTTTTCGGCGTGAACCGCGATAAGCGCGCCAAATTCCTTTGATTTTGAGAGAAGCTTGAAGAAAACTCCGTCTTTTACGCCGAAATCATATACCATAAACACCTTAAACGAGGTAATTCCCAAATCGCAGGCGTCTGCGATTGAGTCGAGAAGCTCGCCGTGAATATCCTTAACTCCGATATGGAACGAGTAGTCAACCGCCGCGTCCGGAGCGGCAAGAGCGTTTCTCCTTCTGAAAGTATCGGGCATCGTTTCGTTGAAATCCTGGAGAGCGAAGTCGAAAACAGTTGTCGTGCCGCCGCAGGCAGCCGCTCTCGTGCCCGCAAAATAATCGTCCGAAGAAATCGTGCCGCCGAAGGGCATCGCAAGGTGAGTGTGCGCGTCGATTGCTCCCGGAAGAACCAACATTCCCGCCGCGTCAACAACCCTGTTTGCCTTTACATCGGACAAATCCGCGCCGACAGCCGCAATTTTTCCGCCGTTCACGGCGATATCCGCCTTAAACATCTGAGTTGCGGAAACAATCGTTCCGTTTTTGATTAATAGCTCCATAAAATAACCTCCTTTTGAAAACAATCCGACAAATCGGGTTTATCGGAAAACCGGCGCTTCCGCGGGCTTTCCGACAAACCCGCGGACGGCGAAGCCGCCCGTGAGCCGTCAAAAACCAATGAAATTACTTCTTAAATTTGTCGTTCTTGTAAACGAGTACAAGTCCCGACCTCTGATAAACCTGAGCGACCTCGAGAAGCTCCATTCCGCCCGCGTTCGCGTTTATGAGGTTTGAAACCCAAGTTACGCCGAAGTCAACCGTGCCGTTGTAGACTGCGGTAGTTTCGGAGATATCTCCGCCGCCGGAAACAATGTTGACGTCAAGTCCGACTTCATCATAATAGCCCTTTGCCTTTGCGACATAATAGCCCATAAACTGCGCCTGAGGCAGCCATTTAAGCTGAACGGAAACGGAAGTCTTTTCGGGAGCGCCGTCCGCCGCGGGGTCATACTTGAGATAAGCCGTGCTGCGGATATCGTCAAGCGTCATCGAAGCGAGCCTTTCCTTTGCCGCGCCGTCCTCAAGGATAATGTACTTTTTCGCGAGGTCAAGGGTCTGCTGCATTGCCGTTTCGTCCATATTTCCGACGTCCGAAGCTGAAACGGAGTTTCCGTTCATATCGGTAGTAACAAGCTTTGCGACTTCGCCCGCCATATATGACTGATGAGCGGCGGAAACGGACGAACCCGCTTCAAAAACAATCTCCGCAGCCTCGTCGGGGTGTTCGCAGGCGTAAGCCCAGCCCTTCATCGAAGCGGAAACGAACGCCTTAACCGTGTTCGGATTAGCCTCGGCAAAAGCCTTTGAGGTAAACAGGTTATCCTCAAGCATCGCAACGCCCTCGTCGTTCATATCAATTATGCTGACGGTATCGCCATAGCTGTAACCGCCGTCATAGGAGTTCTTGACAAGACCAAGCTCGTTGTAGGTCATCGCGGAAGCAAGCTCAACGCTGTCGCTGTCGAACTGGTCCATTGTGAAGTCCTGAGTAATGTAATCCGCGGGAAGCCCGTATTTTGTCAGGAGCGCCTGGATTTCATACTCGTTTCCAAGACCCCAGTTTCCGACCTTTCCTGCGGCAGCCGCAGCCTTGATGATTTCCTCGTGAGTCATGTCTCCGCTCTCGGAAGATGACGCGCCCGACTGCGGCGAAGCAGACGACGAGGTTGAAGCCGAAGAAGTCGAGGAAGCCGAGCCGCCGCTGCACGCTGTAAGCTGAGCGCAGGCGAGAACCAGCGCTGCCGCCGCCGCAAATTTCTTTCTTTTTGTCATTTTCATTTGATTTACCTGCCTTTCAATTGTTCTGTTTATATATAAGCTTTCGCTTATTATCGTGACTTTCTGTTCCTTAGAATAAGCTTTTCAGCAATCATCAGAACGGCGTAAAGGATAATGCCGATTGCACAGGCGACCGCGATATAAGCCCACGCCGTGGGATATTGACCCTTGATGATATTTTCGCGGATTTGCCTGCCGACGCCGACCGTTTCCTCCGCGAAATATTCGGTAACAAGAGCGCCGATAACGCTTGCGGGAACGCTCACCCTAAGCGCCGTGAAGATATACGGAACGCTGTTCGGGAGCCTAAGCTTTGTAAAAACGGTGATTTTTTTCGCCGCATACGAGCGCATAAGGTCCTCGGAAAACGGCTTGAGCTCGGTAAGCCCGCGAAACGCGTTCACGCTCATTGCCGCCGTGCAGGAGATTGTGACGACGATAATTTTCGCGGCGGTGCTTCTGACGCTGACGTCGCCGCTTAAATCTCTCGTCCAGTTGTTGATAACGGGAGCTAGCGCGACAAGCGGGATTGCGTTGAACGCGGAAACTATGGTAAGACCGCCCGCGCCCCACTTTGAAAAGACCGTTGCGACAACCGCGATTGCATAGCCGAGAACCGACCCTGCCGCAAGTCCGCCAAGCGTAACGACAAGCGTAATTTTGACGTGACCCATAATGCTGTCCGAGTTCTGCGCGATGATTTCACCTATTCTTGTGGGAAGCGGAAGCGTGATTGTGTCCGTGCCCATAAGCTTGTGAAGAACCTGCGTCTGCCAGAGAACGACGATTATAACGCCGAACAGAACCGGCAGAACCACTCCGGAAGCTTTTTGCAAAATACGTTTTGATTTCATAGCGAAGCCTCCTCGGAATTATGATTTCTTTTTCTTGTATGGACAAAGAAGCCTTTCGATAACGCCCATAATCCAGTAGCTTAGGATACCGATAACAGCGCTCATCAAAACGATATCCCAGAAAACAAGCCTTGTCATACCGCCCTTGAGCGACTGCGAAAGCATACAGCCCAGTCCGTTTCCGCCCTGAAGAGTGTCAACAAGAATTGACGCGGTTATCGCCATAGGAGCGGAAATTTTAAGCCCCGTGAAGAAGTACGGAATACACGCGGGAATGAGCGTTTTCGTGTAAAGCTGAAATTTGTTCGCCGCATACGAGTACATAAGCTCGTGTTTTTCGCGTTCGACAGCCTTAAATCCTGCCAAAACGTTTGTTGAAACGGGATAAAAGGTGAGGATTGCCGCGATTACAATTCGCGAGGTGTTGATGTCGCCCGTAATCGCGAGGATAATCGGCGCCATTCCGAGAATGGGAATCATCTGAATAAGCATAAGATACGGAAAAGCGATTTTTTCGACGACGCCCGAAAGGCTCATCAAAAGCGCCAGCGCGTAACCGACCGCCGTTCCTATAAGGAAGCCTATTCCCGCTCGCAAAAGCGTTTCCGCGCAGCTCTGACCGATAAGCTCCGCCATCGTGAGCTGACCGCTCACTTTGTTATCGGAGAAAAACGAGCCGATAATCTGCCAGATATGAGGAAGAATGTTAATCGGCGTCCGCTTTGTTTCCTGAACGATAAACGCGAAAATCTCCCAAATAACGAAAACGCCTACGACCCATACGAGAGTAACCGTCTTTTTTGAGCGCAAGATTTTTTTGAGAGCAGACATTCCAAAACCTCCTTAAACCCCCTCGAAGCTGCCGCGAACCTTTGCGACAAGCTCGGTAAATTCGGGAGTATTTCTCATTTCCATCGTCCGCGGTCTTGGGAGGTTGATATCGACAACCGCCGAAAGCCGTCCGGGGTGCGGCGAAAGAACGCAAACCCTGTCGGAAAGGAAAACCGATTCCTGAATATTATGAGTTACGAAAATAATCGTTTTGTTCGTTTTTCGCCAAATTTTCAGCAGGTCGAGGTGAAGCTTTTCGCGCGTAAATTCGTCAAGCGCGGAAAACGGCTCGTCCATAAGGAGAATTTCCGGCTGAAGGACAAGCGCCCTCGCAATTCCGACGCGCTGCTGCATACCGCCCGAAAGCTGACTCGGATAGTGGTCCGCGAAATCCGAAAGCCCGACAAGCTCGAGCATTTTATCCGCGCGGTCGGCGCGCTCCGATTTCGGGATATGCATAATTTCAAGCGGAAGCATTACGTTTTTCCGAACCGTCCGCCAGTCATAGAGGACTGCGCTCTGAAAAACGATGCCATAGCGCTGTTTAAGACGCGCTTGGCGGGGCGTTTCGCCGCCAACCGAAATCGTTCCCTGAGTCGGCTGAAGGAGGTCGGCGATAATTCTCAAAAGCGTGGTTTTTCCGCAGCCGGACGGTCCGAGAAGCGAAATAAACTCGCCCTTTTTGATATCGAGAGAAACGCTCGTAAGCGCGGTTACATCTCTGCCGTCCGCGGTTTTGTAGGTCATACCGATATTATCGAGAAGAATTTCAGTTCTGTTATCCATATCCACCGGTCCTTTCGGGAAACGAAAAAGCGGACGAGGGTATCGTTCAGACTCCCTTGTCCGCCTAAAATGAATTTTTGCTTTTCGCTTCTTGCATTTTTTCTTTCTGAGTTAATTATACCAGAGCCCGAAAGAAAAGTCAACAGTTTATTGCTTTGGCACAATATTTCCGTCGATTTCGTGCATAACATATGCTTAAGCCTTGTTGAAAATATGCAATTTCAACATACATCAAATGCCAAAACACATAAGCGTGTGGGATTTTATACGATTTGCATACCGTGCCTTATGCGAAAGCACATTGAAAAATCCTTCCAAAAATGAATTTTATCTTAACAAGAAATTCAAATTTTGAAGAGCTGCCGTTCAAACCGCTCGAACGCGTATTCAAGCGCGTCAAGACTGTCGATGTTGGTTGTGCCGTTGTCAAGGCGGGTGTTTTTGCGTAGATTTCGCGAATCCCAGAGTGCGCCGCTTATCGCCTCGATGGTGTGCGGACATTCGTCAAGGACGAAAAACCTGCCCGCGGAAATTAGCCTGCCAAGCATCGTAATCCGCGTGTTGATGGGCTTTTTGAGCGCGTTTTTCACGTCGATTTTCACCGCGCCGCGAAAGCTCTTGATAAGAAGCTGCTCGGCGCTGTCGCAGTAAGCCGCGGAAAGCGTTGGATAACGCTTTTTCTCATCTCGGACAAAATCGCGGAAAGCGCCGATAAGGCACTCCGCCGAGCGATTTTTGTTGTCGTAATACTCCGCGAGAACGTAAACGTTCTTAAATCCCGCGTCAAATCCGACGTGCGCGAACGCTGAGCTAGAGCCGTTTCCGCCGTAATCCACGCCGATAACCGACGTCACGATAGGATTTTTCGCGGTTCTTTCGCGCAGTTCGCCGAGAGAAATTATGTTATTTTTGCCGAAACCGTCGTAAATTCTGCCCTCCGCGCAGGTCCATTCGCCGAGGATAAACCGATTGTAGAAAACGCCGCTGAACTCGTTTTTAAGCTGCTCGACATATTTTTTCGGAAGAAAAACGTTATCCTCAAGGCGAAATTTAAGCGAAAGCAAATCGACCGCCTTGTTGTCGAGATAATCGCGCTTAACCCAGTGGTTCGGGTCGTCGGGATTTGTCGTAGCGAAAAGCTTTGCGCCGTCCTCGGAGAGCCTTGAAAGCAGCATAACGAAAAACTCCTCCGAAAACAGCGTAAGCTCGTCGCAATAAGCGCCCATAAGCGTCATACCGCGGATTTTGTTCTCGGATTCAGCGTTTGCCGCGCCCTCAAGGTAAATTTTCCTGCCGAAAAGCAAGCCGTCCTTTTTCGACAGGCTGTAAGAAAAGCAGTTCCCGAAAATCTCCCGCATAGGCTCGAGAACGTTTCTGCGAAGCGTTCCGAGCGTTTTCCCGCACATAAGATACGCGGAATTTTTCGGAGAACCCGCAGCCCAAAGCCCCCACATAATCATTGAAATATAGGTTTTTCCGCTGCGGACGCTGCCCTCGAAGATGTTGAGCCGCTTCAGACCGCCGTTTTTGAGGAGGAGAAGCGCCTGCGCCTGTTTTGGGGAAAAATTCATTGCTCGACCTCCTCCTGAAGCGCGGAATAAGCCGCGATAAGCTCCGCCGCCTTGTCCGCGGACTCGTCCGGAGAATTGTCCGCGATAAGCTCGAAAACAAGCTTAAAAACCTTTGCGAGCTTCTCCAAATCCTTGTGCGCAAGCTCGCTAATAAGCTCCTCGTCCGTGATATTCGAGATAAAAGCCTTCCCGAATTTGATGAAATTCTTTGCGTTCGCGTCGAAAAAATCCTTGGCGGAAGCCTTTGCGTTTTTTCTCTGCATAAAATCACTCCTTTTGATAGTTTTTTGATGTTTTTTCGGATTTCACTGCCATTTTAATACGTTTTGAACTGCATTTTACTGCAAATTCAAGCATATACTCCAAAGAAAGACTATGGCAAATGAAATTTCAAACGGAGGTTATCTTATGGACGATATGAAAAAGCTTATAGAGCGCTATAAAAAAGAGCTTATGGAGATGAGCAAAACAAGCTCCGGCGCCGCTTCCGAAGCGCGTTTGGAGCGCACGGAAAAGCCGCGCGTACCGCAGGTTATCGGATATGTCGACGAGGGCGCGCAGCTTGACAACATTCTGAGCAGCCTTACCGAAAACAAGCCGCGCGAACCCGAGCAAACCGATTTTCCCGACGATATCTTCAATTCGGCGGAAGAAAACGCTGATGATATGCCTGAAGAAACGGAGGAAAACAAGCTCGCAGAGCCGATTTATGAGGAAGATTCCGCGAAAACGGACGGTTATCCCGCAAGAGAGGACATAGATGAAAGCGATGAGATAACCGACAATCCGCGCTTTTCCGAGCCGAATTTCACCGAAATTCCCTCGTTTGAGCAAACCCGCGAGGATATCACGGGCGAAAGCGTTACCGAAAACAACGAGCCTGCTCCCGACGCAGAGGGCGCGACAAACAACAGCCCGACTTCTCCGCGCTCGGATTTTGCGGCTCACGGAACGGTTTCCGAGGAACGCGCCGAAACGCTCAACCGTCAGCCGATTAGCGGCACGGAATACGGCGAACAGCTCACGGGGCGCAGCTTCCCCGACGACCGCACGCCCGAAAATTCCCGCGGGGATATCGTTCGCGAGGGCAGCCAAACCGAACCGGGCAATTTCCCCGAGCCTGTTTACGACACGCTCGGGGACTTTGAGGAGCGCAACACGGGCAGAGGCACGATGGCGTTTCGGATTTATACGGCGAGAGAAGCGCTTCCCGTTGTCGGAGCGGAGGTTGTTATCTCCAAAATAATCGGCGGCAAGCCCTACGTTTTTGAAACGATAACAACCGACCTAAGCGGTCAGACCGCGCCGTTCGCGCTTCCCGCGCCCGAAAAGTCGCTCTCCCTCGACAGCGGCAATAAAATTCAGCCTTTTTCGCTCTATGACGCAACAATCAGCAAAAAGGGCTACGCTGTCGTTAAAATCACGGGGATACCCGTGTTCGACGGCGTTAACTCGGTTCAGCGCACGGCGATGGTTCCCGCGGAGGGCGATTTAACCGAGGATATCACGGAGGTGAGCGAAAATGCCGAGCGCTAATCTCCCGTTTATTCCCGAGAACATCACCGTTCACCTCGGAACGCCCTCGTCAAGCGCGCAAAACGTAACGCTCACATTCCCGAACTACATAAAAAACGTCGCTTCGAGCGAGATTTTCCCGACATGGCCCGAAGCGGCGCTGAGAGCTAATATTTACGTTCAGATTTCGTTTGCGCTCAACCGCGTTTACACCGAGTGGTACAGAAGCCGCGGATATAATTTCGATATCACAAGCTCCACGCAGTACGACCAAGCTTTCGTGTACGGCCGCGACATTTTCGGGAATATCAGCCGAATTGTCGATGAAATATTCAACAACTACGTTGTGCGCCGAGGAAACGTCGAGCCGCTTTTCACAGCTTTCTGCAACGGCACGACCGTGACTTGCAGCGGGCTTTCGCAATGGGGCACGGTATCTCTCGCAAACCGCGGCTACACGCCCTATGAGATTTTGCAATATTATTACGGAAACGATATCGACATCGTGTACAACGCGCCGATTTCCCCGAACATTCCGAGCTATCCCGGAACTCCGTTCGGTTTCGGTTCAACGGGAAACGAGGTCAGGACAATTCAAGTCGAGCTGAACAGAATAGGCGTGAATTATCCCGCAATACCGAAAATCGTTCCCGCAAACGGAATTTACGGCGAGGGAACAGTCGAAGCCGTGCGCGTTTTCCAAGGCGTTTTCGGACTGGCGCAGACGGGAATTGTGAATAAATCCACTTGGTATCAGATTAAGTACATTTTCACGGCTGTAAAAGGCTTGTCGGAGCTTACAAGCGAGGGGCTTACGGAGGACGAGGTTGAGAATATTCTCGGCGAAAACCTGCGTCAAGGCGATTACGGTCAGCGCGTGCGGATTGTTCAGTATTTTTTGAACGTAATCGCTTATTTCAATCCCGAAATCCCCTCGGTTTACTCGGACGGCGTGTTCAACTCCGAAATGGACGCGCAGGTTCGCGCTTTCGAGCGGTTTTACGGGCTTAATCCGGACGGAGTCGTCGATTTCAGAACGTGGCAGCTCATAAACGAGATTTACAGAAATATCAGAGATAACCTCCCCGAGGGCTACGCAGGCTCGACGGCGGCGCTTTATCCCGGATATAACCTCACTCCCGGAATGAGAAACGACGATGTTCGCGAGTTTCAGACGTATCTTAGAGTTATCGGGCAGAATATCGCGAGTATTCCGATTATCGAGGTCACGGGATATTACGGTCCCGAAACAGAGCGCGCGGTTATGACGTTCCAGCGGCTCTACGGCATAGACCCCACGGGCAACGTCGGCGCGCTCACCTGGGATACCGTTGCAAAAGAATACAATTTCATCAGATTTGGAACGGAGAGAACGGGATAATCGGCGGCGGACGGCTTCGCCTCCGGTCGCTCCCGCGGGGGACGGCTTCGCCTTCAGTG
>DBIU01000022.1:2372-15564 GCA_002304735.1 Ruminococcaceae bacterium UBA794 | reverse complement strand
AGCAGGCAAACGAGATTATGCTCAAGCGCAACCTTCTTCATAAGCTCCATAGTAAGCTGGTTCTGGTCGGAAGCGAGGTTTGCGGGAGCGAAAATCGGCGCCATTTCGTGCTGTGCGGGAGCAACCTCGTTGTGCTTTGTCTTAGAGGTAATTCCGAGCTTCCAGAGCCTCTCGTCCAAATCTCTCATATAATCCGCAACGCGGTCCTTGATTACGCCGAAATAGTGGTCGTCAAGCTCCTGTCCCTTGGGAGCGGGCGCGCCGAAAAGCGTTCTGCCCGTGAAAATGAGGTCTTTTCTCTCGTCATAGGTAGCCTTGTTTACAAGGAAATATTCCTGCTCCGCGCCGACTGTCGCAACAACGCGCTTTGTCGTGGTGTTGCCGAACAGCTTGAGTATTCTCAGCGCCGCGTCGGAAACAACGTCCATTGAGCGCAGAAGCGGAGTTTTCTTGTCGAGCGCTTCTCCCGAATATGAGTAAAACGCGGTAGGAATGTAAAGCGAGCCGCCCTTTACGAAAGCGTAAGAGGTCGGGTCCCAAGCGGTGTAGCCTCTCGCCTCGAAGGTCGCTCTGATACCGCCGGAGGGGAAGCTCGACGCGTCGGGTTCGCCCTTGATAAGCTCCTTGCCGGAGAACTCCATAATAACCGTTCCGTCGCCGTTCGGTGAAATGAAGCTGTCGTGCTTCTCGGCGGTAATGCCGGTCATCGGCTGGAACCAGTGCGTGTAGTGGGTCGCGCCCTTTTCAATCGCCCAGTCCTTCATCGCGTTCGCCACGATATCGGCAATCGAGCTGTCAAGCTCCTTGCCCTCGGCGATTGTCTTTTTGAGCGCCTTGAACACGTTTTTCGGCAGTCTTTGCTGCATTGTTTCTTCGTTGAACACGTCAACTCCGAACTGTTCTACCACGTCAAATTTCTTTTCTTCCATTGTCCCGTTCCTCCTTAAATTTGTTCTTTGGTTTTTATCGGAAATAAAAAAAGACGCTTCGAGGGGGCAGAATTGCCTCTCCGAAACGTCGTTGTTTCCGATTTACAATTTTATTATATCCGAAAAAGCTTGTTTTGTCTATCGGTTTTTTAGACAAAAGAAAAAAATATTTTGCGATTTTTTTGGCAATTTAGACAAATTCATTGTGCGTCATTCATCATCGGGCGATTTTTTTCGATTATCCGAAAAATACCCCTTGGAAATCAGATGTTTGCGCAGAACGCGGTTGATATACTGCGAAAAAGGGCGGTCGTCAAGCTCTGAAAGCTCCTTTATCGCCTGTATAACGTCAACGTCGAGCGTTATGCTGACCTTATCCTTAAGCGGTCGCTGACTGTTCATTTTCATCACCTCGTAAAAATTATAGCATAAAATAAGAAAAGGTATTGACAATTAGCATTAAGTAGGATAAATATTATTAACAAAACGGAGGAATTTATGAACATTTTCAAGAAAATCGGCGCGGCTCTGCTTGCAGCCGCACTAACCGCAACGATGGCGATTTCCGCAAGCGCAAGCTCGGGCGAGAGCAAAACTCCCAATGTTTCGCTTAGCAAAGATGAGGATTTTGCAAAAATTGTGGTAAGCGGTCTTTCCGAAAAATACAACGACTGCGATATTGTCGGCGCAAGAGTGGAGTTCAGTCACATTACCAAGGACGGCGAAACCGTTGACAGAACGAACAACAAGCGCGGAATTGTCTGCCTGCACACTCTCTCGGATTCGCACGGTACATGGCAGATTTACGACAAGGAAATCGGCTCTTATCTCGGCGGTGAAAAGAATGTAAGCGGACCTTGCAAGTATGAAGACGGCACTCTTTACATTTTAATTCATAAGGATAATCTGTACTTCAAGGAGTTTTTCCTTGATAACAATTTCCTTGGCGTCAATGTTTACGGTGCAAAGGGTGAAAATGTGGTTGAGTATCTTCCCAACGGAGAGCTTACCGAAACGCCGATTTATGTCGGCTGCGACTATTCAAAATCGGATATGAAGGCTTTTGTTGACTCGTTCAACGACTCGACTTCCGAACCCACAAGCGAGCCTACAAGCGAGCCTACTTCCGAACCCACTTCCGAGCCTACAAGCGAACCTACTACCGAGCCTCAGAACCCCGACACGGGCGCTGCGGGAATGGGATTTGTAGTTGCGATTGCGGCGCTCGGCGGCGCGGGCGTTATCCTTTCGCGCAAAAAGAAGTAATCAAAACAAAAAAGCCGGAGAGTAAAATCTCCGGTTTTCTTCTTCAAAAGCGTTCCGCGGACGGTCAAGAAAGGTACAGATGCAAGGAAGCGGCGTTTCAGCTAGGCTTTGTGCCTGTTGAAACGCCGCTGACAACGCAGATGTGCCTTTATTGTCCGTCCGACTTTTTATTGACGGAACATATCCTTTATCTTATCGAAAAAACCCTTGCGCTTCTCGTAATTCTTCTCATTGAGCGTTCCCTCGAAAGCCGTGAGCGCGTCTTTCTGCGCCTTTGTGAGGTTTTTCGGGACTTCAACGCTTATTCTCACCATCTGGTCGCCGCGTGTTCCGGCGCTCTGCTGAAGCTTCTGAACGCCCTTTCCGCGAAGCCTGAACACTGTTCCCGGCTGCGTTCCCGCAGGAACGTTATAGCTCACCTTGCCGTCGATTGTCGGCACTTCAATTTCCGCGCCGAGAGCCGCCTGCGCGTAAGTAATCGGGAAATCAATCCAGATATTGTAATCCTCGCGCTCGAAAACGGGGTCTGCTTTCACGGAAATCCTGACCTTGAGGTCGCCGCGCGCACCGCCGTTCGAGCCGACAGAGCCTTGTCCGCGAACGTTCAGCAACATTCCGTCGTCGATACCCGCAGGCACCTTAACCGTGACGGTTTTGCGCTGGTTAACTCTGCCCGAACCGCCGCACTTAATGCACGGCTTTTCGATAATTTTGCCCTTGCCGCCGCACTTTGTACAAGGCCGCTGGCTTTGCATCATACCGAACATACTTCTCTGCTGAACGGTAACGACTCCTCGTCCGTTACAGTCGGGACAAGTCTTGACAGAGCTTCCCGCAGCAGCGCCCGTGCCGCCGCAGTCGGGACATTCCTCCGTGCGGTTTATCGTGACGTCGCGAGATGTACCCTTGCAGGCTTCCATAAACGTTATATCAAGCGCAGACGCGATATCCGCGCCTCTCCTCGCGGCGTTTACGCCCGAAGAACGCGCGCTGAACCCGCCGCCGCCGAAGCCGCCGCCGAAAATATCGCTGAAAATATCGCTGAGGTCAACGCCGTCAAAGCCGCCCGTGAAGTTTGTTCCTCCGCCGCCATAGCTTGAGTCGACGCCCGCGTGGCCGAACTGGTCGTAACGCGCGCGTTTATCGGGGTCGGAAAGAACTTGGTTCGCCTCGTTAACCTCCTTGAACTTCTCGGCAGCCGTCGGGTCGTCGGGGTTCAAGTCGGGGTGATATTGCTTCGCGAGCTTTCGGTAAGCCTTTTTGATATCCGCGTCCGTGGCGTCCTTTGGAACTCCCAGAACCTCGTAATAATCTCTTTTCTCCATAAAATCACTCTCAACATTTCATCAACATTACCCCACTTTAGCCGTGGGGTAATGCGATTGATTAAATTACTTCTCGGTGTACTCAACGTCAACGGCGCCGTCGTCGTTATTTCCGCCGTTATCGGAAGCCGCCGAAGCGCCGCCCGCAGCCTCTGCCGCGCCAGCGCCCGCCGCAGCGTTCGGGTCGCTCTGATAAACCTTGCCCGCAACCTCGTAGAACGCGGTCTGAAGCTCTTCCTTAGCCTTCTTGATAGCCTCGATATCCGTGCCCTTAAGCGCTTCCTCAAGAGCGGTAATCTTCGGCTCAACCTTTGCCTTATCGTCAGCGGAAACCTTATCGCCGAACTCGTTCATCGACTTCTTAATCTGATAAACCATAGAATCGGCTTCGTTTCTCGCGTCAACGTCCTCCTTGCGCTTCTTGTCCTCGGCAGCGTAAGCTTCAGCTTCTCTAACCGCCTTGTCGATATCTTCCTTGCTCATATTTGTTGAAGCGGTGATGGAGATGTGCTGTTCCTTGCCCGTGCCCTTATCCTTTGCGGTTACGTTTACGATACCGTTTGCGTCGATATCGAAGGTAACCTCAATCTGCGGGATACCGCGGGGAGCGGGAGCGATGCCGTCAAGGCGGAAGTTGCCGATTGATTTGTTATCCTTAGCAAATTCACGCTCGCCCTGAAGAACGTTGATATCAACGGACGGCTGATTATCCGCGTAGGTTGTGAACACCTTTGTTTCCTTGGTAGGAATGGTGGTGTTGCGCTCAATCATTCTTGTGCAGACGCCGCCTGCGGTTTCGATACCGAGCGACAGAGGCGCGACGTCGAGCAGAACGATGCCCTGTACTTCCTTGTTGAGAACGCCGCCCTGAATAGAAGCGCCGATTGCAACGCACTCATCGGGGTTAATGCCCTTGAACGGGTCTTTTCCGAGGAAGCTCTTAACCGCGTCCTGTACGGCGGGTATTCTCGTTGAACCGCCGACCAGCAAAATCTTGTGAATATCCTTCTTATCAAGACCGCTGTCTGCGATAGCCTGCTTCAGCGGACCCATCGTCATTTCAACGAGGTCTGCGGTAAGCTCGTTGAACTTTGCTCTCGAAAGAGTAACGTTCAAATGCTTAGGACCGTTTGCGTCAGCAGTGATATAAGGAATGGAGATGTTTACGGTTGTGGAGTTGGAGAGGGCGATTTTTGCCTTTTCCGCCTCGTCCTTCAATCTCTGCATAGCGAATTTATCGCTCGAAAGGTCAATTCCGTCGGACTTCTTGAACTCCGCTTTCAGCCAATCGATAATTCTCTGGTCGAAATCGTCGCCGCCGAGGTGGTTGTTGCCTGCGGTTGCGAGAACCTCTTGAACGCCGTCGCCGATGTTGATTACGGATACATCGAACGTACCGCCGCCGAGGTCGTATACAACGATATTCTGGTCCTCTTCCTTATCGATACCGTAAGCGAGAGCCGCCGCCGTAGGCTCGTTTATGATACGCTGAACGTTAAGTCCCGCAATCTGACCCGCGTCCTTTGTAGCCTGACGCTGAGAGTCGGTGAAGTAAGCGGGAACGGTAATAACCGCGTCCGTAACCTTCTCGCCGAGATAAGCTTCCGCGTCGCTTTTCAGCTTCTGCAAAATCATCGCGGAAATTTCCTGCGGAGTGTACTTTTTGCCGTCGATATCAACCTTATAATCGCTGCCCATATGGCGCTTGATTGAAATAACGGTCTTTTCGGGATTCTGGACAGCCTGGTTCTTCGCAAGCTGACCGACAAGACGTTCGCCGTCCTTGGTGAATGCAACAACGGAAGGAGTCGTTCTCGAACCCTCGGAGTTCGTGATAACGACAGGCTCGCCGCCTTCGATAACGGCAACGCAGCTATTTGTAGTACCTAAATCAATACCGATAATCTTGCTCATAAAATATCTTCCTTTCAAAATCGGATTGCTCCGATAAAATTTACTCTGCAACGGCGACAACGGCAAATCTGATTACCTTATCGCCGATTTTATAGCCCTTTGCGAACGTTTTCGCGACCTTTCCGCTCTCAACGTCCTCTGCGGGAATTTTTTGAACAGCCTGATGCAAATTCGGGGAAAACTCCGCGCCGTCGCTTTCGATTTCCTCAACGCCGAAATTCTTCAGCGTTTCCATAAAGCTGTCGTAAATCATCTTAACGCCGTTCTTGTAGTTCTCGTCGGAACACTCGGCGCTGAGCGCTCTTTCAAGATTGTCCATAACGGGCAAAAACTTCGAGGTGACGTTTACGATGATATCGGTTCTGAGCGCGTCCTTTTCGCGCTGCGAACGCTTGCGGAAGTTGTCGTACTCAGCCATTGTGCGAACGAGCTGCTCCTTGACTGCGGAAAGCTCCTCCGCGACCTTGTCGGCTTCGTTTTCCTCGGCGGTTTCCTCGGTCTGTTCCGCTTCTTCCGCGGGATTTTCCTCGGAAATATCCTCGGTCTTTTCTATTTCTTCTTCATTCGTCATTTTTATCGGACTCCTCACTTTCTATCTGCAAACGCTCCTCGTCGGAAAGCATACGCGTGACTTTTTTGCTGAGATATTCAATGTACGGGATAACCTTTCTGTAATCAAGCCGCATAGGACCGATTATTCCGAGCGTTCCCGCGGGCTTTCCGTCCTTGTAGTAGCTCGCGCTGACCACTGTTGAGTTGGAAATCGCCACTGTTCCGTCCTCCTCGCCGAACTTCACCGATATCCCCGAAAGCGCCCCGTCAAGCATCTCGGGAAACAGATTTTTCTGCTCCAGAAACCGCATAACGTCCTGCGCGGGAATATCGCCGCACGCGAGAAGATTTGATTCGCCCTTAACGTCGACGCTGTCGCGCATCATTTCCTCGGAAAGCTCGTAAACCGCGTGGAGAAGCGGCGAAAGCGAAAGCATATAGCTTCCCATCGCCGAAACCAGCTTTTCAACGTATTCCTCGGACATATTTTCAAGGTTCACTCCGCGCAGATTTTCATTCAGAAAATCCGTGAAGCTTTTCATCTGCTCGTCCGTAAAGTCAAACTCCATTCGGCAAACCTTGTTTTTAATAGCGCCGTTCGAGGTTATCAGCAAAAGAACGTACATTCGCCTGCCTGTCGGAATAACGTCAACCTTTGAAATCACGGAGAATTTTGACGCGTGATTTGTGGAAATTGCCGCGCATTTCGTAATCTCGGCAAGCGCCGTCGAAGCGCTCTCGACAATCGCGTCGTCGGAAAGTCCGCCCTTGTCGAGCAGCTCGTCAATCCGCGATATATTCTCCGCCGCGACGGGTTCGGGGTTCATCAGATTATCAATGTAATACCTAAACCCCTTAAACGTCGGCACGCGTCCCGCCGATGTGTGCGGGTGGTCGAGATAGCCCTCTTGTTCGAGAGCCGCCATTGTATTTCTGATTGTTGCGGAAGAAACCTTGATATCATACGCTTCGGCGAGAGCTTTTGACCCGACCGGTTCGCCGGTTCTGATGTACTCGTCAATAATCGCCGTCAGAATTTTCATTCCACGCGTATCCACCTGTTTTCCCACCTTTCAATCTTTTAGCACTCACTCTCCTTGAGTGCTAATTATAATTTATCACATTTATTTCAATTTGTCAAGTGTTTTTTCAAAAAAAATCAACAAACTTGTAAATATTTTTATTAATCTTTTGTGCAATATCACTATAATCTGCTTTTTTGTCAAAGATATTCGTATAAGCCTTGACAAAACAGGGAAAATGAGTTATACTGTTCATTGAGAATTGACCGCTGAACGAGGTGAGAAGATGCATTTTGTGAACGCAAAGGGGATTTTGAGCGGAAAAAACGGGATTAACGTATATCGCGGCTGCCTGCACGGGTGCATTTACTGCGACTCGCGCAGCGATTGCTATAATATGCGGCACAAGTTTGAGGATATCGAGGTTAAGCAAAACGCGCCGGAGCTGCTTGAAGCGGCTCTGCGGGCGAAACGAAAGCGCTGCGTTATCGGAACCGGAGCGATGAGCGACCCGTATCTTCCACTTGAAAAAGAGCTGAAAATAACGCAAAAATGCCTTGAAGTCATTGAAAGATACGGCTTCGGGGCGGCTGTTCTGACGAAATCCGACCTTGTGCTGCGCGATATCGACCTGCTCGAGAGGATAAACAAGAGCGCGAAAGCGGTTGTACAGATGACGCTGACGACCGCGGACGACGCGCTTTGCGGGATTGTCGAGCCGAACGTGTGTAATACAGCGCGGCGCGCGGAGGCGCTGTGCGAGATGAAAAAGCGCGGAATACCGACGGTTGTGTGGCTGACGCCGCTTCTCCCGTTCATCAACGACAGCGTGGAAAATCTCGCGGCGGTGCTTGAAACGGCGGCGGAAGCGGGAGTTTACGGGATTGTTTCGTTCGGAATGGGGCTTACTCTGCGAAGCGGCGACCGAGAATATTTCTACGCGGCGCTTGACCGGCATTTTCCGGGTCTGCGCGAAAAATACTCGCGGACTTATGGCGACAGATACGATTTGCCCTCGCCGAATAACGACAAATTATGGCGGTATTTCACGGAATTTTGCAACAAATACGGGATAAAGCGCAATCAGGGAGAAATCTTCTCGTTTATGAAAACAATCGACGAACCGGAACAGCTTTCCTTATTATAATAAAAGAGCGCTTTCGATAATTTCGAGAGCGCGTTGCTTTTTCGCGTAAATTTTTTTGAAATGTTTTTGAAAAAGCCTTGACAAAAAAAGATTTTTGTGATATAATTACAACTATAATGCAATTAATTGCAAAGTAATTAGATGGGAGGTGAAAAAATGGTAAAAATTGACATCTCAAGTGCTGAGAATAGGACGTTCTTATCAGAGCTGTCTGCTAGGGTTTCAGAACTCTCTGAGGAGATTTTTCTGATTTCCCAGATTATAGGCACGATAGCGGACGCCGGTTCTGCGAGTGACAAAGGAAACGGCATTTCGCAGTAAAATCTTGCGCAGGGACCCCGTTCCTTTAGGAGCGGGGTTTTCTGCGTCTGCTTTTGTTTTCCCTGACGCTTTATTAAGATTTTTTTTCGAAATCCCTTGACAATAGGGATTTTTAGTGTTATAATTATTAAAAATAATTGAACGTGTTCAAATATTAAAAACGGAGAATCGTATGAAAAAAAATGGCAAGAAGTTAGACATCACGAAACAAAAACTGATGACAGCGGCTTCGGAGCTTGCAGACGAGTGCGAGGACGGCGCGAAGCTGACGTCGAGGGCGATAGCGAAAAAAGCTGGAGTGCCGCTTGGAATGATAAACTATTGCTTTAAGTCGCGGGAAGCGCTGCTTTACGAGGTTTTTTCGCGAAATCGGCAAAAATATATAAAATCGCTCAAGATTGAACAAATCCTGCGCTCCGAAATTTCGCCGAAAGAAAAGCTGCGGAAAATGCACTATATCGTGGCTGAGTTTTTAATTAAGGAGTACAAATTCACGCGGGCAGTGATGAGCTATGTGCTTTTACACCGCGATTTGTCGGAGGAGCAGTCGAGCCTGCCGTTCGTAAAGGCGCATTTTGCGGGGCGAAAAACCGATGAGGAGTGCAAAATAATCGCTTACGAGCTGTCAAGTATGCTTCAGCTTATAATTTACAGGCTCGATGATTTTCGGGAGCTTTCGGGAATGGATTTGCGCGATGAAAAGCAGCTTCACAGGCTGATTGATATGCGGATTGATGCGCTTTTGGGGGATTGACGATATGAGATTTATTTATTCGTTCAATGAAATTAAGGGTGAAATTGCGGCTGTTTGCGGCGGCAAAGGCGCTTCGCTTGCGAAATTAACCGAAATGGGCTTGCCCGTACCGGAGGGATTTGTGCTGACGGCGAACGCTTTCTGCGGCGAAATTAAGCCGGAGGCGCTTTGCGAGCTTGAAGCGCTGATATCAAGGCTTTCCGACAAGCATACTTACGCGGTTCGCTCGTCCGCGCTGAACGAGGACGGAGAAAACGCTTCGTTCGCGGGCGCGTATGAAACGATAACGGACGTTGCGCGAAAGGATATTTTGTCGGCGGTGAAAAAGGTTGCGGCTTCCGCTGACAGCCTGCGCGTTCGGCGCTACGCGGAAAGCGCGGGAGCGGAGAACGGCGGAATTGCCGTGGTAATTCAGCGCTTCGTTAAGCCTGAATTTGCGGGAGTTGTGTTCACGTCTGATCCGATAAGCGGAAGCGCCGCTATTATGACGGGAAATTATGTAAAGGGCGAGGGCGAGGCGCTTGTTTCGGGAGCGGAAAACGCCGAGGAATTTTCGTTTAACGCGATGAAGTTCGCCTATAACGGCAAAAGCGAGTTCAAGCCCTATGCAAAGCGGCTTTTCAAGTATTGCTCTCGTATAAGAAACGGCTGCGGAAAGCCTATGGATATCGAGTGGGCGGTTTCGGACGGGAAGGTTTACGTTCTTCAGGCGCGCCCGATAACGTCGCTTAAGCGGATTAACGCGGAAAAATTCGAGGTAAACAGCAGCCTTGCGGGAGATTATCTTCTTTCGCGGACAAACGTCGGCGAAATATTTATGCAGCCCGTTTCTCCCGTTACGTTCAGCGTGCTTGAGTCAATCTGCGATATGACGGGAATACCCTTTATCGACAACATCTGCGGTCAGCCTTACGCGAATTTAAGCGTGATTTGCTCGCTTATGGTATCGCTCGGATTTTCCGAGAAAACCGCGATTAAGAAGCTTAGCGAGATTGCGGGCGAGCTTCCGCAGGGCTTAGAGGTGCCGATTTTCCCGTTTGATAAAAAGAATATGCGAAGGAAGATGAGAGCGCTTGTGTTCTCGGGGAAAAAGGACAAAATAAGCCGCCGCGAAAAGCGTGAAACGAGAGAAAAAATGAGCGAAATCGCCGACGAGCTGATTTGCGAAATACGCGGAATTTCCGATAATCAAGCGCTTTTTGCGTTTTGGGAAACAAAGGGAGGACGGTTTATTTCGGGCGCTTTGGGGGCGATAATGAAGGGCGTGAACGTTTTCCCGCTGTTCGGGACGAAGAAAAAGATTGCGGATATCTGCGGCGATGAGCTTGCAAACGAGCTTTGTTCGGGCGGCGCGGGAACGCTTGACAGTATGAAGCCGCTGCTTCTGCTCGAGGACGTTATCGCGGGCAAAATAACGCGCGATGAATACATAAAATCCTGCGGTCACAGGCACGTCAACGAAATGGAGCTTGCCGCGCCGTATCCTTATGAAAACCCGAATTTCCCCGAAAACATTATAGATGAACACGTTAAATCGGGAATGAACGCGCACAAAATGCGCGAGGAGCAGGAAAGCCGCTTTAACGAAGCCGCGGCGAAATTCAAGGCGCGGTATCCGCGAAAGGCAAAATGGCTCGACAAGAAGCTTGAGCGGTTCAAAGAGGCGAACATTGCGCGAGAGGACGTCAGAAGCAAGGGCGTTAAGCTGTTTTGTATGATGAGGGAATTTTTGCTGAAAGCGGGCGAGCTTAACGCTGTCGGCGCGGACGTGTTTATGCTGTATTTTAACGAGGTTTTGGAGCTGCTGAAAGGCGATAAAAAAGCCTTGGCGAATATTCCCGCGAGGCGAAAATCATACGAAGAAAATCTCGCGTATCCGCCTTTTCCGAACCTTATTTGCGGCAGATTTGAGCCGAAGAAGTGGCTTTCCGACGAGCAAAGGCGGCGCGATTTTTACTCCGAGAGGGAGATGGGCTGTGCGCTTTCGGCGGACATCAAGGGCTTTGCGGGAGCTGCGGGAGTTGTGACGGGGCGCGTTCGCGTGATTTTCAGCGCGGATAACGCCGAGGAGCTTCAGCCCGGAGAAATCCTCTGCGCGCCCGCGACAAACATAGGCTGGACGGTGATTTTCCCGCGAGCGGCGGCGATTATAACGGATATCGGCGCTCCGCTTTCTCACGCGGCAATTGTTGCCAGAGAATTTGGAATACCCGCGGTTGTGGGCTGCGGAAACGCGACGACAGTGCTGAAAACGGGCGATTTGGTTGCCGTTGACGGCGCGAAAGGCACGGTTACGCTGATTGAGGAGAAAACCTCCCCGTGACGAGCGGGGAGGGAGGATTAGTTATAAATCTTGTTCAGGAGAAGTATTTTCTCTGCAAAGCTTGTCTGCACGCGGCAATTCGTATATCTCGTTTTTGATGAATATTCTTTCCGCGAAGCTTCTTTGCACGCGGCAATCCGGATATAACTGCTGAAGATACTGCGTTGCGTTCTCTATGTCATTAGGCTTTATGGAGATGTTAATTTCGCCAAATATCGGCAAACTTCTGAGCTGCTCGATATACTCGATTTTTCTGCTGTTAAGATTATTTTTCATTACTTATCAGTCCCTTCGTTTTCCTCGAGCGCCTCGATTTCCTCAAGAATACTGTTGAGAGCTGTTGTTGACTGCTCAAGATATCTGACTGCTACGAGAAGTTTTTGCTTAAGCGTGGAAATCGCACGTTCATATTCTGTGTTTTCGCGTGCGTTCTTCTTTATTTTCTCAATCGTGAACAGGATAATCCTGCGAGTTACTTCGGCGTAAGAAAGATTTGTGATAGTAGCGAGATTGCTCAGCTTTTCAAATACTTCCGCTCGCAGCGTCAGCGATTTCGCGACCCTAGGCTCGCAATCATTTCCGGCCATTTCCTCGGAGAAGAGCACCGCGGGGTCCTCCGAGAAGCGTTCTATTGCTTCGTTAGCTATGAAGCTGTCCCTGTATTCGCTTGGTGAAGCGGACTCGCCGAAATAGCCCTTTCTGATGACGTCAAGCTGTTCGCAGACGTTTTCGCTCAACTGCATAACTTTTTTCATAATAATAATTCTCCTTTGTTAAATATTAAGCGTATGATTGATAATTGCCTTTCGCTTACTAATATTATATCAGATTTATATGATAAATACAAGTTGTAAAATTCACAAATTTTGTCATCGTTTTTTAGTTATATTGCTATAATATTAACAACAACCGTTTGGCAATCAATGCAATACAAAAATCCTCCCCACTCCGAAGAACGGGGAGGAAATTTTTGTTAATATGCAGTTTCGCTAACCGAAAAAGACTTATCTGAGCGCAGCCTGTGCAGCAGCGAGTCTTGCAATCGGAACGCGGAACGGCGAGCAGGATACATAGTCCAGACCAATCTGGTGGCAGAACTCAACGGAAGTCGGGTCGCCGCCGTGCTCACCGCAGATACCGCAGTGCATCTCGGGACGAACGCCCTTTCCAAGCTCAATAGCCATCTTCATCAGCTTGCCTACGCCAACCTGGTCGAGCTTCGCAAACGGGTCGTTCTCGAAAATCTTAGCGTCATAGTAAGCGCCGAGGAACTTGCCTGCGTCGTCGCGCGAGAAGCCGTAAGTCATCTGAGTGAGGTCGTTTGTACCGAAGCAGAAGAACTCAGCCTCGGTCGCGATAGCGTCAGCGGTGAGAGCAGCACGCGGAATTTCAATCATAGTACCAACAGAGTACTTGAGGTCGGAACCGGAAGCCGCGATAATCTCATCGGCGGTCTTAACAACGATATCCTTAACGTACTTAAGCTCCTTAACCTCGCCAACGAGCGGAATCATAATCTCGGGAACGATGTTCCAGTCGGGGTGAGCCTTCTTTACGTTGATTGCAGCCTTGATAACGGCAGCAGTCTGCATCTTCGCGATTTCGGGGTAAGTTACAGCCAGACGGCAGCCGCGGTGAC
>DBIU01000022.1:0-2330 GCA_002304735.1 Ruminococcaceae bacterium UBA794 | reverse complement strand
TCATCGGGTTGAACTCGTGGAGCGACTGAATGATGTTCTTGATAGTTTCAACGGACTTGCCCTGAGCCTTAGCGAGAGCCTCGATGTCAGCCTCCTCGGTAGGTACGAATTCGTGGAGAGGCGGGTCGAGGAAGCGGATTGTAACAGGATTGCCCTCGAGAGCTTCGTAGAGCTTCTCGAAGTCGCCCTGCTGCATCGGCTCAATCTTAGCGAGAGCAGCTTCTCTCTCCTCAACGGTATCGGAGCAAATCATCTCACGGAATGCCGCAATTCTGTCAGCCTCGAAGAACATATGCTCGGTACGGCAAAGACCGATACCCTCGGCGCCCAGCTCGCGAGCCTTCTTAGCGTCGGTAGGAGTATCAGCGTTGGTGCGAACCTTAAGTCTTCTGTACTTGTCAGCCCAAGCCATAATTCTGCCAAATTCGCCTGCGATTGTAGCGTCAACGGTAGGAATAAGACCGTCGTAAATGTTACCGGTAGAACCGTCGATGGAGATGCAGTCGCCCTCGTGATAGGTCTTGCCTGCGAGAGTGAACTTCTTGTTCTCCTCGTCCATAGCGATATCGCCGCAGCCGGATACGCAGCAAGTACCCATTCCGCGTGCAACAACGGCAGCGTGAGAAGTCATACCGCCGCGTACGGTCAGAATACCCTGAGCAGCCTTCATACCGGTGATATCCTCGGGAGAGGTTTCAAGACGAACGAGAACAACCTTCTCGCCTCTTGACTTCCACTCAACAGCGTCGTCAGCGGTGAATACTATCTTACCGCAAGCAGCTCCGGGAGAAGCGCCGAGGCCCTTGCCTACGGGCGTAGCAGCCTTGAGCGCCTTAGCGTCGAACTGCGGGTGAAGCAGAGTGTCGAGGTTACGCGGGTCAATCATAAGAACTGCCTTCTTCTCGTCAATCATACCTTCGTCAACGAGGTCGCAAGCAATCTTAAGAGCAGCCTGAGCGGTTCTCTTACCGTTACGGCACTGAAGCATATAGAGCTTTCCGTTCTCAACGGTGAACTCCATATCCTGCATATCTCTGTAATGGTCCTCAAGGATTCCGCAAACCTTTACGAACTCCTCATAAGCCTCGGGGAACTTGTCCGCCATCTGAGCGATAGGCATAGGAGTACGAACGCCTGCAACAACGTCCTCGCCCTGTGCGTTGAAAAGGAACTCGCCCATAAGCTTCTTTTCGCCTGTTGCGGGGTCGCGGGTGAACGCAACGCCCGTACCGGAATCGTCGTTGAGGTTGCCGAATACCATCGGCATTACGTTAACCGCAGTACCCCAGCTGTACGGGATATCGTTGTCGCGGCGGTAAACGTTCGCTCTGGGGTTGTCCCAAGAACGGAAAACAGCCTCGATGGCGAGCTTGAGCTGCTCAACGGGGTCGGAGGGGAAATCCGTGCCGAGCTGCTTCTTATACTCAGCCTTGAACTCGGAAGCAAGCTCCTTGAGGTCAGCAGCGGTGAGGTCAACGTCGAACTTAACGCCCTTCTTTGCCTTCATCGCGTCGATAAGCTGCTCGAAGTACTTCTTTCCGACTTCCATAACAACGTCGGAGAACATCTGAATAAATCTTCTGTAAGAGTCGTAAACGAATCTCTCGAACTTCGGGTCGGAGTTGCCTGCAATCATAGCTGCAACAACATCGTCGTTAAGACCGAGGTTAAGAATAGTATCCATCATACCGGGCATCGAAGCGCGCGCGCCCGAACGAACGGAAACGAGAAGCGGGTTTTTGAGGTCGCCGAACTTCTTGCCGTTAACCTCCTCCATCCACTTAACGCCTTCCATAGCCTGCTGCATAATTTCATCGTTGATTTTGCGGCCGTCCTCATAATACTGAGTGCAGGCTTCTGTCGTGATAGTGAAGCCCTGAGGAACGGGAAGACCTATCTCGGTCATCTCGGCAAGGTTCGCGCCCTTACCGCCGAGAAGGTTGCGCATTGTCATATTACCTTCTTTGAAGGTATAGACCCATTTTTTAGCCATTGGAAATCTCCTCCTAGAAAAGTTAGAATTTGAGATTATAAGAGGAATGATTACTCACCTCTTTAACTCTATCTTTTATTATAACAGAAACGTACAAAAAATGCTAGATACTTTTTTGATTTTTTTATAATTTTTTTGCAAAATATACATAAATAAGCGCAATATTTAACAAAATAACGAAATATACTATTATAATAGTGTAAGAAAAGCCGTTTTCGGCTGAAAAATGAAAAAAGCAAAAAAATTTTTTTGAAACCCCTTGACAATTTTGTCGGATTGTGATATAATGTACAAGTCGTTAGAAATGAGAGGAAATGCTGGTGTAGCTCAGTTGGTA
>DBIU01000045.1:3651-4277 GCA_002304735.1 Ruminococcaceae bacterium UBA794 | reverse complement strand
TTTAACGTTAACATTAAGTACACCTCCAAGGACGAGGTTGGCGAGCTTGCAGATAATATGAGAAAGATGTGCAAGGAAACCGTCGCTGTTATCAAGGATATCGACAGATGCTTCGAGGAGCTTTCAAAGGGCAACCTCAATCTGAGCAACGACAGCGCATACCTCTATATCGGCGAATACAGCCAGATTAATAAAAACCAAGTCGCTCTCGTTGACAAGCTTAACGTTATTATGTCGGATATTAACCAGTCCGCAGAGCAGGTCGCTTCCGGCTCGGAGCAGGTTTCCGCAGGCGCTCAGGCTCTTGCTTCCGGCGCAACCGAACAGGCTTCTTCCGTTGAGGAGCTTGCCGCAACAATTCAGGTTGTAGCAGGTCAAATTCACCAGAACGCCGAGGCTGCGAAGTCCGCAAGCTCCAAGACAAACGAAACCGTTGAGGCGATGCACTCCGCAAACACAAAGATGGAAGAGCTTGTCAAGGCAATGGAGGAGATTAAGGAGCGTTCGGGTCAGATTAGCCAGATTATCAAGACTATCGAAGATATTGCATTCCAGACCAATATTCTGTCGCTTAACGCGGCAATTGAGGCTGCTCGCGCAGGCGAAGCGGGCAAGGGCTTCGCGGT
>DBIU01000045.1:0-3602 GCA_002304735.1 Ruminococcaceae bacterium UBA794 | reverse complement strand
TTGTTGCGGACGAGGTTAGAAACCTTGCTTCCAAGTCCGGCGAGGCTGCAAACAACACCAACGAGCTTATTGAAAGCACTGTAAGAGCCGTTGAACAGGGTAACGGCCTTGTAAGCGAAGTCGCGACGATGATGGAGCAGGTCGCTGTTTCGTCCGGCGAGGTTCAGAAGCTCAACTCGAGCATTTCCGACGCTTCCGCAGAAGCTGCCGATTCGATTGTACAGATTGATACCGGCGTTGAGCAGATTTCAAACGTTGTTCAGACAAACTCTGCGACAGCTCAGCAATCCGCTGCGGCTTCCGAGGAGCTTTCGAGCCAGGCGGAAACGCTCAAGGAGCTTATTTCCGAGTTCAAGCTCAAGAACGCTTAATCGCGTAAATAAAAAAACGGGCGTATGTCGGTTGACGGCATACGCCCGTTTGCGTTAATTGCAGACTTTTTCAAGCTCGTCGCGAAGCTGCTTGATGATGCGCTTTTCGAGCCGCGAGATGTAGCTTTGCGATATTCCGATTTCATCGGCGACTTCTTTCTGCGTTTTTTCCTTGCAGCCGTTCAGTCCGAAGCGCATTTCCATTATTTTGCGCTCTCGTTCGCCGAGCCGATTAACGGCGTCGTGAAGAAGCTGTTTTTCTACTTCCTCCTCAATATGTGAATTAACGCAGTCGTTCTCTGTTCCAAGCACGTCCGAAAGAAGAAGCTCGTTTCCGTCCCAATCAACGTTCAGCGGCTCGTCAATCGAAACGTCATAGCGGTACTGGCTGTATTTTCGCAGGAACATCAGAATTTCATTCTCAATGCAGCGCGAAGCGTAAGTTGCAAGCTTGATATTTTTTTCCTTGCTAAAGGTGCTGACCGCCTTAATCAGACCGACCGTGCCGATTGAAACAAGGTCCTCAAGCCAAATTCCCGTGTTCTCAAACTTT
Source organism: Ruminococcaceae bacterium UBA794 (assembly GCA_002304735.1). GTDB lineage: Bacteria > Bacillota > Clostridia > Oscillospirales > Ruminococcaceae > CAG-115. Next base: position 2,678 of record DBIU01000045.1, on the reverse strand, counting down.
TTCGCAATATATACGACAAGCCGCAAATTATGAACGATAAGCGTGTCCCTCGCCTTGTCGAAATCCGTGTCCATAAGCTGAAAGGCGGCTTCTTCCTCTTCTTTTGTAAGCGGAGCGGGAAGCTGCTCCTGTCCGTTCAAATAATGAACATAATTATTCGCGTGATTTCTCAGAAAACGCTCCGCAGCGAACTTAAGCTGCGCCAACAAACGCTTTAGCATTTCTTTTCTCCTTTGAAATATTTTAAGCCGCAGGTATTATATTCGGGTTGAAAACGCAGTCAACCTCGCCGTTGAGCTTGTTTTTTGAAATACCGACAAGAACGTCGGCTTGTTTTCCGTCGATAAGCACGCTCTGCGCCTTGAATACGGGTATTGCCGCACTTCCGGAAACGGTTTGGCAGGGGATAAGGCGGATTTTTTCAAGAGCCTCGACTTTTCCCGCAAGAAAATCCACAACCTCTGCGGGAATTACAGCTGCGGTTTTCTCGTAATCGCAGACAATAACCGGTTTTCCGAGAAAAATATCCCGAACTTCGCAGCCTGTATCGCACAAGCCGCGAAGCGTGACCGAAGCGCCGTTTTGCGTTATTCTTATCGTACAGAAACGCTTGGTTTTGCCGTCGGAAAGCCTTTTCACGAGCTTCATCAGAAAGTACGCTGCCGCAGTGAACGACGCGAGAGCCGCGAGAGGAATGTTGAAGAAGCAAACGCCGTTGTTCAGTATCATTCCGTTTGGCGCGAAAATCGCTTCAATGCCTGTCAGAAGCCCGCCGAACAGAAATCCAACAAGCAGGAAAAACAGCGCGCAAATCAGAAAATCCTTGACTTTTTGCCTTCCGAACGCAATCAGAACCATTCCCGCGCAAAGCAGGATTTTATAGGGTATGTTAACGTAAAACGGAAGCGTCGGCGCTAATATTATCAGCGAGCCGAACCCGCCCAGAAGCGCCGCAAATACGCATTTTCTGCGGTTTATTTTTCTCCTGAGAAACATAGCCGCCGTGCGGACCAAAATGAAGTTTATGTACAGATTGAGTATTATCAGAACGTCAATGTAAACAGTCAAGCATTTCACCTCGCTTGTACTGTTATTATACAACTTATCCCGCTTGAAGTCAGTCGAAATCGGTTGTCGGAAAATGATTTTTTCGGGAATAAAAAAAGCGCGGCGACCGAATGAACCCGTGTTCAATCGAAATCGCCGCGCGATAATTTTAGAGGTGACCTTATTTAATTTCTGCTAAATTCCGCAAGCTCCAGACCGTCGTTTTTGTCAAGCGCCCACTTTATATTCCACTCCGAGGTGAAAATAAGCAGGTAGTTTCCGCGAACGTCCTGAATAAGCTTTGTATCGGACGTTAGAACAAGCTTTTTAAGCTCGTCCAGACCGCCGTCAAGGTGCTTTTTGCTTGTAATCCAGCGTATATACTCGTATGAGAGGTCCTCTCTGATTATATCGACATTATACTCGCTTTTCAGACGATATTCGAGTACATCGAACTGAAGCACACCGACAACGCCGACAATAACTTCCTCAAAACCGCTCTGCGGCTCGGAGAAAATCTGAATTGCGCCTTCTTGAGCAATCTGCGTTGTGCCTTTGATGAACTGCTTTCTTTTAAGCGTGTCTTTCTGTCTAATTCTCGAAAAATGCTCGGGAGCAAACGTCGGAATACCCTCGAAAACGACCTTTTTTGACGGAGAACAAATCGTATCGCCTATTGAGAACACTCCCGGGTCGAAAACGCCCATAATATCGCCGGCATACGCTTCCTCAATAACCTCGCGTTCGTTCGCCATAATCTGCTGAGGCTGCGAAAGGCGCATTGTGCGGTTGTTCTGAACGTGGAGAACTTCCATTTCCTTTGTAAATTTGCCGCTTACAATTCGCATAAACGCAACTCTGTCGCGGTGAGCTTTATTCATATTCGCCTGTATTTTGAAGATAAACGCGGAAAAATGCTCGTCAAACGGGTCGACAACGCCGCTTTCCGTATTTCTCGGCAGGGGAGGAGGAGTCATCTTGAGGAAGTTCTCAAGGAACGGCTCAACGCCAAAGTTTGTCAGCGCAGAACCGAAGAACACGGGCGAGAGCTTGCCGCTGTTTACAAGCTCGCCGTCAAATTCCTCCGAAGCTCCGTCAAGCAGCTCCACATCGTCCTTCAGCGTGTTGTAATTCGACTGCCCGATAACGCTCGCGAGGTTTTCATCGTTCAAATCAACCTCGGTTGCGGCGACTTCCTTTGTTCCGTAATTCATTCCGTCGTTCATCTCAAACGAGATAATCCTGCGGTTTTCGCGGTCGTAAACGCCCTTGAAGTCTTTTCCCGAGCCGATAGGCCAGTTTACGGGATAAGTTTTAATTCCAAGCTCGTTTTCAATTTCTTCAAGCAGGTCGAACGGATTTCTCGACTCGCGGTCCATTTTGTTGATAAACGTGAAAATGGGAATATTCCGCATTACGCATACCTTGAACAGCTTTCTCGTCTGATTTTCAACGCCCTTTGCCGCGTCGATTACCATTACCGCAGAGTCCGCCGCCATAAGCGTTCTGTAAGTGTCCTCGGAGAAGTCCTGATGCCCGGGGGTATCGAGAATGTTAATGCAAAATCCGTTGTAGTTGAACTGCATAACCGAAGAAGTTACCGAAATTCCGCGCTGTTTCTCAATCTCCAA
>DBIU01000073.1:9083-33824 GCA_002304735.1 Ruminococcaceae bacterium UBA794 | reverse complement strand
CCCTGTTCGCGATATTCCGCGCCCGCAGAGAGCGTTCCCGCGCAGACGATTATCTTTCCGCGAATAATATCGTCGGGATTTTCGTAAAAATCCGCAGGAAAACCGTCCTCTTTGAGGTCGTTTGCGAGATTTTGCGCGCCCTTTTTCGTTCCCGCAAAGATAAAGCAGCAATATTTTTTCTCCAGAAGTCCGCGCATTTCGTCCTCGAGAATTTTGTATTCGCCGCTCCAAGGCGCCGTCTGAACCGCGTCGCCGATATTTATAGAAATTCCAAGCTCCAGCCCGCCGCCGCTCAAAAACGACTCGAAATAAACGCGCGTTTTCGCCTTGAAAAGCTCCGTCGCTTCGTTTTTCGTGAGCATAAATCGGTCGAGTCCCTTGCATATTTTCGCTTCGTCAAGCAGGATTTTCATATCCTCGGTATGCTGTAAGGAAGCCGCGCGAACGCCCTCGCGAACCGCCGTGTTTTCGCAGACGAACACTCTCTCAGCGTAATCGAACACGGTCGCTTCGCCGCCGAAGCACAGCGGGAAATAGCGGTCGAGATTGCTCGGAGAGCCGCCGTTTCTAATCCTCTCGACGTCGCTTTCAAGGCGCTCGCGCGTCTTTTCGGCAGCTTTCCCGCGAAGCCTTTTCGCAAGCGATTCAATCTTTTCGCAAAGCGCTTCGCCGCTCTCGAACAGCGTTTCCCGCGCTGGAGAGATTTCTATGCCGTCAAGCGCTTTGGTTCTGCGCTGCGTTTCGAGGTCAAATTCGCCAAGACTGTCGATTTCATCGCCGAAAAACTCCATTCGATAAGGCACGGCGCTGTTCGGCGGGAACACGTCCACAATTCCTCCGCGAACCGAAAACTGCCCGCTTCCGTCAATCTGACCTGCGCGCGAATAACCCGCCGCAATCAGCCGTCTTACAAGCTCGTTTTTGTCGATTTCATCACCGCAGGATATAGTGAATGTGTGATTTTGCAGCTCTTTTGGCGGAATTGTAAGCTGAATTGCCGCCGCCGCGGAGCAAACAATCGCTCTGCAATGCCCGTCAAGCAGCGCCGAGAGCGTGTTAATCCGCTTATGCTCGTACTCCATAGACGAAGCCTCGGTATCGGCTAAAATCATCTCTTTTTCGGGGCAGAGCAGCGCCGCGTTCTCACCGAGCAGCATATTGATATCCGCGCAGAGCTTAACCGCGTCGCTTTCGTTTTTCATAACGACAAGCGTTTTCGGCGCGTTTTCGCCGAGCAATCCCGCGATGAAATGCGCCTTGTGGATAGCCGAAACGCCCGTTACGAGAGCGGGCAGGGTGTTATTTCCGTCAAGATATTTCGCAAGCCGCGAAAAATCCTTGTTTTGCCTTGCGGCATTGATAAAAAAGTTCATAATTGCCTCGTTGGTTTAAGAATTAAACAAGGTTTAAGAATTAAACCGGTTCATAGCTTCGTTGATTTTTCCGTCAACCATAAGTTCAATCGCCGAAACCGCGTTCTCAAAGCACTTTTCAAGCGCTTCGCCGTCCTCTTTTTTGAAGTGACCGAGAACCCAGTCCGCGAGATTATAGTCGGGGTGCGGCTTCGCGCCGACGCCCATTTTTATGCGGGGAAACGCGTCGCTTCCCGAAAGATAAATGATGTTCTTTATCCCGTTGTGACCGCCGTCGCTGCCTTTTCTGCGTATCCTAAGATGACCCGGCTCAAGCGAAATGTCGTCAAACACGATTATACAGCGCTCAGGCGGGATTTTGTAGAAGCTCATCGCTTCCGTGACCGCCTCGCCGCTTTTGTTCATATAAGTTGTCGGCTTCATTATCAGACAGCGCTTTCCGGAAATCATTGCGTCGCCCACAAGCGACTTGAATTTCAGCTTCTTGCAGCTTACGTTATACTTCCCGCAAAGCTCGTCGATAGTCATAAAACCGATGTTGTGGCGCGTATTTTCGTACTCCGTGCCGGGATTTCCAAGCCCACAGATTATATATTCCACAGCTCCTGCGGGAGCGTTTTTCTCGCTTTCGAGCTTCTTGAACACATCAAAAACAGACATTTTTTCACCTTTTTCTTCAACAACAAATCCCGCTCGCAAGCAATTGCGGGCGGTCGATTTCTATATATATTATACCATATTTAACGCTTCTTGTCAAGCAAAATTCCCCCGAAAAAACGGCTTTTCGGGGGAATTTTAAGTTTAGGTAACCTCTAATTAAACGATATCGTTTGCGTCAAACGGGTCGCCGCACTCGGGACAGAATTTCGGCGGATTTGCGGGGTCTGCGGGTTCCCAGCCGCACTTGTCGCACTTGTAGAGCGGAACTCCCGCTGGCTTCGGCTTGCCGCAGTTCATACAGAACTTGCCCTTATTCTGCGTTCCGCACGAACACGTCCAGCAATTCTCCGCAGCCGGCTTCTTTTCGCCGCACGTCATACAGAAATTTCCCGTATTCTTCGCGCCGCACTTGCAGGTCCACTCGTTTGCGTTTGCCTGCTGAGGCTGCGCCTGAGCCTGCTGAGCCTGCTGCTGCGCCGCCATATTGTAGAGATTGTTCGCGTTCAGTCCGCCGCTCTGCTGAGCCATATTCATACCCATAAAGCCCATCATTGCGCCGCCGGAGTTGCCCGCGGCAATCTTCATCGCGTCGCCCTGCGCCATTGAGAGGTTTGCGGCAGCCATTCCGGGGTCGCGCATAACCGCGGTTCTCTGAAGCTGCTTTATCATCTCCTGGTCCTCGGGAGGAAGCGTCGGCGCGTTCATATTGAACGAGCTTATGGTCATTCCGCGCATATCGCCCCACTTCTGCGAAAGCTGCTCATTAAGCGCGTCGCAGATTTCCACCGTGTGAGAGGGAAGAGCGCTCGGTCTTACGCCGATATCCGAAAGCTTGCCGAGAGCGGGCTGAAGCGCGTTCAGAATTTCGCTCTTGAGCATACTGTCGATATTTTCCTTGGTGAACGTATCCTTGAAATTCGCGCAAACGTTTGTGTAGAACAGAATGGGGTTGGTTATTCTGTATGAATACTCGCCGTTGCAGCGAAGCGAAACGTCAACGTCAAGCCCGATTTTTGCGTCGACAACGCGGAAAGGTATGGGCGTTGAAGTGCCGTAGCGGTTGCCCATAATTTCCTTTGTGTTTATGAAGTAAATTCTCTGGTCAACGGGCGCAGAGCCGCCGAATGTAAAGCGCTTTCCGATTTCCTTGAACGTCTTTTTAATTGAGTCGCCGAGATTTCCGTAGAAAATCGAAGGCTCGCTCGACTGGTCGTAAACGAACTCGCCGGCTTCCGCGCAAACTTCCGCAACCTTGCCGCAGTCCACGATAAGCGCGCACTGACCCTCGTTTACGTTAATAATAGAGCCGTTTGAAATAACGTTGTCCGAGCCTTTTGTGTTGGAGCTTCTCTTGTCAACCTTCTTGAAACCGCGCGTTGCGAGCGTGTCGGAATCCAACGCGTCGCAGTAAAAATAATCTCTCCAAGAATCCGCGAGAACGCCCGAAAGAGCGCCAACGCCTGCTTTTAATAAACCCATATTAATACTCCTTTCCGAAATAGAAATCCTAACTTAATTATACAACACTTTTTTCCAAAAGTCAATAGTTTCTTTGCTTATAGCTTTTCGACTTTATAATAATAGGTATACATCTTTTGAACGGAATTTTCGAGGAAATAGTAGTGCTTTATATATGGAATAAGCAGCCCCAGAAAGAGAATTGTAAGCGCTGCCGCGCCCCAGCCGCCCACGGTGAGCGTCAGCGCGAGCGAAATCAGGAAGAACACCCCGAAAGACATCGTTACAATCAGGTGAACGAGCCTTTCGTGCTGATAAAACGAAATCCTTTGAAGCAGCTCGCCGCGCGTTTTAAGCAGCTCGTCGTTCTCGTGTTCAACCGAAAAAAACTGCTCCAGAAGCGCCAAGTAAGCTTTGATTTGTTTAGTCATCGAAGTCCTCCAAAGCGGCGTTTGCCGACTCCCATTCTTCCATTGCCGCTTCCTGCCGCTGACGGATTTTTTCAAGCTCCTCGGACATTTCAAGCGCCTTTTGATAATCGGAAATCTCGCTCATCGCCGCGTTAAGCTCGTTGATTTTCCCGTCAAGCTCCTCAATCTCGCTTTCAAGCCTTGAAACGCGCGTAGTAAGCTTTCTGCGCTCGGATTCGCGCTCTTTTTTCTGCTTGTAATCGAGAGCGTTCTCGGATTTTTTCGGCTTCTTTTCGGTCTGAACAGGCGAAATCTGCGCGGTTCTTTCGAGGTAATAGTCGTAATTTCCGAGATAATTCTCCGCGCCGTTTCGGTTCAGCTTGTACACGCGGTCTGCAAGCTTGTTTATCAGATAGCGGTCGTGACTTATCACGAAAAGCGTGCCGTCATAGTTCAAAAGCGCGTTTTCAAGCGCCTCGCAGGACGAGATATCGAGGTGGTTTGTAGGCTCGTCAAGCAGCAAAAAATTCGCCCCCGACAGCATCAGCTTCAAAAGCGCCACTCGCGCACGCTCGCCGCCCGAAAGCTCGGATATTTTCTTGAACACGTCGTCGCCCTTAAACAAAAACGACGCTAAAGCCGTTCGCACAGCCGTTTCGGTCATCTTCGGGTACTCGTCGTGAATTTCGGAAAAAGCGGTTTTTTCCTCGTGCAAGCCGCGCTGCGACTGGTCGAAATAGCCCGTCTGCACTCGCGAACCGAACGAAAATTCACCGCCGTCCGCGTGATATTCGCCTGTGAGAATACGGAAAAGCGAGGTTTTCCCGCAGCCGTTTCCGCCGATAAGGAAAACGCGCTCGCCCTTTTTTATCTCGATATTTACGTTTGAGAACAGCCTTTTTTCGCCGAACGACAGCGACAGATTTCTCGCCGTAAGCACGTCGTTTCCGCAGCCGTCCGCGCTTTTGAAAGAGAATTTTATCGCGTCAGGCGCTTCCTCCGGCTTTTCAAGCGTCTTTGCAATCCGGTCAATCTGCTTTTGCTTCGACGCAATCGTAACGTAGTTGTGCGCCTGATTCCAGCGCTTTTGCTGCTCGATTATCCCTTCGACGCGCCCGATTTCCTTCATCGCCGCGTCATATTCCTTTTTAATACGCTCGAGCCGCTCCGCCTTCAGCTCCAGAAAACGCGTGTAATTCCCCTTATAATCAATAACGCTGCCGTTTTCAAGCTCGATTGTGCGTTCAGTCGTTTTGTCGAGAAAATATCGGTCGTGCGAAATTACAAGATACGCGCCGCGGTAGTCGCATAGGAACTTCTCAAGCCACTCCACGGACTCGATATCGAGATGGTTTGTCGGCTCGTCGAGCAGAAGCAGGTCCGCTCCCGACAAAAGCAGCTTCGCAAGCTGTAATTTCGAGCGCTGTCCGCCGCTCAGAACGTCGGTTTTCAGCGAAAAATCGCTCTCCGAAAACCCCAGCCCGCAAAGCGCCGCCGCCGTCCTGCTCTTGTAGGTCAAGCCGCCCTCGCGCTCAAACTGCTCGGTAAGCCGCGTCTGACGCTCGATTATCTCAAGCGAATGGTCGCCGAAGTCGATTTTATCGTGAATTTCCTCAAGCTCAAGCTCCATATCCTCAAGCTCCGAAAACACCGTCAGAGCCTCGCCATAGAGCGTTTTTTCGGAGTTTTTGCAGGCAAACTGCTCCATAAAGCCGATTTTTATTCCGCCCGCAATGTGAATATCGCCGCCGTCGGGGGTAAGCTCGCCTTTAATCAGCTTCATAAGCGTGGTTTTGCCGCTTCCGTTAACCCCGACAAACCCGATTTTATCCTTGTCATAAATCTCGAACGCAGCGTCCGAGAACAGCGTCCTGTCCGCAAAGGACATCGAAACGCCGCTTAAACTCATCAACAGCATTTTATCAGAAAATCTGCTTGCTTTCAAGCTTTTCGGGCTTGTATTTCGCGTCGATAAGATAGGAATTGGCGTCTACGCTGAGCTTTTCCGCGTATTCGTCGAGATACTCGTCAAAGTCGTCGTTCTTAATCTGCTGAAGAAGGGAAGTGCGGTTGTCCTCAAGCCACTTTTCTCTCTCGGAAACGTCCGTTCTCGCGATAACGTAAACGCAGTCGTCCGTCTTTAAGAGAGCCGCCTTGCCGTCGTCCTTTGCGCTGAAAACAAACTCCAAAATCTTTTCATCGGCGGACTCGTCGCCTTTTTTGTAATATTCGATTATGTCCTCGAGGTCGTCGGCTTTGTCAACGGTAAGCTTTGCGATTTCCTCCGCGACGTATTCTTCCTTTGTCTTGCCCTCGACGGGATTTTTGTCGTAATAATCCTCGATATCTTCTCTCGAGCCGTCCTGCTCCGCCTTGAGGTCATAGTCGTACTTCACGTCAATGAAGCTTTCGCCGCCCGAAAGTCTGTCCGCGTACTTCTGAGCCTGCTCGTCAACAGCCTTTTTGTCGCTGTCGGAGGTGAGCGCGTTGCCCTTATAGTCCTTGTAATCAAGCTTCAGCAGTTCAACCGAAGCATAGTTCTCCTTGACGAATTTAATGAAATCCTCATCTGAAACGGGCGTTTCGCCGTCCTTGTCGTAGAGCTTAAGGAAAAGCTTCTTTCTGAGCGCGTTTGAGGTTTTGACGAGTGAATACGATTCGCGGCCTATGCCGAACGACTCATAGTATTTACCCATCGTATCAACCTTGAAAAAGTACTGAATATAGCTGTTTGTATCGTCCCAAGTGCTTCTTACGTTTTCGGCTATTTCGTCCTTTTCGATTTGGTCAAGAGAAATTCCCTTTTCATCGCACAGCTTCTGTATAGCGACATACTCCTTCACAAGGCGCATAGTTTCGTCTTTAACCCACTGAGCGGTTGACTTTCCCTCGACGCTCGTCGAAAAGTATTTTATCTCGCTTGATTCGCTTTCCGACGACTCCGAGCTGCTCGCCTCCCTTATTATACCCTGCGCGTCCACATAAGCCGACTGCTGATAGTAAAGATAAACGCCGTTGTTTATTTCTTTTCCGTCGATAGTCATTATTTTTCCGTTGTCCATACAGCCGCACATTGACGCTGCGACCGCTGCGGCTGCAATCGCCGCGATAATTCCTCTGCGCTTCATTTATTTATCCTCCTGTTTTCTTCTCTCTTATTGCTCCGCGTCAATGGTAGCTTCCTTGACGCTCAGCAGCGTGTTTTTGCCGTTTTCGCGGCTTATCGAATATTCCATCGTCTTTTCGGGTTTTTGCTCAATGCCGATATTCTGCGAAACCACGCTAATCGACGGCGGGAAATAATTAACCGTGAGCGTATACACAGAGCCGTTCTGCGCCATATCGACAATGCCCGGCGCATAGCTCAGATAGCGCATATTATAGGTGCAGGTGTAGGTGTGGCTTTGTTCGCTGTAAATAAATCGCGTATCCGCCGTACCCGTCGACTGGTGAACCATTTCCGCTCCCGAGCCGAAAAGCTCCTTGCAGGACGCGCTCACGTCGTATTCCGGTATCAGAAGCTCGCCGTCGGGCGTTTTCTTGTACTCGGAAATGTCCTTGTTAAGCAAAATGTTCCATATCGAGCAGCCGACCTTTGCGGAATGAGCAATCTCGTTTTCGCTCGAAAACGGCGCGATATCGTTTGCGACAACAGGCAGAATAAAGCCCGTAAATTCCTCCTTAAGCGAGGTGTTGTCCATAAGGCTGCTTATACCGTTTACAACAAACCTCACCGAAGAAATCATACCGATTATCGCCATAACAACGACAAATATCGCAAATCCGAAGAAAAATTTGTTTTTTTCCGGTTTTTCCGCGATAACGGTATCGTCGCTTTCCTCCGTTCCGAGGTCTGCAATGTCGTTTTCAATATCCGTCTGCGAATCAAGCTCGCCGAAAAGCTCGTCAAGCACGTTTTCCGTCGTTTTTCTTTCGCGCTTGAAAATAAGAATATCTTCCTGCTGATTAAGCTCCTCGGAAGCCGCTTCCTGCTTATTTCTGTTCTTTTTCTTTGACATAAATCAACCTCTGATTTGTCCCTCTCCGTTAATTAAATACTTATAAGTTGTAAGCTCCTTCAGTCCCATCGGACCTCTTGCGTGAAGCTTTTGCGTGGAAATTCCGATTTCCGCGCCCAATCCAAACTCAAATCCGTCCGTAAATCTTGTCGAAGCGTTGACGTAAACCGCCGCCGCGTCAACGTTTTTCTGGAATTTCTCGGCGCTTGCAAGCGAGCTTGTGACGATGCACTCGCTGTGACCTGTGCCGAACCTGTTTATGTGTTCAATCGCCTCGTCAACGCTCTTTACAACCTTTGACGCAAGCTTCATCGCGAGAAATTCGGCTGCGTAATCCGCGTCGTCCGCGATTTTCGAAACCTTTATATTCTCGGCTGTTTTTTCATCGCCGACAATCTCGACTTTCCCGTTCCAGCGCGCGTTCAGAGCCTTGAAGAACTCCTTCGCAATGTTTTCGTGAACGAGAATATTCTCGATTGCGTTGCACACGGAAACGCGCTGAGTTTTCGCGTTATCGACGATATTAACCGCCATTTCGATATCCGCGCTCTCGTCAACGTAAACGTGGCAGTTTCCCTCGCCCGTCTGAATAACGGGAATTGTCGCGTTTTCGATAACCGCGTGAATAAGCCGTCCGCCGCCGCGCGGAATAAGCAGGTCGATGTACTTGTTGAGCCGCATCATCGCATTTGCGGTTTCGTGCGAAGTATCCTCGACAAGCTGAACGCAGTTCTCGTCGCAGCCCGCCTTCGCAATCGCTTTTCTCATAAGCTCCGCAAGCGCCTTGTTAGAGTTAATTGCGTCCGAGCCGCCGCGCAGAATAACCGCGCTTCCCGCCTTAAAGCAAAGCGCCGCCGCGTCGACGGTAACGTTCGGTCTGCTCTCGAAAATAATTCCGATAACGCCGATGGGAACGCGCTTTTTCACAATCCTCAGCCCGTTGTAAAGCTCGCCGCCGCCGATAACCTCGCCGATAGGGTCGTCCAGCGAAACCACCTTGTCAACGCCCTCAGCCATTGCTTCAATGCGCTTTTCGTTGATTTCAAGACGGTCAATCATCGCCTCGGACATACCGTTTTTCCGCGCGTTTTCAATATCGAGCTTGTTTGCCGCGATAAGCTCCGCGCTGTTTTGGCGAAGCGCCGCGGAGATATTCGCAAGCGCCTTGTTTTTCGCGGAAGAACCGAGATTTCCGAGCGCGGGAGCGGCTTTTTTCGCGTTTGCGCCAAGTTCCTCAATATAATTCATATCGTAACCTCGTAAAAATCACTGTTTTTTGAAGTATGTACATTTCGCGCCGTCGCTCTCGAACAGCTCGTAAAGTATCTTCGGGTCGCGGTTTCCGACGATAACCGTGTCAATTCCGGCTTCCGTCGCAATCTGCGCCGCCTCAATCTTCGTAAGCATACCGCCCGAGCCGAGCGCGCCGCCCGAACCCTGCGCCAGAGAAATTATTTCGGGCGTGATTTTGTCAACCTCGGGAATGAGCTTTGATTCGGGGAGCGACGGGTCGCCGTCGTAAAGTCCGTCAACGTCCGTCATCATAATCAGAAAATCCGCTTTGCAAAGCGTTGCGACAATCGCCGAAAGCGTATCGTTCTCGTCAAAGTCAAGCTGCTTTATCGAAACGACGTCGTTTGCGTTTATAATCGGAATTACGTTCAGCTCAAACAGCTTATTGAACGTGTTTATAACGTTGGTTCTGCGCGTTTCGTTGCTGATAACGTCGCGCGTCAGCAAAAGCTGAGCGACCTTATGATTATACTCCTCGAAACTCTCCGAGTAAAACTTCATCAATTCGCTTTGTCCGATAGCCGCGCAAGCCTGCTTCGACGGGGTATCCTGCGGCTTTTTGAGAAAACCGCCCTTTGCCGCGCCGACGCACTGTGCGCCGCTCGTAACAAAAACGACTTCCTTTCCCGAGTTCTTCAAATCCGCGAGAACCTCGACCAGAGCGCGGCTTTTTCTTATATTCAGACTGCCTGTTTCGGGATAAGCGAGCGAGCTGCTTCCGATTTTCACGACAATCCTTTTTTTGCTGTTAAAACAAGGCATAATCCGTCCTCTTTCATTTCCGCCGCAACGCCAAAAAAGCGCGGCTTTTCATTTTTAATACACCATTTTATTATAACAAATTTCACATTAAATTTCAACACCTTACACAAAATTATCATTTATTTTTTATCAAGCCGACAGTTTTTGAAAAAAATTTACCGCTATTTTATGAAAAATAGATAAAAACCCTCTTGAATATTATTAATTTATGTGTTATAATTAATTATAATATTTTTTGGGAGCGTTAAAATGGATAATATATGCGAGCAGCTTGTCGTCAAATCGCGGACAAGCGGCGATACCGTAAAGGCGGCGGTTATCATTGCCGTTATGGCGATTGTTTCCGGCTTCGGCGTGTTTTATATGCTTCAGGGCTGGACAATTCTGATTTTTCCTATTGTCGGAGTTGACGCGGGCGGCATCTGGCTGCTTAAGGGAATAGGCGTCGAGTACGAATATATCGTCACAAACAACGAGCTTGACATTGACAAAATTGTCGGCAAAAGAAAGCGCACAAGGCTTATTACGGTGGATTTGTCGAAATCCCTTGACTTTTTCGGTTACAGCGATAACGACGGCGAGTCGGACACGACGGTTTTCGCCTCGAGCGGACTAGAAACCGACGCCTTTTGTCTGATTGTGCAGCATTCAGATTACGGAAAGGTTAACATTATTTTCAATCCGAATGAAAGCACAAAGGAGGCAATCGCGCGCGAGTTTCCGCATACTCTCCGCACGAGAATGAAAAACGATGCCAAGTAAAGTATTTATACGCACGGGAACCGCTATTATCGAGCTTAGACGAATCAAGAAAAGCTGTCACAACAAGCGGTTTTTGTCAAGCTATTTTTCCGCCGATGAAATCAGATTTTTCGTTGCGCACAAGCTGTCGCCCGCTCTTATCGCGGAGAATTATTGCGTGAAGGTCGCTCTTGCAAAGGCGGTCGGAATGGGATTTCGCGTGTTCCGCGCTCAGGATATCACGGTATTGCGCGACAGGCTCGGTTCGCCGTTTATCATAACCGACGGGAGAGCGAAGATGATTGAACACCGCGAGGGGTATGTTTTCAACGTTTCGGTTGACCACACAAAGCATTATGCCATCGCGAGCGTTATCATCAACAAATAAACTAATAAACGAGCTATGCCGAAAGACATAGCTTTATTTTTGAAAGGAGCGGCGCTGTGAAGCGGCTTGTTATCAGTATGGCGGCGCACGTTGACGCGGGAAAGACGACGCTTTCGGAAGCGCTTTTGTTTCGCGCGGGCGAAATCCGCAGACAGGGAAACGTTGACAAGGGCGACGTTTTTCTTGACACAAACCCGCTTGAGCGCGCCCGCGGGATTACGATTTTTTCTAAGCAGGCGATTATGCGGTATAACGGCGCGGAATACACGCTTTTGGACACTCCGGGACACGTCGATTTTGCCGCGGACGCGGAGAGAGCGTTTTCCGTAGCGGACTGCGCGGCGCTTGTCATAAGCGGCACGAGAGGCGTTCAGAGCCACACGAAAACGCTTTTGAAGCTGCTTGAGAGAGCGGCGCTGCCAATATTTGTCTTTGTCAACAAAATGGATATTTCGCATAAAACCAAGGCGGAAATTATCGCGGAGCTTCGAATTTCGGACAAGCGCTTCGCGGATTTTTCGAAGAATTTCGGCGAAACCGCCGCCGAGTTTGACGAGGAGTGTATGAACGCGCTTCTCGAAACGGGCGAAGTGCCGCAGGAGCGCATTGCAAAGGCAATTTCCGAGCGCAGGATTTTCCCCGTGACGTTCGGTTCGGCGCTCAAAAACGAGGGCGTCGCGTAATTTCTCGATATAATCGACCGATTTTCGCTGCCGAAAAATCGCTTCAGCGGCTTTGCGGCGCAGGTTTTCAAGATAACCGAGGAGGGCGGTGCGCGGCTTACTCACCTTAAAATCAACGGCGGCGAGCTTAAAGTTCGCGAAATGCTCGGCGATGAAAAAATCACGCAAATCCGCTTGTACAGCGGCACGAAGTTCGTTACCGCAGATTGCGCTCGGGCGGGGCAGCTCTGCGCGGCGACGGGTCCGATAAAGACGTTCGCGGGGGAGTGTTTCGGCGAGCAAAAGCGCGCCGTTAAGCCGATTATCGAGCCTGCGCTGAGCTATAAGGTGATTTTGCCAGAAGGCACGGACGAGGTGAAGGCGCTTTCGCTGCTTAGAAAAATCGAGGAGGAGGACCCGCAAATTCGCTTCGCTTGGTCCGAGCGTTTTCGCGAAATTCACGTCGGGATTATGGGTGAAATTCAGCTTGAGGTGCTGAAAAACGTGATTGCAGAGCGCTTTTCGCTTGACGTTGAGTTCGGCGAGGGTCAGATTTCTTACAGGGAAACAATTCTCGAGCCTGTCGAGGGCGTCGGGCATTTCGAGCCGCTTCGGCACTACGCCGAGGTTCACCTGCTCATCGAGCCGCTGGAGCGGGGAAGCGGGGTTGTTTTCGCGCGGGACTGCCGCAATCTTGACGAGAATTGGCAGCGGCTGATTATGTCAAATCTGTGCGCGAAAAGGCATCTCGGCGTGCTTACCGGTTCGCCGATAACGGACGTGAAAATCACGCTCAAGTCCGGAAAAGCGCACCTCAAGCACACCGAGGGCGGCGATTTCCGCGAGGCGGCTTGGAGAGCGGTTCGGCAGGGACTCGCTTCGGCAAAATCGCGGCTTCTCGAGCCTTTTTACGAGTTCACGCTCGAGATACCCGAGGAATGTGTTGGGCGCGCGATGACCGATTTACAGCAGATGGGCGCGGAATTTTCTGTTCCCACTGGCGAGGAAATGCGAAAAATAGAGGGAATTTGCCCTGTTTCCGAAATGCGCGGATATATGAAAGACGTGATTGCCTACACGCACGGCAAAGGCGTGTTTTCCTTAGACTTCAAGGGCTATTTTCCTTGTCACAACGAGGACGAGGTTATCCAAAAAATCGGCTATAATTTCGAGTCTGACGTTGATAATACCGCGGACAGCGTGTTCTGTTCACACGGAGCAGGTCATCTCGTTAAGTGGACCGACGTGCCGTCTAAAATGCACCTGACAAGTATTCTTGAAAAGCCGAGAAGTAGTTTTCAAGACGAGATTACTTCGTTTAGGAAACGCGCTGCGACCGACAAGGAGCTTATGGAGATTTTCGAGCGGACTTACGGTAAAATCAAGCGCCCCGAACGCACAACAATGCGCCGCGACAAGCAAACCGAGCAGAATTATCGCGCTCCGAAGCCTAAAACGGGCGAGGAATATTTGCTTGTCGATGGGTACAACATCATTTTTTCGTGGGACGAGCTTTCCGCTTTAGCGCGGGAAAATCTTGATTTTGCGCGCGCTAAGTTAATCAACATTCTGTGTAATTACCAAGCGTTTCGCCGCTGTCATCTCATTCTCGTTTTTGACGCGTACAAGGTGAAAAGCGACAGGGAAATCGAGGATTTCGGGAATATCACGGTTGTGTACACGCGCGAAGCCGAAACCGCCGATATGTTCATCGAAAAAACCGCGCACAAGCTTAGTCCCGAAAACCGCGTTCGCGTCGCCACTTCCGACGGCACAGAGCAGCTTATTATCCTCGGAAGCGGCGCTTCAAGAGTATCCGCGGAGGTTTTTCGGCTGGAAGTGAAAGAGGTTGAAAAGGCTGTCAGAGTTGTTCTGGAGTCGCTTGGAAAAGGGTTGTGATGAAATGGAAATTGAACCTGTTGCACACATTGAGAATGATTTTGCGGAAAAGTTCGGTATTCCGCGTCAAAGCGGGCTTTCGCGGCTGCCGTCAAGAGTTGTCTTTGAGCCGAAATTCCGCGACAGAAACGCGCTTCGCGGGCTTGAGGATTTCACGCATATCTGGCTTCTCTGGGGATTTTCCGAGTTCGGCGGCGGCTTTTCGCCGACGGTTCGCCCGCCGAGGCTTGGCGGCAACGTTCGCAAGGGCGTTTTCGCAACGCGCTCCCCAAACCGCCCGAACCCGCTCGGATTAAGCGTTGTGAAGCTTCAAGAGATTTGCGCGGACGGCTCGCTTGTCGTTCTGGGCGCAGACTTGATGAACGGCACGCCGATTTTTGATATCAAGCCGTATATCCCTTATGCCGACAGCGTTCCCGAAGCGTCGAACGGCTGGGCGCTCAGCGAAAAATCGGCTGTTCTCGAGGTGATTTTTCCCGATGAGCTTCTCGCGAAAATCCCCGAAAGCAAGCGTGCGGCGCTTATCGAAATTCTCGGACAGGACCCGCGCCCGCAATATCAAAGCGCTCCCGAACGCGTTTACACAATGGCTTTCGGCGAGCTTCAGATAAGCTTTCGCGTTGACGGAGAAACGCTTTTCGTGACTTCGGTGGAATGAATTTATGAGCAAAAAAGCGGCTCGAAAGGAGCCGCTCAGACCGTCGGAAAAGTAGATTCTGCCCGCGAAGCGGGCATTTTAATTCGTTTTTTGTCACGGGTTTCCCGAGGCAAAAAACACTTCTATCCGCACAACTGTGCGAATTGTCGGCTTTGCCGACAACGAGCGCGGGCAGTGCGGATGCTTCGGCGAAAAAGTCCCATCGGGACTTTTTCGACGTTCTAAAAGCGGCTCGAAAGGAGCCGCTCTTTTTATTATTTAGCGAATTTAATGACGGTCGGCGCGGCTCGGAGAAGCCGGACTTGCGCTTGTGTGAGGGTGATATTTGTCGTAATTTACAAGCTCGTCAATAAGCTGCGGAATTAACTCGTCCTTTGTTTCATCGGGAAACTGACATGTTCCGACAGCCATATGTCCGCCGCCGCCGTATTTCAGCATCGTCGAGCCGACGTTTACGCGGGAAGTCCTGTTCAGTATCGAATATCCGACAGCGCACGAACAGCCCTTTCCGCCCTTTCCGTCAACAATCCAGCAGCTTATGTTCTGCTCGGGGTAAAGCGAATAAATGAGGAATCGGTTGCCCGTGTAAATCGGCGTAACTCCGCGCAAATCGGTGATAATTACGTCGCCCTCAACGCGCGTGTACTTGCGAAGCATTTCCTTGAAAAGCTCGTTTTGCTCGTTATATAGCTTAATTCTTTCCTGAATATCGGGCATCGCGAGAATTTCTTCGGTCGTCATATACGAACAGCATCTCAGCAGCTTTTCCATAAGCTGATAATTGCTTATCGTGAAATTCCTAAATCTTCCGAGACCCGTTCTCGGGTCCATCAGAAATCCCACAAGTATCCAGCCCTGCGGATTGAGGATTTCATCGCGCGTAAGATTGCCGCTGTCAACTTTATCGACGGCTTCCATTAAATCGTCAAAGTTCGGAAAGCGTTCCTTTCCGCCGTAATATTCATAGATAATTCTCGCGCAGCTCGGAGTAATTCTGCTCTCGCCCTTATATTTTCCCTTGTATCGGCAGCGTTCCTCTTCGCTTGAGTGATGGTCGAACCAAAGACCGCAGCCCTCGACAAACGGCACGTTCGCGAGACAGTCGTTTTCGGTTACGGGAACAAGCCCGTCCTGCAAATCCTTCGGGTGAGCGAAAGTCCAGCTATCGACGACTCCCGCGCAGAGCAAAAGCGCGCCGCACGCAAGTCCGTCAAAGTCAGAGCGCGTAATCAATCTCATCGCCATATGTAATCACTCCTCAATATATAGATTTACATATCTTGATTATACCACATATTCCCGCGAAAATCAACACTTTTTTAGGAAAAAGAGTATTATTTTTCTGTGATAACAGCCTTGCGTAAAATCAATCTTTTTATCGGCTTGAGCACCTTGTCCGCGGCAAAGAACACGCTTTCAAGTGCGCGCGCAAGCTCGGCTATTTCGGCTTCGTCGCTTTCGTTGCCGAACGCCGTTTTAAGCAAGACCTCGCTGTGCGCCGTGAGCGGCACGAACAGCTTCTTTTCGCAGCGCTCGTAGAATTGCTCGGGAAGCTCTCCCGCCTCGGGAGAAAGCCCGCACAGCTTCAATATCCTAAGCATTTTTTCGTAGATAAACTCGCCGTCGGCGCTTGAATACATCTTTTTAAGCGATTTTTTCGCGGTTTTGTCGAGCTTTTTCAGCCTTGTAAGAACAAACGCGGCTGCTCCTATAACCGCAATAATTCCCGCAACGGTAATTATCATCGGGAATGGGTTTATCGGCGTTTCCTCGGGATTATCGGGCGGCGCGGACGGATTTCTTTCTTCTTCGCCCGAGCCGCTTCTGGAAGTTTCGCTGCTTTCATATCCCGAAGAAGCGTTTTCGGAGCTTTCCGATATTTCGCTTGACTCGGAGGACAACTCGTTCGACGAGTCGAAGCTTTCGCTGTCGGAGCTGTCGCTGCTTTCCTCGATAATAACGGCGCTTGCGGCGGTTCCGCTTGTCGGGTCGAACGTTACCCAGCCGATTTCGTCAAAATAAGCCTCGCACCACGCGTGAAGATTTTTCGAGCGCAGAACGGCGTATTGCCCCTCGCTCGTTTTCGGCGCGACAAATCCCGTGCAGTAACGCGCGGGTATTCCAAGCTCGCGCAGCATTAGCGTCATCGAGCTTGCAAAAAGCGCACAGTGACCGCTTTTCGTTTCGTAAAGAAAGCTTTTGACGGGATTTGACCTGCTGTATTTCGCGTCAAGCGAATAGGAGTAGTTCTTTATAAGAAAGTCCGTGATATCAACCGCCGCTTTATAAGCCGCCCTCGAGTCGATTTTCCCGTCATTTGTCACGTTAAAGTAAAGATTGTTGTACAAAAGGAACTTTCTGATATCCGGCTTTATATTTCCCGGAACGGTAAGATAGGTATTGTTAACATAGCTTTTATAATCCGAATAAAGTCCCGCCGTGTTGAAATAAGCGTCGAAAATTCCCTCCATCGGGTATTTTTCGCTGACTTCCTTCAGATAATCAAAGCTTTCAAGCTTACTTTCGCGGTTCGTTCCCGTGTAATTCACCGGTGAAACGAGGGCGCTGCAAATTACCGTGTTAATCCTGTCGTAGCTTCCGTTAACGCGAACGGAATAGTCGCCGTAGACGTCGAACATTTCGTTCTCGAAAAAGCCAAATTCCGAAGTATACGACGGCAGGAAAACAACGTTCGTCGGGCAGAGGTAATCGACGGCAACCTCGCCTTCCTTTATCGCGCACGAATCGCGCGCGGCTTCAGCGTCCGCAGATTGCAAATCGTTGATGTAAGAAAGCTCCATCATCTGAAAAATTCGCATTTCGGCGGGTCGAAACTTTTCGGAGAGCTTGCTCTTTTTCCATAAATCGGGTTCGTTTTTTATCGGAGAAGTCCACGAAGCCCCCGTGTAGTCAATTCCGATATCGCCTCGCAGATAGACCTCTCCCGCGGGCGAGCTTACGCTTATGATTTCCTGCTCGCCGTTTCCGGGAGAAATGATGTTAAGCGAGGAATTTCCGCCGCTTCCGTATTCTCCGAAATATTCGGAAACGGGTCCGCTTTCAAACGGCGAGGTTATTCCCGCGTTTTGACCGAGATTGCCGATGAAATCATAAATCGAGCTGAAATCAAAGCCGTTTCTGACGGGCGCAAAGCAGTTTGCGATAAGCGCCGCCGAGGCGAAAGCCGCCGCCGCCCAGCAAGCCGCCGCGGAATATTTCGCATAGTATATTCCGTTCATCTGCGTGCGCTTTATAAACGAGCCTTTCGCGGTTTTATTGCGAAATTCGCGTTCTTCCCGACGAGCGTCCGCGTGATAGCTTCCGAAAAAGCTCTTTTTTATAGCCGCGCCGTCGGAATACGCTTTCGACAGCGCCGCCGCGCCGACATACAGCGCGATTGTCGGAATAATCCAGAAATTGAACGTGAGATTGCAGGCGATTGCAAGCGGTGCGCAGGCGAGAATTAACGCGAATAACGACGGATAAATCACGGGTCTTTTGAACATACAAGCCGCCGTCAAAAGCGCGAAAACCGCGCCCAAAAGCGCAATTCCGAGCGCTATTCCGTCCGCGCAGGGCGGATTGCTCTCCGCAAGCTGCGCGGTTGTGTGGAACGTGAGATTCTGCGTGTAGAACACATCTCCGTCAAGCCGCAGCAAAAACGTGTCGGTAAAATAACTAAGCCGTTTTATCAGGCTTTCGCGGTTAAAAAACACCACAACTGCGCTGAAGAACAAAATTACGGGTATCGCGGCTCTTTTCTTGAAAAAGCAGAATACCGCGCTGAAAACCGCGCAGCAAAGCGCCGTTATTCCCGCTGCTGCGAGTAAATTCACGGGCATATTGTATTCAACCGTCAGAAAAAGCACGGCGCACGCGGAAAGCGCGGTGCAGTAAAGCGTTTTTTTCAGCGATTGCAGAACCGCAGACGGCTTTTTTCCGTAATATCTGTCATACACGAGAATAACGCCCGATTGTTTTTTTCTTTTCATATTACTCCGATTAATAGCAGTTTTTTGTTCAGATGTTTCTGAATATGTGTATTCCGTGCTTCTTGAGGGAGTCGTTTACATACGCGTAGCGCATATTTTCCCACTGATTATAGTTCTTAAATTCGTCGATTTTCACGCCGCCCTTAATCTGAACCGCAATCGCCGCGTTAAACAGCGGGGAAACGTTCCAGATGTAATTTATGCCTTGGCGCGTGGATTTAAGCGGCTGTACGTCGCCTTGGCTTATGCTTTTCGGGCAGAGGACTCTTGTGAGCGGCTCATCGTCGAGAGCGGGAGTTTTCACGCAAACGCTGTCAAAGCAGCTCTGAAGCGCGTCCTTAACCGAGCCTTGAACTCCGAAATACTCGCAGAAGTCGTTGTATCCCATAAGCAGAAATCCGCCGAAGCATTTTGCCGCGAGATTTACTATTTCCGAGGCGAAAACCGATTCGTTTTCGCCCGCGTCAATCATTTTCATCTTTTTGAAAGCCTGCGTTTTCGTTTCCTCGGGAACGTCCGCGACAAGCTTGTCGAGCTTTCTCAGCACTTCGGGAGTGTTCACCTCGAAAGCTTCTTTTATCACGGTTTCTTCGTTATCGTCAATCCCCGAAAGGAACTCAGCCGCGTTAACCGAGAAAATTTTTGTCTTTTCGGAAAGCGTGTTCTCCGAATAATCCTTGAGCTTATCAAACGCGTTTTGGTAAAATTCCAGCGTCGTATCGGCGGTTTTCTGCGTTTTCAGGCACTCGGCATATTCCGAAAGCGACGAAATATAAAGCCGAGCCGCGTTTCCCGCCATAATCGCGGGCGTTCCCTTGAGCTTTCTGTAATCGCTTTGCAGGAGACGCTCGCGGCGCTCGATAAGCTCGTCTGCGTCCTCTTTTTCGGCTTTTGTTCGGCTAATCAGCGTTTTAAGACGTTCAAGACACGCTCTGATAATCTCCTGCGCACAGAACGGTCCCTTTTCAAAATCACCGAGCGCTTCATCGCACGCCTTCGTAACTTCGCCGACCGCAAGCGGGAGGTTCTCCTCCGCGCCTTTTTTTACCAGCTCGGCATATTCCTCGATTTTTTCGGTTATGTAGTTTTTCGAGGCTTCCGCGCCCTTTTTAAGCGATTTTATCGTGAAAAGCGGGTTGTATTTCTCGTCGTATTCGATTTTGGGAACTGTTCCCGCCCGTGAAGCGAGAAGCATTGCGTCCGGCGTAACGCGGCTTACAAGCAGGCTTAGCTGCATCTGAACCGCGCTGTTTTGCTTAAGATAGCCGCAAAGGTCCGCGAACAGCTTCACGGAGAGATACGATACTATTTTCCCGAGCGGAATTTCCATTCCCGAAATCCCGTAAGCGAGGTATCTGAACGTATGCGCGCCGTTCCGGTCAAGCATATTGTACGAAACAACTCGGTCCGCGTCGTCGTCATTTTTGTAGATAAATTCGCCCGCGGAAAGCAGTTTTTCCGCAGCCGCTTCAAGCGTCAGCGCGTAGCTTTTTTCCGCCGAAGCGATATAGCACGCGTTATAAGGCGGCTTTTCGGACGACACCGCGTACTTTTCCGTATATTTCTGCGAAAATTTCGCTTTTCTGCTCTGAAACGCGTCAAGCTCGCCTTTTGTGAGAATTGTGTTCGCGTAATAATTCGCAAGGTCGCGCGCGTCCTTTTCAAAGAGCTGCGCGGTATCTCCTGCGAACATAAGCGCGTTAACTTTCACGGGAAAAGCCGCGTTTTTGAAGAAATCCGTGAGTATGTAGCCAAAGTCAACAGCCGTTCCTCCGAAAAAAGCGTCGCCGAGGTTGCCGACAACGGTTATTTCAAGCGGATTTTCGCTCTTGGAGAACAGCGCCGAAAGCTCGTCAAGCCGCGCTAAAAGCTGTTCTATGCAATGAAAAAGCGCAATTCTCCCGCCCTGTCTTTTTTGCAGACCGTATTTCGGCGCGTTCGGGGAATAATTCTTAAGTCCCATATCAAACCACTCGCGCGCCTGCGGCGAAAGCAGGTCGGGGTCGTCGAGGTATTGATAGACCGCTTTTTCGGGATTTACGGCGATTTTCTCGTCCTCTCGGAGAACAGAGCCGCAATACTCCGCGCCGTCAAGATACTCCTCCTCGCCGAATGCAAGAAAGCGAAGCTTGTCGCTGCGCGGATTGAAGCGGTTTTCGGCAATGTGCTTCGCTCTCATAAGGCAGTCCGTTCCGTTTTTTCCGACGCCGATTATGAGAAGCCTGTTCATTCCGAGCATACTTTTTTCGCCGTCGTACAGCTTCATTATTCTGTCAGGTCTGAGCCATTCAACCTGCTTGTGAATATCCACAATCGATACCTTCTTTGTTCAAATATTATTGGTAACCTCTTAAAACCTCCTTCACGGCAGATTTTTAGAGGTTACCTATTTTCAGTTGAGCGAATTAATTTCGGCGACGGCGGCTTCGATTTCCGCAAGTCCGCTCGCAGAGCCGCTTTCATCTTCGTTTTTCAGCAGCGGCAGAGAAAGGTAATCCTTTATCGCGACGTTTGTTTTCGCGTCGAAGCAATAATTCTCCTCGGGAACGGCGGTAAGCCCGTTTGCGCGCATTTTCGCGAGAACGCTTTCTGGCGCTTCGGCGCGCGCCGCGGCAATCCTCCCGCAGTTTATAAAGCAAGCCGCGCCCTTTACGTTTTTCGCGCCTTTCGGAACGAGATAGCCTTCGCTTTCCGCCGCGCAGAAGTATATTTCGCCGTCGTCGGCTTTCGGAATGGGAACGGCGCCGTAATTCTTCCCCGAATCAATCGCGAGAAGCTCGTTATAGCCGCCGTCGTCAATAAGCAAAAAAGCCGACCTTCCGTTTATTATCCTGTCGTAGCCCGTGAAGCTCTCTATGCCGGTTTTCGCCGAAAGCTCGTTTTTCAGATAATCGAATATTTCGGTTATTTTTTCGCCTTCAAGATTGCAGACAACCTGTCCGCTTTCGGCTTTTGAGAACACCGTTTCTCCCTCCGACGAGATAAATCCGTCCGTTATTCCGTCGCCGTAAACTCCCGTTCCGCCCATTGCCGCGCAGAAGCTCTCCGCAGCCTCGGTAAACGCTTTTCTTGTCCATTTTCCGTCATAATAGAGCGTTTCCGGGTCGGCGAGTCCGAGCGCTTCGAACCGCTCCTTGCTGTACACAAGAAAACGCGGCGCGGCCGTCACGGTTTCGGGGTAGAAGAAACGGCTGCCGTTATAGCTGTAAAAGTCGATATAGGAAGCGTATTCCGTCCATTGCGGTGCGCTTCGGTCGATGTATTTCGTCAAGTCCTCGTAATAATTCTTCGACATAAGATAGGGAAAGCTGTTCGGGAGCTTGTCCGTGAGGTCGGGAGAACGGTCGGACGCCATTTTCTCGGAAAGAACGTCCGCAAGGCGGTATTCCGAGCAATATTCTCGAACGAGAATATCGGATTTTTTGTAATCCGCCGCAAACGTTTTATTGTACAATTCAAGCGCCTCGGAGCTTCGCAGGTCGCGCGAGCCGAGATAAGTCAGCGCGGGGGTATCGGGCGTGATTTCGGGAAAATAGTCGTCGAACGGAAGCGCGCTTTCGGAGGAAACGGCTTCTTTTTCCGAGGGAGAATTATCCGCGCCTGCGCCGCAGCCGCTCAATATAATCGCCGACAATGCCGCTAAAACCGCGATTTTTCGCCTTTTCAACGCTCTCACTCCCTTCAAATCATACTTCTGCATTATATAATCATCTTCTATTATAACACATTTTTTCGCGATAGTCAATAAAATCCGCTTTTTTGCAATAGCTGTTGACAAAATATAGGAAATATGCTAAAATATCAAGGGGGGATTTTGTGGAATATGTTATAGGCTTCGGGCTTGTCGCCGTGATAATGCTCTGCTTGGGCTTCAGTCTTGCGGACGTTGGAATGCTTCTGGTGTGGATTTTGGCGGCGGTTATCGTTCTCACGGCGCTGTTTTTCACGGTCTGCCTGTTCTTCCTTATAACAGCAAAGCCCGCGAAAGCCGAGTTTTTGCGGCTTGACGATACCAAACGCTTTCCTGCGGCGGTTTATCGAGTTGACGGCGAGGAGCGGCGCAATATTTTCCCCGGTGAAACGGTGATGAAAAAGAAGCTCTATATCGAGGGAAAGAAGAAAAGAGTGCTGAAAAGCAGGATTTTTAGGTTCGTTATAGACGGAAACGCGCTCGCGACGATAATTCTCGGCGTGTGCGTATCAATTCCGTCCGCTTTTGCAACAATAATGTGGGCAATTGATTTTATCGGATAACGAGGAATTTATGAGCAATATAACTTACGACTACATCAAAACAAACAGCGACGTCGCGACTTATATCAAATTCGCGGACGAGGCGCTTTCGGCAATCGGCTATACGGAACACTCGAAGGGTCACGTCGAGCGCGCGGCGGCGAACGCTTTTATGATACTCGAAACGCTCGGATTTGACGCGAGAACCTGCGAACTCGCGCAGATTGCCGCTTATCTGCACGATATCGGAAACGTGATAAACCGCGTCGGTCACGCGCAGTCGGGCGCTCTGATGGCTTTTAGGCTTCTCGACAGCCTCGGTATGCCCGCGCAGGAGATTTCGCGCATAGTTTCCGCTATCGGAAATCACGACGAGGGCAGCGCTTATCCCGTAAATCCCATCGCCGCGGCGCTTATTATCGCGGATAAATCGGACGTTCGCAGGTCGCGCGTCCGCGGAAAGGACGGAAAGCCTTTCGTTCCCAGCGGCGAAAATCTCGCCGCCGATATCCACGACCGCGTGAATTACGCCGTTGAAAGCTCGGAGCTTGCCTTTTCGGACGATAAGAAGGAGCTTATTCTGCGGCTGTCAATCGACCTTAAAATCAGCTCCGTTATGGAATATTTCGAGATTTTCCTTTCGAGAATGAGCGTTTGCAGAACCGCCGCGGACTCTCTCGGAGTGACTTTCGGATTGGTTATAAACAATTCAAGAATACTTTAGTGTGATAATTTGAGAAAATTTTTCAAAAACCCCTTGCAATTTGACGGGAATTATAGTACAATAAAAGTAGGTTTTTTATTTTGCGTTATTTGAGTAGAAATTCCATTTTTTGACAGGAGAACGGCGGTATGTTATCGAAAAAGAGTTTTTCGTTTGGAAATTTGGACGATTTTTACGGAATAGTTGCACAAAAAACCGATTTTTAGCCTTTAGCTGTATTGTAATTATACAGCTATTTTTATTTGAAAGGAAGTTGTTTTATGGCGGCAAAAAAAGTTGCGGTAATAATGGGAAGCGACAGCGACCTGCCCGTTGTTAAGAAGGCTCTCGACAAAATCAAGAGCTTCGGGCTTGAATACGAGTGCAGGATTATGTCCGCGCACAGAACCCCCAGAGCGGTCTGCGAGTTTTCCGAAAAGGCGAGGGGAAACGGCTTCGGCGTAATAATCTGCGCGGCGGGTATGGCGGCGCACCTTGCGGGTATCGTCGCAGCGCACACGACTCTCCCCGTTATCGGAATACCCTGCTCCGGAAAGAATTTCGACGGTCTTGACGCGCTTCTGTCAACGGTTCAGATGCCTTCCGGAATCCCCGTGGCGACGGTTGCCGTGGACGGCGCGGAAAACGCGGCTATTCTCGCCGTGCAAATTCTCGCTCTCAGCAACGAGGCGCTTGAGGCGCAGCTCAGCGTTGAAAAGCGCAAGATGATTGAGAAAATTAACGAAAAGGACAGAAAGCTTCAGGAAGAGCTTTTTTCGGAAGAATAATTCCGATTTTGATACAAATTTTGATACAAAGAAAAGGAGATTTTACTATGAATTACACAAAGACGAAACAGCTTTACGAGGGCAAGGCAAAGAAGGTTTTCGCTACCGAAAATCCCGATTACGTTATCGTTGACTACAAGGACGACGCAACCGCTTTCAACGGCGAGAAGAAAGGCACGATTGTCGGCAAGGGCGTTATCAACAACAAGATGACGAACTTTATGTTCAGTCTGCTCGAAAAAGAGGGCGTTCCCACCCACCTTGTCGAGGAGCTTTCCGACAGAGAAACGCTCGTAAAGAAGGTTGAAATCGTTCCGCTTGAGGTTATCGTGAGAAATGTTGCCGCGGGAAGCTTTTCAAAGAAGCTCGGTATCGCGGAAGGCACTCCCCTCAAATGCCCGACGCTTGAATTTAGCTATAAGAACGACGACCTCGGCGACCCGTTTATCAACGATTATTATGCGCTCGGTCTTGGTCTTGCGACTAAGGAGGAGCTTGACGAAATCGCAAAGTACGCGTTTAAGGTAAACGAGTTTATGCTCGGCTTCTTCAAGAAGCTCAACATCGACCTCATCGACTTCAAGATTGAGTTCGGACGCTTCCACGGAAAAATTCTCCTCGCGGACGAGATTTCTCCCGATACCTGCCGCTTCTGGGACTCCACAACCCACGAAAAGCTCGACAAGGACCGCTTCCGCCGCG
>DBIU01000073.1:7822-9036 GCA_002304735.1 Ruminococcaceae bacterium UBA794 | reverse complement strand
ATGGGCGGAGTTGAGGACGCTTACAACGAGATTATGAAGAGAATTATGTCCGCAAAGTAATTTGTCGGATTTTTACGGAAATGTGGTGAAATATGGGCGGATTTTTTGGAGCGGCTTTGAAGAGAAGCTGCGTTGAAGAAGTCTTTTTCGGAACGGACTATCATTCGCATCTTGGCACAAGACGCGGCGGTATGGCGTTTTATTCGCCCGAAAAGGGCTTTCAGAGGGGTATTCACAGCATTGAAAATTCCCCGTTCAGAACAAAATTCGAGAAAGAACTCGCGGGAATGTCGGGAAATCTCGGAATAGGCTGCATAAGCGATTCTGACCCGCAGCCCATTCTTCTGCGCTCAAAGCTCGGCAGGATTGCCGTGTGCAATATCGGTATAATCAACAACGCCGAGGAGCTTTGCGACGAGTTTTTCGACAGCAGGCTCGCGAGCTTTGAAACAATGACGAGCAGCAAGGTTAACTCGTCGGCGCTTATCGGCGCGCTTATCGCTCAAAAAGACAGCTTTGCCGAGGGAATCCGCTACGCGCAGGAACGCGTCGACGGAACGATGTCGCTGCTTATTCTCACGGAGGACGGAATTATCGCCGCGAGGGATAAATTCGGACGGCTTCCTATCATAATCGGCGAGGGCGAGGACGGCTATTGCGTTTCGTTCGAGAGCTTTGCTTATCAGAAGCTCGGCTATAAGACGTGCAGGGAGCTTTTGCCCGCGGAAATCGTTAAGATAACCGCGGACGGAATAGAGGTTCTCGGCGAGGGAAACCCCGACGCGCTCAGAATTTGCACGTTTTTGTGGACGTATTACGGCTATCCGAACTCGGTTTACGAGGGCGTGACCGTTGAAACGATGCGTACCCGAAACGGCGAGATTATGGCGGAGTACGATATCCAAAACGGAACGCTTCCCGACGTCGATTACGTCTGCGGAGTGCCGGATTCGGGCGTTCCTCACGCCGTCGGCTATGCGAACCGCAGCGGAATACCGTTTGCAAGACCTTTTATAAAGTACACTCCCACTTGGCCGCGCAGCTTTATGCCGCAGAGCCAGGAAATGCGAAACAAGGTCGCGAAAATGAAGCTTATTCCCGTTCACGAGCTTATCGAGGGAAAGAAGCTGCTTTTCGTTGACGACAGTATCGTCAGAGGAACGCAGATGCGCGAAACCGTTGAGTTTCTGTACGAAAACGGCGCGAAGGAAGTG
>DBIU01000073.1:1757-7752 GCA_002304735.1 Ruminococcaceae bacterium UBA794 | reverse complement strand
CCGATTATGTTCGGCTGCAAATACCTCAATTTCTCGCGCAGCACGTCGGAGCTTGACCTTATCGCGAGAAGGATTATTCACGAATACGAGGGCGACGAGGGCGTGAAGTACATTGCCGAATACGCGGACTCCAAAACCGAGCGCGGAAAGCGTTTGAGAGATGAAATCTGCCGCCGCTTGAAGCTGACGTCGCTGGAATTTCAGTTCCTTGACGGCACGGTAAAGGCGGTCGGGCTGCCCGAATGTAAGCTCTGCACCTACTGCTGGAGCGGCAAGCGGGACTAAGCGTTTTTTACAGAGATAGATATAAAAGTGTGTGCGGGACAAGAAAGGATTGATTTTTTGTCTAAGAACGATAATATTCACGAGGAGTGCGGCGTTTTCGGGATTTACTCGAATAAGCCCGCAAACGTTGCTTCGTCCGTTTATTTCGGGCTTTACGCGCTTCAGCACAGAGGTCAGGAGAGCTGCGGAATTGTCGTGAACGAGCGCGGCGTTTTCAAGACGCGCAAGGGCGTGGGGCTTGTAAACGAGGTGTTCAACGAAAAAAATCTCGGCGAATTTGACGAGGGAAGAATTGCCATCGGTCACGTTCGCTACTCGACGACGGGCGGCGTGAACACGGAAAACTGCCAGCCGCTTACGGTTCGGCACGTCAAGGGTTCGCTTGCGATTGCGCATAACGGCAATCTGATAAACGCGCTTGATTTGCGCAGGGAATTTGAGCTTCACGGCGCGATTTTCCACACGACAAGCGACACCGAGGTCATTTCCTACGCGATAACGCGCGAGCGGCTTGAGTGCGGTTCTATTCAGGCGGCGGTTGAACGCGCGATGAACAGGATTAAGGGCGCGTATTCGCTTGTGATTATGTCGCCGAAAAAGCTTATCGCGGCGCGCGACCCGAACGGATTTCGCCCGCTTGCGCTCGGCGCTTTGCCCGATAACGAGGGCTATGTAGTTGCGAGCGAAACGTGCGCTTTCGACTGCATAGGCGCGAAATTTATCAGAGATATCGAGCCGGGCGAAATCATCGTTATCGACGAAAACGGGCTTGAGTCAATCAAAACGCACTGCGGCGGGAAAAGCTCGCTTTGCGTGTTCGAGTTCGTGTATTTCGCAAGACCCGACTCGGTTATCGAGGGCGCTTCGGTTCACAAGGCGAGGCTGCGCGCGGGACGTTTTCTCGCGAAGCAGCACCCCGTTGACGCGGACGTCGTAATCGGCTGTCCGGACAGCGGGCTTGACGCGGCGCTCGGTTATTCGCAGGAATCGGGAATACCCTACGGCGTCGGGTTTATCAAAAACCGCTATATCGGCAGAACGTTCATTCAGCCGACTCAAGGGCAGCGCGAAAATTCCGTTAAAATCAAGCTTAACGTGCTTAGCGAAACGGTTAAAGATAAGCGCGTTGTGCTTGTCGACGACAGCATCGTCCGCGGAACGACCTCGGCGAAGGTTGTAAAGCTGCTGAGAAACGCGGGCGCAAAGGAAATTCATATGAGAATTTCTTCGCCGCCGTTCATCAGCGAGTGCTTCTTCGGAACGGATATCGACAGTAAGGATAATCTTATCGCAAATCATCATTCGATTGATGAAATCGCGGAAATAATCGGCGTGGATACGCTCGGCTTCTTAAGCGTGGAGAATGTCGCCAAAATCGCCGAGAACGCAAAATGTGGGTTTTGCACGGGCTGTTTCACGGGAAAATACCCCGTTGAAGTGCCGAAAGAAATCCCGAAAGACAAGTTTGAGAGAAAGTTTGAGGAGTGAGCCTCTGAAAACCGGTTTGAAAAGGGAAAACAAGGTTTTTAGAGGCGAGCAAAAGTAAAAATCGCCGCAAAGCGGCGTTCAATAGGCTTCTGCAATTACTACAAAGGAGAAAGAAATGAACAGTTACAGTGAAAGCTACAAGGCTGCGGGCGTTGACGTAACGGCGGGTTACGAGAGCGTCAAGCTTATGAAGGACGACGTTGAGCGGACGAAAATTCCCGGCTGTATCTCGGGAATAGGCGGTTTCGGCGGTCTTTTTCAGCCCGATTTGAGCGGGATATCCGAGCCTGTTATGGTTTCGGGAACGGACGGCGTTGGAACAAAGCTGAAAATCGCGATGCTTATGGACAAGCACGACACAATCGGTATCGACTGCGTTGCTATGTGCGTTAACGACATCATTTGCTGCGGCGCGAAGCCGCTTTGGTTCCTCGATTATATCGCAATCGGAAAGAATGTTCCAGAAAAGGTTGCGGAAATCGTTAGAGGCGTGGCTGACGGCTGCGTGCTTGCGGGCTGCGCGCTTATCGGCGGCGAAACCGCGGAGCATCCCGGAATGATGCCCGAGGACGAGTATGATATCGCGGGTTACGCGACCGGTATCGTTGACAAGAAAAAAATTATCGACAACACGACAATCAAGCCCGGCGACGCAATTATCGGAATTTCTTCGAGCGGCGTTCACTCAAATGGATTTTCGCTTGTTCGCAAGGTGTTCAACCTCAACGAGCAGAAGCTCAAGGCGCTTATCCCCGAGCTTGGAAAATCCCTCGGAGATACGCTTCTCGCGCCGACCAAAATATACGTCAAATCCGTGCTGAACCTCATTGAAAAGCTCCCTGTAAAGGGCATTTCCCACATAACCGGCGGCGGCTTTTATGAGAATATTCCGAGAATGCTGCCCGACGGCATCTCGGCGAAAATCAAGCAGGGAAGCTTCCCCGTGCCGCCTATCTTCAGCCTTATCCAAAAGGAAGGCAATATCAGCGAGCACGATATGTACAATACCTTTAATATGGGTATCGGAATGGCGATTGTCGTTGACGCGGAGAATGCCGATAAGGCGGTTGAAATTCTGCGCTCAACGGGCGAGGACGCTTATATAATCGGTTCGACCGTTGAGGGAACCGTCGGCGTTCTTTTCAATTACTGATATGAGCATAGGCGAGATTTTCCGCGGTATGTTCGGGAAGAAGTCTGAAATTACGCAGAGCGCTTTCTTTGATATAAATGAAAGCGGCGCATATTCGGGCGTTGAAATTCAGCTCCCGTTCGATTGAGGAAGAAAAGGAGCGGCTATGAAGAAAATTGCGGTTCTGGTGTCGGGCGGCGGCACTAATTTGCAGGCGCTTATCGACGCGGAAAAACGCGGTGAAATCAAAAACGGCAGGATTACCTGCGTAATCGCGTCAAAAGCGGACGCATACGCTCTCGAAAGAGCAAGGCAAAACGGCATAAAAACGCGCGTTCTTGTGCGGAAGGACTACGCGGACGTCGCTTCGTACACAAAGGCGATGACCGAGGCTCTGCTTGAGGAAAAGGCTGACCTTGTGGTTTACGCGGGATTTATGACGATACTTGACGAGCAGATTGTGAGGGCGTTTCCGAACAAGATGATGAACGTTCACCCCGCGCTTATTCCGAGCTTCTGCGGAAAGGGATTTTACGGACTTCACGTTCACGAGGAAGCGCTGAAAAAGGGCGTTAAGCTGACGGGAGCTACCGTGCATTTCGTCACGGAGGTCTGCGACGGCGGTCCGATTATACTGCAAAAGGCGGTTGAAGTCAAGAACGGCGATACTCCCGAAATCCTCCAGCGACGAGTTATGGAGCAGGCGGAATGGAAAATTCTCCCGCAGGCGGTTTCGCTGTTCTGCGAGGACAGAATTAAGGTGATTGACGGGGTGACGGTCATTGAGTGACTTTGAACTGCGCGAAAGCAGCGGTTATTTCGGGCGGCTTGAGGGAAAGGTTTATTCCGCGATTTTCGGCTGCAAAATCCCGTTTCTCACGTCAAAAAACTGCGGCGAGGAGTACGCGCGGCGCTGCGCGGAATTTTTCGAGGGACTCTCGCTTTCCGACGAAGCCTTTAACCGTATTTTCAGCGCGGCAGGCGAGTATCTCGTTGATTTTTTTGAAGAACGCGGAGATGAATTTGATTTCATCACGGAAGATTTGAGTGAAATTACGGCGGAAACGGTTGTGGAATTGTCCGAGCCTGTTTCTCTTGCGTTTGAGAAAAACAGCTTGCTTTCGGACGAGGACTGCCCGCCCGCGTTCAGCCTGAAAATGCGGCTGAAAGAGCTGCCGGACGAGATTTTCGAGATTGCTATGCGCGAGGATTATCCCGTGTATGCGGGCGAATACGGCGGCGTTTCTCCGTGGAACGAAAGACTTTTGAAGAAGAAATATAACTATATTTCGTGAAAAATACCGATTTATCAGGAGGTTTTTATGATTGCACTTGACAAGGAGCTTAATTCTCTCGCTTATCACGGCAGAGGAATTGTTATCGGCAGGAGCGGAAAAAAGGCGGTTATCGCGTACTTTATAATGGGACGCAGCGAAAACAGCCGCAACCGCGTTTTTATCGAGGACGGCGAGGGTATTCGCACGCAGGCTTTCGACGAGAGCAAAATGACCGACCCGCATCTCATTATTTACGCGCCTGTGCGTGTTCTCGGCAATAAAACTATCGTTACAAACGGCGACCAGACCGATACGATTTTTGAGCTTATGGACAAGCAGATGAGTTTTGAGCAGTCGCTGCGCGGGAGAATTTTCGAGGACGACAAGCCGAATTTCACTCCGAGAATTTCAGGTATCGTTCACCTTGAAAACGGCTCGATGAATTACGCTATGTCGATACTCAAGAGCGCGAACGGAAACCCCGACTCCTGCCGCCGCTTCACTTTCGCTTACAGCGACCCCGTTGACGGCGCGGGAAGTTTTATTCACACCTATGCAGGTGATGAAAAGGACGGCAGGCTGCCGAGCTTCGAGGGCGAGCCGAAGGACGTTGCTATCCCCGATATGAATATCGACGAGTTCACCGATTTCGTGTGGAATAACCTCAATAAGGACAACAAGGTTTCGCTTTTCACGCGCTTTATCGACGTGGAAACGGGCAAATATGAGAGCAGAATAGTTAACAAGAACAAGTAATCACGAAAGGATATTTTTATGAACGAACTTGAACTTAAATATGGCTGCAATCCCAACCAGAAGCCGTCAAGAATTTTTATGGAAAACGGCAGGGATTTGCCTATCGAGGTGCTTAACGGCAGACCCGGCTACATCAACTTTATGGACGCTTTCAACGGCTGGCAGCTTGTAAAGGAGCTTAAGGCGGCTACGGGAATGCCCGCGGCGACCTCTTTCAAGCACGTTTCTCCTGCGGGCGCGGCAATCGGACTTCCGCTTACCGAAACGCTCGCGAAGATTTACTGGGTCGACGACCTTGGCGAGCTTTCTCCGCTTGCGTGCGCGTATGCGAGAGCGCGCGGCGCGGACAGAATGTCGAGCTACGGCGACTTTATCGCGCTTTCCGACGTATGCGACGCTTCGACCGCGAGAATTATTCAGCGCGAGGTTTCGGACGGCGTTATCGCGCCCGGATATGACGCGGACGCGCTTGAAATCCTCAAATCCAAGAGAAAAGGCACTTATAATATCATTAAAATCGACCCGAATTACGTTCCCGACCCCATCGAGCGCAAGCAGGTATACGGAATTACGTTTGAGCAGGGCAGAAACGAGCTTGTAATAAACGACGAGCTGTTCGCTAATCGTCCTACAAAGAACAAGGATATCCCGAAAAAGGCGCTTGACGACCTCGCAATCGCGCTTATCACGCTGAAATACACGCAGTCGAACTCGGTTGCTTACGCTTCGGGCGGACAGGCAATCGGCATCGGCGCGGGACAGCAGTCGAGAATACACTGCACGCGTCTTGCGGGAACAAAGGCGGACAACTGGTATCTTCGTCAGTCGCCCACGGTTATGAATTTGCAGTTTGTTGACGATATCCGCCGCGCGGACCGCGACAACGCGATTGATTTGTACATCGGCGAGGACTATATGGACGTGCTTGCGGACGGCGCATGGCAGAAGATTTTCAAGGTTAAGCCGGAGGTGTTCACCCGCGAAATGAAGCGCGAGTGGCTTGACACGATGAACGACACGGCGCTCGGCTCGGACGCGTTCTTCCCGTTCGGCGACA
>DBIU01000073.1:657-1666 GCA_002304735.1 Ruminococcaceae bacterium UBA794 | reverse complement strand
GCCCGGCGGCTCAATCCGCGACGACAACGTTATCGAGGTTTGCGATAAGTACGGAATTGCGATGGCGTTTACGGGTATTCGCCTGTTCCATCATTGATAAGCGTAAAATAACAAAAATCCGCGCTTTTGAAATGGAAGCGCGGATTTATTTATTCAGCCGTACATATTGTAGCTTTCAGAAAGCATATTCATTGCTTGAAAGAGCTTTGCCATATAAACAAATGGTCCGATAATGATAAGCGAACCTAAAATGCACCAGCCCCAGAATGTTCCCGAACCGAAGGAGTAGTTTATATTTCTTCTGCGAAGCTCGCTGTTAATGCGGTCTGACAGTTTGTGATACCAAACGAGAGAGCCGATGCCGAGAGTTAGGGGCGCGATTAGGAAAGTTAACAGACAGAAGTGCATCGTCTTTTTACCGTCATAACGCGAAGCAATCAAATTTAAGTCCTCGCCGACCGATGACATAACAACAAGCCCGTATATTCCGAGCGTTATTATCGACAACAGAATAAATTTCAAAAGCCCTCTGTTTGTATTAAGCTGTCTGATGGGCGCGTAAGTTTGCTGCTGATAAATTACCTGTACAGTCTGCTGCGGGGGATTTGCGTAATTCTGATTTTCGTTCATTTTTTCCTCCTAAAAAACAGTGTGAATTTGAGTACAATTCATTATATCAAATTACTGAGAAAAATACAATGTTCATTTTAACCAAAAATTTCATCATAATATGTAAACAATAACAAGAAAAGCGGAGAACCGAAATTCTCCGCCTTTTGTTATTGAAATGAAGTCCTGCGGGATTAAACGCAGCCCTGAGCCTTCATTGCTTCCGCAACCTTGAGGAAGCCCGCGATATTCGCGCCTGCCATATAGTTGCCTTCCATACCGTACTCCTTAGCCGCGTCGTTGCAAGCCTTGAAGATGGAAACCATAATGCCGTGAAGCTTTTCGTCAACTTCCTCGAACGTCCAGCTGTAACGAATGGAATTCTGGCTCATCTCAAGTC
>DBIU01000073.1:0-600 GCA_002304735.1 Ruminococcaceae bacterium UBA794 | reverse complement strand
ACGCCGCCTGCGTTTGCAGCCTTTGCGGGACCGTAAAGCATCTTGTTTGTGAAGTAAACTTCAATAGCTTCGGGAGTAGAAGGCATATTTGCGCCCTCTGCCACCGCGTAAACGCCGTTTTCAGCGAGATTTTTAGCAAAGTCGCCGTTGATTTCGTTCTGAGTAGCGCACGGAAGAGCGATGTCAGCCTTAATCTTAGCGCCCCAAACGCTGCCCTCGTGGTACTCTGCGTTCTTGTGAGCGGTTCTGCCGACATATTCCTTGATACGTCCGCGCTCAACTTCCTTTATCTGCTTAACAACGTCAAGGTCAATTCCGTCGGGGTCGTAGATGTAGCCGTTGGAGTCGGAAACGGTTACAACCTTGCCGCCAAGCTCGGTAGCCTTCTTTGTCGCGTAAATTGCAACGTTTCCGGAACCGGAGATGATAACCGTCTGACCGTTGAAGCTCTTGCCGTTTGCTTTGAGCATTTCATCGGTGAAGTAGCAAAGTCCGAAGCCCGTAGCCTCGGTTCTCGCAAGAGAACCGCCGTAGTTAAGTCCCTTACCGGTGAGAACGCCCGTAAACTCGTTCTTAATTCTCTTGTACTGACCGAACATA